>NZ_CP046509.1:3482067-3786524 GCF_009738185.1 Erwinia sorbitola | reverse complement strand
CGCAGCGAATGGCTGATCGCTCCTGCTTTATTGCAGGGCAACGGCCAGCCGGATGCGCGGATTTTACAGGCGCTGCCGCTGGATATTGAACAGCTGGTCAGCCAGTGCCCGACGCTGGTACAGCAGCAGACCGAGGTGGAGTGGGATGAAGAAAAAGGTACCCTGCGCGCCTGGCGTCGTGAACAGATTGGTCAGCTGGTACTGAAATCACAGCCGCTGGCGAAGCCTGAAGAGGGCGAGCTGCACGCTGCGATGCTGCGCTGGGTACGCAGTAAAGGCCTGTCGGTACTCAACTGGACGCCGCAGGCTGAACAGCTGCGTTTGCGGCTGATTTGTGCCGCCCAGTGGCTGCCGGAAGGGGGCTGGCCCGCCGCAGAGGAGCCTGCGCTGCTGGCAACGCTGGAGAAATGGCTGCTGCCTGCCATGAGCGGCGTGCGCGATGGCAAAGGCCTGCGCCAGCTTGATGTGGGCAATGCGCTGGCCGGGCTGCTGACATGGGCGCAACGCCAGCAGCTGGACGCGGTGCTGCCCACTCATTATGTGGTACCCACCGGCAGCCGCTTGCCGATTCACTATCATCAGGACAAGCCTCCGGCGCTGGCGGTGCGATTACAGGAGATGTACGGCGAGGCGAAAAATCCCAGCGTGGCGAACGGGCGTGTGCCGCTGGTGCTGGAGCTGCTCTCCCCGGCGCAGCGGCCGTTGCAGATCACCCGCGATTTGGCCGCATTCTGGTCGGGAGCTTATCGTGAAGTGCAAAAGGAGATGAAAGGGCGCTATCCAAAGCATCTGTGGCCTGACGATCCGGCTAACACGCTGCCGACCAGCCGGGTAAAACGGTTTTCTACTCCGTCCCCGAAGAAGTGATTGTCGCGCCCCGGGCATCCTTCCGGGGCGCGTATTCCTGCCGATAAAACGCCCTCAGGTTCTGATTCTGAGCGCCGCCTCCAGCTTGTCAGCAATTTTGGTGATGACGTAAGCAATCACCATATAGAACACCACCGCCACCAGGAACGCTTCAAGGTAGTAATAATTCAGTGCCGCTGTCAGCTGCGCCTGGGCAAAGATATCCACCACTTCAATGGCGAAGGCCAGAGAGAGCGCCTTCATGATCACCATAAAGGAGTTCGCTAAATCCGGGATCGCCGCGATGATCACCTGAGGGAAAAGCACCCGCCGGAACAGCTGTCCGTTGGAATAACCCAGCGAATGCGCAGCATCCGACTGACCGCTATCGAAGGAGTTCAGCGCGCCTTTGATCACCTCAGCCTGGAACGCCGCCACGCAGGCGGTTAAGGCGACGACGATTATTACCCAGTTCGGCATTGAGTGACCGTTATAGTCAATACCTGTCAGCGCGGCGCTGAACTGCAACGCCGGAGGCAGGCCGTAGTAGGCAAGGAAAATCATCACCACCATTGGCACGCCTTTAAACACCACTTTGTAACCGATCACCAGTTCGCGCAGCACCGGTATTCGCCGGTACTCAATCAGTGCAAACAGGCCACCCATCAGCGTGGAGAAGATAAAAATTGTCACTGCCATCATCAGCGTCAACGGCACGGCGTCCATGATGCTCAAAAAATCCGGCAGCAAAACATCCCAATCAAACATGGTTAATCACCTTTTCCGGTCAGATGCTCGCCGTGAGCTTAATTTTGGACGGTGCTGTTTTCGATGTGTAGCGGGCGAAACGGCGTTCAAAGACGCGCACAATCAGCCATGAAATCAGGCACAGCAGGGAATAAAGCACCCCCAGTACCAGATAGGTACTGAACTGGTACTGGTTATAATCGCGCTCCATCACCAGATGCGCGGTCGCCATAATGTCTGCGGCTCCGATATACATCACCAGTGCCACGTTGTGGATCATATAGATCACCGCGTTACCGTAACCGGGTAGGGCAATATGCAGAGCCTGCGGCCCGGCAATACGGGTCAGTTTTTGCCAGAAGCTGTAGCCGAGGCTGTCTGCCGCATCATGCTGGCCGCGCTCAACGGCAAGATAAGCGGGGCGTATCACCTCTGACAGATAGCCACCGTGATACAGGCTCAGTCCCACCATTGATGCCAGCGTGGGCGAAACAAAATCTTTCATACCAAACAGGGCGACAAATACCGGCAGTCCGTAGAAAGCAACGAACAGCTGTAATACCACCGGTACGCTGCGGGCATAGGAGACGTAAAGGTCTGCCAGCTGGCTGATAACCAGTATCCTGCGAATCCTGAAGGTGGTGGCAATCAGCGCCAGCACAAAGCCAGCGATAAGCGCCACAAACATAATTGCGAGCGTCAACGGCAAGGCCGAGAGTAGCTCTGGGATCATGACGGTGAGATCCATGATGAAACACTCCTGATAATGGTGTCAGCCTTGACCGTTGACCCAACAACGCCGGGCACTGTTTCGCGTTCGCGTTACTTGATGTACTTAACCACGTCTTCGCCAAACCATTTCTGCGACAGTTTGTCGAAGGTGCCATCCTCTTTCAGCGACTTAAGCGCATCGTTAACGTCATTTGCCAGGCGCTGGTTTTCGTCTGAGCGGTGGATCAGCACATAGGTATTGTTAGTGGCTACCGGCTCGCTGGCTTTGATATCCAGCTTCTGGTTATCGATTACCGCCTGCTCACCCAGATTGGAAGGCAGAATCAGGGCATCATACTTGCCGCGCTGTACTTCCTTCAGGCGATCCGGATAAGGGATCCCGGCGCTGGAGGCGGAAATTTTCACCGCAGAGTCCGGGTTCTCCTGCTGCCACTGAGTGACGAACTTGTAGACGCCACCGCCAGCGGTAACCGGAACAATTTTCTTACCCACCAGATCCTTCATGGTGTTGATATTGCTCTCTTTACGGCTGTAGATTTTCATCAGGCTGGCACCCATCGGGGTGGCCGGGATCAGGAACTGTTTACTGCGTGCCGGAGCGGTATAAAAGCCGCCGGTTGCCATATCGTATTTGCCGGTTGCGAGGCCGGTTTCCTGAGCAATATCCGCCGCGCCTTCCAGCACAAAGCGGTACTGCGGAAGCCTGGCGTTGATCGCCCGCAGCAGGTCAGGCTCATAACCCTGAGGTTCATGGCCGATAGCGCCCCATGAGAGCGGTTTAGATTCTGCCGCCGTGGCGACTTTAATGACGCGTACCGGCGTCTGCGCGTAGACAGAACCGATGCTTGAGGCAGCGATGGCCACACCGCCAAGTAACGCCAGAGTCAGGCGACGACGGAAGGTAGATGCGTTTGCAGGCATTTTTTTTATCCTTGTATTATTAGTAGAGTGACGTTTCGGACGTAAGGAATTGCGCGAGTCGCGGATTGGCGGGAGTGTCGAAAATCTCCGCCGGGCTGCCTTCAGCCGCGACAATGCCCTGATCCATAAACACGATGCGGTTTGAGACGTTTTTAGCAAATTGCATCTCGTGGGTGACCAGCAGTGAGGTGATGCCGGATGAGGTGACGTCTTTGATCACCTTCAGCACTTCGCCGACCAGTTCCGGATCCAGCGAGGAGGTCGGCTCATCAAAGAGAATGACATCCGGGCGTACTGCCAGCGCGCGGGCAATGCCGGTTCTCTGTAACTGTCCGCCGGAGAGCTGCGAGGGATAGTGGTCGCGCTTGTCAGACAGGCCAACGCGATCCAGCTCTTCCAGCGCTATTTTGCGCGCTTCATCAGCTGATTTACGCTGTACGACGATCAGCGGATCCATAACGTTCTGGATCACCGTCATATTTTTGAACACGTTAAACTGCTGGAATACCATCGCCGTGCGCAGACGGATGGCCTGCACTGCGGCTTTATCCACAGACTGATAATCCATGCGAATCTGATCGAAAGTGATGCTGCCGGAAGAGGGCTTTGCCAGATAGTTGATGCAGCGCAGCAGCGTAGTCTTGCCGGTACCGCTTGGGCCGATAATCGACAGCACATCCCCACGTTTTACCGAGAGATTAACGCCTTTCAAAATGGGTGAGCTGCCGTAGGCGAGCTTTATATTGTTCAGTTCAAGCATATTGGTCAGTTTCCTGGCGCAGTTGGCGTTAAGTCGCTTTAGCTGCCGCTATCGGCATGGCCGAGAACGTGCATCAGACGGTTTGCCCAGCCGAAGATGGAGATGGCGTGGATCAGATCGACAATATCAACGTCATTCATGCCGACGGATCGCAGGCGGATAATATCTTCCTCTGTCGCCTGCGACGGCACTGCCGACAGCTGGCGGGCAAAATGGTAAATGGCCGCATCACGCGGGCCGAGCTGTTCGGGCCTGGCGAAATAGAGCGCACTCACCACGCTGCTGTTCTTAGTCAGACCGGAGTGACGGCGCGCATGAACCACGGCGCAGAACTTGCAGCCATTGACCATGGAAGCTCCCAGCGCACCCAGCTCACGGTCGGCGTGCGGGAGTCCGCCATCGACATACATAATGGCGTTAAACAGCACCGTGCGGGCGACATAACTTTCCGGGTCGTGCGCCAGCGTGCGGACATATTCCGAGACTTTTTTATTGGACGGCGTGACCTTCATCGCCTCAATCTGTGCCGGGGTGGCATCTGCCACTTCCACCGGGGTGATATACGGATGCCAGCTCAGTGGCTTCAGGGTAACGGAAGGGATCATGAGATCCTCATCAGGCGCAAACCGCTGGCCACTTTGGTCTGAAAATTCACAAAGGCGATCAGCTCGGAGAGCGCGACGATTTGCGGATTATTCCATCCAGCTGCATCCAGCCGTGCGACGGTACCCGCATCAGCCTTACCCGGAGTCAGGGTGACGAGGTCAACATGACGGGCGAGGGTCGCCAGCGGTTCATCCGGCGGCGTCGCCCCCCGGGCAAAGTCGAACAGCGCGGCATCAGGGGTGAACTCCGCCAGCTGTGTGCTGTACTGCGCTACCAGTGCCGCATCGTCATTCAGGGTTGCGATGCGCAACGCCACGGCAAGACGCCAGTCGGTAGACAGACCCTGATCGTTTTCCGGGTGCAGCACAGAGAGACGGCACAGTTCGGCACCCTCTACAAACTCCGGGCGAAAGCGTCGGGTGCCGTACAGCGCATCTTCTGCATCAAGGCCCGCCGCCTTATCGATAGCATCAATCACAATGCATTATCCTTCTGTAGTTGGGGAGTGGAGTCAGTCCATTCATCTCCCAGCAGTTCTGGGATGTCGTATGCCACCAGACTGGCGAAATGTGTGTCGACATCGTCAGCAAATAGCGCGGAAGCAATGCCCCGCACCAGACGATCGGCTCCGGCGCTGACCGCCGGAATATCGCCGGAAACTTTACCGTGCGTCAGCATGGCGGCATCGTTGAAGCAGTGAATCTTTGCCAGCATCGGGCAGGAACCGGATATGCGCTCGCGGAATTCAAAGCCCGGCCCGAGATCGGGGGAAGCCAGCATTCCAGGTCGCGGCGCGCCCATCTCCGGCGTGTAGCGCCCGTCCGCCCAGGTACGGATATGCGGCGCGATGGCGGCAAACTCCGGGCGGCCGTTAAAGTCGTTGGTAAAGCCCGTTGCAGCAATCAGGAAATCGTAGCGCAGCGGCCCTTGCGTGGTGTCGATCAGCAGTTCACCCGCTTCCTCATTTACCGTTTTGATGCCGCAGTCCAGCAGGAAGCGTGCATTCGCATGACGGGAGACGCGCAGCGTAGAAGAGCGTGGCGGTGGCGTCTGGGTGGTGTTGGTATAGTCAACAAACTTCCATTTCCATGCGTCGGGCAGCAGATGCATCCCGTGCACCACTCCCTGGCTGCCGATGCCGGTCATCTTGTTAATGCGCGGCATCTCTTTACGGCGGATCAGCAGGTCAACAGACCCAGCGCCGGACTCCAGCGCCGCAGCGGCGTTATCCATCGACGAGGCGCCTGCCCCGATCACCGCCAGTCGTTTGCCGCGCAGCGCGGTGAAATCGATATCATCGGCGGAGTGTGACCAGAGCGAGCGATCAACGCCCTGGAGAGATTCGGGAACCGCAAAACCGCCCAGTCCGGAGCGGCCGGTTGCCAGAACCAGGTGGCGGGTATAAACGCGGCCGCTCTCGGCACCGTCGAGATCGAGGGCAATCAGATCCCCGGCGGCAGAAATGCCGGTCATCCGCACATTATTTCGTACCGGCAGCGCCAGAACCTGGCGATACCAGATGAGATAATCCATCCACTGATTTTTAGGAATTTTATCCAGTGACGCCCAGGCTTCATCTCCCCACTGCGCTGTAAACCAGGCACGGAAGGTGAGCTGCGGCAGGCCCAGAGCCGGGCCGTGCAGGGTTTTAGGAGAACGCAGCGTTTCCATGCGGGCAAACGTCACCCACGGCCCTTCCAGACCGGAAGGTGCCGCATCGTAGGCGACGACGTTATCGATCCCGCTGAGAATCAGCTTCGCTGTTGCCGCCAGACCACACATACCGCCACCGATCACGACCACGTCGCGGACGGGAGCGCCATTATACTGACGTGCGGGCACCCAGGATTTCGCGGGCAGTTCCAGCAAAGACAAATCCTCAGACAGCCTTTTTTCAAGCGCGTCCAGACCGGTTTTGTTGCTACTCTCTGCTGACATCATTAAGCCCTCGTAGTATATGTAAAACGCATTATGAATTAGTATGTATGTGTATTCTTAATACTAATTAATAATTAGCTTATTCAAAAAATGCACTAGATAATTATGGCTGCTGAAAAAAAGGATCCCCCGGATGCAGAACATAGCTTCACTTAACGATCTTGATCTTCGCCAGCTTCAGGCTTTCTCAGCGGTCATTTCGTCCGGGAGTGTGACAGCGGCAGCCAAAGTATTGCAGCGTTCGCAACCGGCGGTATCGCGGCTGATTCAGGATCTGGAGAACACCCTCGGGTATCCGCTGTTTCTGCGAAACGGGCCAAGGATTTACCCGACGGAGCAGGCATTACGTCTGCACGAATACGTGGCGACGGCGCTGACCTCGCTGCAACAGATTCGTCTGCGCGCCAATGAGATCTGGAAAGAAGAGAAAACGCCGCTGCTGATTGCTGCCACGCCCTCGATGTCTTCCGGCCTGCTGCCTGAGGCGCTGGCGCTGATAAATCTGGATGATTCCGTGCAGATCCTGAGTGACTCCGCCGAACAGACCGCACATGCCATTATTACCGGCAAGGCCGAGCTGGGTATCAGCAGCCTGCCGCTGGAGCATCAGGGCGCTCAGGTGCACTGGATCGGCCAGTCGCGCTGCGTGATTGCGTTGCGCGAAGATGACCCGCTGGCGCAAAAAGGACAGGTGCTGTTAAGCGATTTGATGTCGCGTAAGTTGATTACTCCCTATAACCCTTATCGTCTGCGCAGGCGTTATGAACAGGTATTGCGCAAGGCGCGGGTTAAACCGGCGGGGGTGATTGAAACCAACTCATCGGTCAATATTCTGGCCTGCATTCGTTCTGGTTTAGGCGTGGCGATACTTGAACCGGTCACCGCTTATGGCTTACCCGTGGCGGGCGTGGCGATCAGAGAGCTGGATGTGGAGATCCCCTATTATTTTGGCGTCACCACGCCGCAGTCAAAGCCGCCGCGTCCCAGCGTTCTGGCACTGATTGATGCCCTGAAGCAGGCCGCCGCCAGCCTCCTGCCGGAGTTTGTCTGCCTTGATGCCGGTGAGCATGCGCGTGTGATCCAGCTGCTGCATCAGGAAGAGTAATGATTATTCCTGTGTAACGGGCAGCAGATACTTACCCTAAAACAATTCGGGATGAAGCCTGCCGTTAATAAATGGTATTCTGTCGCGCTTGCGGGCCAGCATAATGCTTTCAGAAGGTTCTGGTTCCGTAACTGCCGCTGTGCGACGAGAGTAGTCGGCCTTGCCGACGCCTGCCCCCTGGAGAAATAAAAGACATGTCTGACGATCGCGAACCTATCGGGCGCAAAGGAAAACAGCCTCAGCCTCCGCGTAATAAAGCGGGGCGTAGTCGCCGCAGGGAAGAAGAATATGATGACTATGACGATCAGGATGATGATCAGGATGAAGAAGAGGTAACCCCGATGCCACGTAAAGGAAAAGGACGCGGTACGCGTAAGAAAAGAGGCTGGATTGGCTTACTGTTTAAGCTATTTCTGATCTTCGCGGTGGTGATGGCCATTTATGGTTTCTATCTTGATTCGCAGATCCGCAGCCGTATTGACGGCAAAGTCTGGCAGCTCCCGGCCACGGTGTATGGCCGAATGGTCAACCTTGAGCCAGGCATGTCGTACAACAAAAAAGAGATGATCACGCTGCTGGAAGGCACACAGTACCGCGAAGTGACGCGCATGACCCGTCCAGGCGAATTTACCGTGCAGGCCAACAGCATTGAGATGATCCGTCGTCCGTTTGATTTCCCCGACAGTAAAGAGGGGCAGATCCGCGCACGCCTGACCTTCAGCGGCGATCAGCTGAGTGATATCAAGAACCTCGACAACGGCCGCAGCTTTGGCTTCTTCCGTCTCGATCCGCGCCTGATCACCATGTTGCAGTCGCCAAACGGTGAGCAGCGTCTGTTTGTGCCTCGCGCCGGATTCCCGGATCTGCTGGTGGATACGCTGGTTGCCACCGAAGACCGTCATTTCTACCAGCATGATGGCATCAGTTTCTATTCCATTGGCCGTGCTTTCCTCGCCAACATCACCGCTGGCCGTGCAGTGCAGGGCGGCAGTACGCTGACCCAGCAGCTGGTGAAGAACCTGTTCCTGACCAACGAGCGCTCGCTGTGGCGTAAAGCCAACGAAGCCTATATGGCGCTGATTATGGATGCGCGCTACAGCAAAGATCGCATTCTTGAGCTGTACCTGAATGAGGTGTACCTCGGTCAGGCCGGTAACGATCAGATCCGTGGTTTCCCGCTGGCCAGTCTGTATTACTTTGGCCGCCCGGTTGATGAGCTGAGTCTGGATCAGCAGGCGCTGCTGGTTGGTATGGTGAAAGGTGCGTCGCTATATAACCCATGGCGTAACCCTAAACTGTCGCTGGAGCGTCGTAATCTGGTACTGCGTCTGTTGCAGCAGCAGAAGGTGATCGACCAGGAGCTGTACGACATGCTGAGTGCGCGTCCGCTGGGCGTTCAGCCGAAAGGCGGTGTGATCACCCCGCAGCCAGCGTTTATGCAGATGGTGCGCAACGAGTTACAGAGCAAACTTGGCGATAAAGTGAAAGATCTCTCCGGGGTGAAAATTTTCACCACGCTGGATTCAGTTTCACAGGGTGCTGCCGAGAAGTCGGTGGAAGAGGGGATCCCGGCGCTGCGTAAACAGCGTGGTGTGAACGATCTGGAAACCGCGATGGTGGTGGTTGACCGCTTCAGCGGTGAAGTTCGTGCCATGGTGGGCGGTGCCGATCCGCAGTTTGCGGGCTATAACCGTGCCTTGCAGGCGCGCCGCTCCATTGGTTCACTGGCTAAACCTGCTACCTATCTGACGGCTCTGAGCCAGCCTGATACCTATCGTCTGAATACCTGGATTGCAGATAACCCGATTGCGCTAAAACAGCCGAACGGGCAAGTATGGAAGCCGCAGAATGACGATCATCGTTTCAGCGGGCAGGTGATGCTGGTGGATGCGCTGACCAATTCGATGAACGTACCAACGGTCAACCTGGGGATGACGCTGGGTCTGCCGCAGGTGGTGGATACCTGGACTAAACTGGGTGTGCCGCAGGATCAGCTTCATCCTGTACCGGCCATGCTGCTGGGTGCGCTAAACCTGACGCCGGTTGAAGTGGCGCAGGCCTTCCAGACCATTGCCAGCGGCGGTAGCCGGGCACCGCTTTCGGCCTTGCGCTCGGTCATTGCTGAAGATGGCACCGTACTGTATCAGAGCTTCCCGCAGGCCGAGCGCGCCGTTCCTGCCCAGGCGGCCTATCTGACGCTGTATACCATGCAGCAGGTGGCCGATCACGGTACGGCTCGTGCCTTAGGCGCGAAGTTCCCGAAAGCCACGCTGGCGGGTAAAACCGGTACTACCAACAATCTGGTCGATAGCTGGTTTGCCGGTATTGATGGCAAGGAAGTGGCGATTACCTGGATTGGTCGCGATAACAACCAGCCAACCAAGCTATATGGTGCCAGCGGTGCGATGCAGCTCTATCGTCGTTACCTGGAAAATCAGGCTCCGATGCCGTTAACCCTCACGCCACCGGAAGATATTGCCCCGATGAACGTGGATTCTGCCGGTAATTTCGTCTGCGACAGTGCCAGCAGCAGCTGGCGTCGTCTGCCAGTCTGGACAACCGATGCTGGAGCCCTGTGCCAGCAACAGCAGCAGCAGGTTCAGCAGCAGCAGCAGATGTTGCAGCAGCAGAATCAGCAGCCTGCTCAACAGCAGCAGCAGCAGCAACAACCGCAAAATGAGCAGAAAGATAGCGATGGCGTGGCAGGTTGGATCAAGGATATGTTCGGCAAATAACCTTATCTAAGCCAAACAATAAGCCAAATAAAAAAGCCGGGAAACCGGCTTTTTTTATACCTGATATTCAGGGGTGTTTCTAATTGTGATAAATTCAAACTATTGATTAAATTATGTTTTTTGATTTACGGTGCTTAAAGGAGACCGTTGAAATTAATCTATCAATTAATGAGGTGAGGCTCTCATTTTTTAGTTACCCCTTGAAGTAAATATGACTGTGGATCTTACTATTAAAAGGGAATTTAAATGAAAACATCATCTCGTATTTTAGGCCTGATAATCGGCAGCGCTCTGATTACGCTCCCATCCACTTACGCAGCAATCACCCCCACAACCCCCATGGTACCTTTTCACACTGAACAGCAGGCGGTGAACAGCCTCGATTATCTGCCGCCGCCGCCAACAGAGCAAAGCCCCGGTTTTACTAATGATAAAGGCGCCTATCTTAACGGCTATGCCCTGAAAGGATCGCCGCGCTGGCACCAGGCCACGGGCGATGCCAATCTGAGTCCGGCAAATATAGCTAAAATCTTCTCGCCGATTCTCGGGGTAACCATCAGTGAAAGCACCACGCCGGCAACCTGGTATATGTTGCGGAACATGTTAATTGTGACCAGATATGCTCCGGCAGCAGCAAAAAAATACTATATGCGCACGCGTCCTTTCGTCGTTTATGGCCATCATAGCTGTGAGTCATCTTCTCAGGAGGCCGGAATGCGTAAAGATGGCTCTTATCCCTCCGGGCATACCACTTTTGGTACGGCGTTTGCCCTGATGCTGGCAGAAGCTAAACCAGATAAAGCCAGGGAGTTGGCGAAGCGTGGCTGGGAGTTTGGTCAGAGCAGGGTGGTTTGTGGTGCTCACTGGCAGAGTGATGTCGATGCCGGTCGCTATGTCGGTGCCGTTGAATTTGCGCATCTGCAAAGTATTTCGCAGTTCAGGCTGGTATTAGAACAGGTAAAACAGGAGCTTAATCGATAGCTTTTTTTGATCTGTCACAAACACCCTCGTAATTAACCGGGAAATGCTTTTCCCGGTTGTCAAAAAACGCCAATAATTCCTCCCCGCCTCAATCTCCATGCCGCTTGTGTGGCAGATAATGCGGGGATTTTTTCTTGCAGAACTTACTTTGTTTCGCATATTATCCAAGCGATATAATAATAATTATCGTTTCGTTTCACATTCAACAATCCTTGTTTAGAGAAAAGCTCAATGGCTCGCGCGCACGATTTACTCACCAGGTTTCCCCATCTGAAGACAGCAAAATGTCAACTGGCAGCTTTTGTTGCCTTGTCCCTCACCAGCGGAGCAGCCTGTGCTGCCGCAGAGCAGACGATTAATGTCACTGCTAATGCGGGCGGTGAGCCACAGGAAAGCGCCTGGGGGCCGGCCCCGACTATTGCAGCAAAACACAGCGCCACCGGCACGAAAACCGACACGCCAATTGAGAAAAACCCGCAGTCTGTATCAGTTGTGACCAGCCAGGAAATGCAGACGCATCAGCCGTTATCAGTGAAAGAAGCACTGGGCTATACCACGGGAGTGATGGTAGGTAACCGCGGTGCTTCCAACGTTATTGATGCCTTATCCATTCGTGGTTTTAGCGAAACAAATACCAATCAGTATCTCAATGGATTGAAGTTACAGGGTGATAACTACTCTGAGTTTGCCGTCGATCCCTATTTCCTTGAGCGTGTAGAGCTGATGCGGGGGCCGACTTCAGTCCTTTATGGCAAGAGTAATCCCGGTGGAATTGTGGCGATGGTAAGCAAGAGACCAACCACTGAACCCCTGCGTGAAGTGCAGTTCCAGATGGGTACCGATAACCTGTTTTCCACAGGATTTGACTTCAGCGATGCTCTGGATGATAGCGGAGAGTTTTCTTACCGCCTGACTGGTCTGGCACGCAGTGCAGATGCCCAGCAGGAGATGAATAAAGAGAAGCGCTATACGATTGCGCCTTCCTTTAGCTGGCAGCCAGATGAGAATACTAATTTCACCTTCCTGAGCTACTTCCAGAATGAACCGGAAACGGGCTATTACGGCTGGCTGCCGCGTGAGGGAACGGTCGTACCGATTACCGATGCTAACGGCAATCAGCATAAGTTGCCGAGTGACTTTGATGAAGGCGAAAACAGCAATAAGATCTCGCGTAATACGAAAATGGTTGGTTATAGCTTCGACCATGCCTTCAATGATACCTGGACCGTACGTCAGAATTTACGTTACGCCCAGATGCGCACCAACTATCTGAGTATTTATGGTAACGGCCTGAATACGGAAAATAATACCATTGACCGCGGTTATGCTCATTCTGAGGAAAAACTGAATCAGTTCGCGGTAGATACCCAGGCTCAGGCTAAATTTGCTACCGGAGAGCTGGATCATACGCTGTTGATGGGCGTGGATTATCAGCGTTCTAGAAATGATATTGATGCAATCTTTGGAGCCGCCGCACCGCTGGATGCGCTAAATCCACAGTATGGCAACGATCAGCCAACCGCACTTTACAACCCTTATCAGTATCTTAATAAGCAGGTACAGACTGGCCTGTATGCTCAGGATCAGATGGAGTGGGATCGCTGGGTACTGACGCTGGGCGGTCGTTATGACTATCTCACCATGTCTGCCTTTGATCGTAACGGAAGCGAGAATAAAACCCACGATCAGGCGTTCACCTGGCGCGGCGGTGTTAACTATGTCTTTGATAATGGTATTGCACCTTACTTCAGCTATAGCGAATCCTTTATTCCTAATACCGGCACCACCATTGGCGGTGAAACCTTCACCCCTTCCCGTGCAAAACAGTATGAAGCGGGGGTGAAATATGTGCCGAAAGACCGCCCGATTGTGCTGACTGGTGCGGTTTATCAGCTGACCAAAAATAACAACCTGATGGGCGATCCGACAGCGCCATTGTTCAGCGTACAGGGTGGCGAAATCCGTTCGCGTGGTTTTGAATTTGAGGCAAAAGCTGCTGTAAATGCCAATATTAATATCACTGCCTCTTACAGCTACACCGATGCTGAATACACCGAAGACAACTATCTGCGGGGCAAAACACCAGTGCAGGTGCCTAAGCACATGGCGTCACTTTGGGGTGACTACACCTTCAATGACGGCCCTGTCTCTGGTCTGACGCTGGGCACCGGTCTGCGTTATGTCGGCGAAAGCAAAGGTCTCTATCGTCATCAGGAAAGTAATGGCGACAAACAGGATCAGAACTTTGATGTGGCAGGCTACACGCTGGTTGATGCGGTAATTAAATACGATCTGGCACGCTTTGGCCTGCCAGGTTCTTCTATTGGCGTAAACGTTAATAACCTGTTTGACCGCGAGTATGTTGCCAGCTGTTATCGTGAACACGCCTGCTACTGGGGCGCGGAACGTCAGATTGTTGGTACTGCCACCTTCCGTTTCTAAATGTCTCACCGGGCGCGGTTCGCTGCGCCCGCCAATCAGAAGATCACCATGCAACAACAGCACACCTCAGAAACGACCTTCACCCTGGATCGTGTCAGTTTTAGCGTTCCGGGCCGGACACTGTTACAGCCGTTGTCGCTGGCCTTTCCTGCCGGAAAAGTCTGTGGCCTGATAGGCCACAATGGCTCCGGGAAATCGACGCTGCTGAAAATGCTTGGCCGCCATCACGCGGCATCATCCGGACAGGTGTTGCTTAATCAGCAGCCCGTTGCCAGCTGGCAGAGCAAAGCTTTTGCCCGTGAAGTCGCCTATCTTCCGCAGCAGCTGCCGGCGGCAGAAGGGATGACGGTACGTGAGCTGGTCGCCATTGGTCGCTATCCGTGGCACGGTGCGCTGGGGCGCTATGGGGTGGAAGATCGGGAACGTGTTGATGAAGCGATTGCACTTGTCGGACTAAAACCTTTTGCACATCGCCTGGTGGATAGTCTGTCCGGCGGTGAACGTCAGCGCGCATGGATTGCCATGCTGGTGGCGCAAAACAGCCGTTGCCTGCTGCTGGATGAGCCAACGTCTGCGCTGGATATCGCCCATCAGGTTGACGTGCTGGCGCTGATCCAGCGCCTCAGTCGTGAACGTGGCCTGACGGTGATTGCCGTACTGCACGATATCAATATGGCCGCGCGCTACTGCGACCATCTGGTGGCGCTGCGCAGTGGCGAAATGATTGCTCAGGGCGGCCCCGCAGAGATTATGACCGGAGAAGTGCTGGAACAGATTTATGGCATTCCGATGGGTATTTTGCCGCATCCGCAGGGTGGGGCACCGGTGAGCTTTGTTTATTAAGCGCTTATTCAATAAGGCCGTTGGAATGGGCTTTAAGGATTGATGTTGTGATGCCGGATATTATGCGTCGCCGTTTGCTAACGGCACTGGCCTTGTCCCCGCTGCTGGCCCAGTTCCCTTTTGCTGCACGTGCCGCCACGGAGCAGCGCATTATCGCGCTGGAGTGGCTACCCCTCGAACTGCTGATGGCGCTGGGCGTGATGCCAGCGGGCGCTGCGGAACTCTACGGCTATCGCCAGTGGGTTGGTGAGCCACAGCTGCCTGAGTCCGTGGTGGATGTCGGGCTACGCACCGAACCCAATCTTGAACTGATCACCCAGATGAAACCTTCCCTGATCCTCTATTCACAGGGCTATGGCCCGGATCCGGCACGTTTTATGCGCATTGCGCCAGGCCTGGGTTTTACCTTTAATGAGGGCGGCACGGGTAAACCGTTAACCAGTGCGCGTCACTCGCTGATGAAGCTGGCAACGCATATCGATCGCGTTCCGCAGGCCGTGGCCCACCTCGCCGATCTGGATAATCAGCTTCAGCGGCTGAAAACCAAACTGGCTAATCGGCCTAAGCGCCCGCTGCTGCTGATGTCCATTCTCGACCCGCGTCATGTCATTGTTTTCAGCGCCAACGGGCTGTTTCAGGAAGTGCTGGACAATGTCGGGCTGGAAAATGCCTGGAAAGCGGAGACTACCTTCTGGGGCAGCGTGGTGATCGGCATTGAACGTCTGGCAGAGCTGGGGGATGTTGACGCTATCGGCTTTGAACATGGTAATCAGAATATTGTTGACCAGGTGACCGCCACCGCCCTCTGGCAGTCGCTGCCCTTTGTGCGCAGCGGGCGTTTTAAACAGATGCCGCGCGTCTGGTTCTATGGAGCCACGCTCTCAGCGATGCAGCTGATCGGCAGCCTTGATCATGCGCTGGAGGTGAAATGATGCGCCACTATCGCCTGCCTGTTCTGCTGTTAAGCGTACTGTTTATCGTCGCGCTGGCGTTGACGTTAATTAATCTGCAACAACGACTGCCGCATCAGCTGTGGTTGACCGCGTTGCTGACGCCGGATACGAACCGCATTGATCAGATGGTGTTTCATTACAGCCTGATGCCGCGCCTGACACTTTCCCTGCTGGCGGGCGCAGGCCTGGGGCTGGTCGGTCTGCTGTTCCAGCAGGTGCTGCGCAATCCGCTGGCGGAACCCGCAACTCTCGGCGTTGCCAGCGGCGCCCAGCTGGGGCTGACCGTGGTAACGCTATGGGGTGTGCCGGGCGGTATGGTGACCCAGCAGCTGGCAGCGATGACGGGGGCCGTGCTGGTGGGGCTGATCGTCTTTGGTGTTGCCTGGGGTAAACGCATGTCACCAGTGACGCTGATCCTCGCAGGGCTGGTGGTCTCGTTGTATTGCGGTGCGGTAAACCAGATATTTGCCATCTTCAATCATGATCAGCTGCAAAATATGTTCCTGTGGAGCACCGGTTCACTGAATCAGATGGACTGGAGTAACGTTGAGTTCCTCTGGCCTCGTTTGCTCGGCGGGCTGGCATTGACGCTGCTGCTGCTGCGTCCGATGACGCTGATGGGGCTGGATGACGGCGTGGCGAAAAACCTCGGCCTGGCTATCTCCCTGGCGCGTTTTGGCGTGCTGGCGCTGGCGATCTTAATCAGCGCCTCGCTGGTTAATGCAGTGGGTATTATTGGCTTTATCGGGCTGTTCTCGCCTCTGCTGGCGAAGATGCTGGGCTTCCGTCGCTTACTCAGTCGTCTGCTGCTGGCGCCGTTAATCGGTGCGCTGCTGCTGTGGCTGGCGGATCAGTCGGTGCTATGGCTGACCAGCCGTATGGGGGAGATTTCCACGGGGACGGTCACCGCCGTTATCGGTGCGCCGCTGCTGCTGTGGCTGCTGCCGCGCCTGCGTACCGGATCGATACCGCCAGCGATGAACCAGGGCGATAATGTGCCGATGGAACGCCACCGGGTGCTGTGGTGGGCATTTGTCGGCGGCGCAGTGCTGCTGCTGTTAATGGCGGTGGCGTTAAGCTTCGGACGGGATGCCAACGGCTGGGTGTGGGCCACGGGTGAACTGTGGCAGCAGCTGCTTCCCTGGCGCTGGCCGCGTCTGGTGGCGGCGATGGCAACCGGCATGATGCTCGGCGTGGCGGGCTGTGTGGTGCAGCGCCTGACCGGTAACCCGATGGCCAGTCCGGAAGTGCTGGGCATCAGTTCCGGTGCGGCGTTCGGCGTAGTGGTGATGCTGTTTATCGTGCCGGGGGATGCATTTGGGTGGTTACTGCCTGCCGGGAGCATTGGCGCGGCACTGACGCTGCTGGTTATCTCGATAGCGGCCGGACGCGGTGGCTTCTCGCCAGAGCGGATGCTGCTGGCCGGGATGGCGCTGAGTACCGCTTTTACCACACTGATGATGCTGCTGCTTGCCAGTGGCGATCCGCGCATGGCGAATCTGCTGACGTGGATCTCCGGATCAACCTATAACATTGATGTCCTGCAAGCGAAGCGCACGCTGATTATTATGGTGGTGCTGCTGGCGCTGGTACCGCTATGTCGCCGCTGGCTGACGATTTTACCACTTGGTGGAGCTACCGCCCGTGCGGTTGGTATGGCGCTAACGCCTTCGCGTCTTACGCTGCTGCTGCTGGCTGCGGTACTGACTGCCGCCGCAACGCTGACTATCGGGCCGTTAAGTTTTGTCGGACTGATGGCTCCGCATATTGCCCGCATGCTTGGTTTCCGGCGTGCCTTACCGCAGCAGGTGATGGCGGCGCTGTTAGGGGGAGGGCTGATGGTGGCGGCGGACTGGTGTGGAAGGATGCTGTCGTTTCCGGATCAGATCCCGGCGGGGTTGCTGGCAACGTTTATCGGCGCACCTTACTTTATCTATCTGTTGCGTAAGGTATAAAAAGGGCCAGGCATGCCTGGCCCCTACACAATCCGTCGTGGCGGGAGATATCCCGCCCGTCTGGCTTATTACAATTTCGCGAAGCTGCGTTGCGCGGCATCGATGGTACGCTGAATATCTGCCGGGCTGTGTGCCAGCGACATAAAGCCTGCTTCATAGGCGGACGGTGCCAGATAAACCCCTTCCTCCAGCATCAGGTGGAAGAAACGTTTAAAGCGCTCAACGTCGCATTTCGTCACATCCGCATAGCGTGTCACACTCTCTGCATCAGTGAAGAATATCCCGAACATACCGCCAACATGGTTAACAACCAGCGGGATATTTTCGGCTTTTGCCGCCGCCAGCAGGCCATCGGCCAGCTGCGTGGTCAGACGGGTCAGGGTTTCATGGGTGCCAGGGCGAGCAACTTCTGTCAGGCAGGCAAAGCCCGCCGCCATCGCAATCGGGTTACCAGACAGGGTTCCTGCCTGATACACCGGGCCGCCAGGCGCCAGCGCTTCCATTACTTCGCGGCGTCCACCAAAGGCTCCCACCGGCATACCTCCACCAATGATTTTGCCGAGGCAGGTCAGATCCGGCTTCACGCCGTAGTAAGCCTGAGCACCCGCCAGTGCCACGCGGAAACCGGTCATCACTTCATCGATAATCAGCAGCGCACCAAACTCATCGCAAAGTGCACGCAGACCAGGCAGGAAGTCCGGCTGCGGAGGAATGCAGTTCATATTGCCTGCTACCGGCTCAACGATAATACAGGCGATCTCTTCCGGATATTGCTCAAAGGCAGCGCGAACCGTGGTCAGATCGTTAAACGTGCAGGTCAGAGTATGTTTGGCGAAATCAGCCGGGACACCCGGTGAGTTCGGCTGGCCCAGCGTCAGCGCGCCGGAGCCTGCTTTTACCAGCAGGCAGTCGGCGTGACCGTGGTAACAGCCTTCAAATTTGATAATTTTGTCGCGGTGGGTGAAACCACGCGCCAGGCGAATGGCGCTCATGGTGGCTTCGGTGCCGGAGTTAACCATGCGCACCATATCCATCGTTGGCACCAGTTCGGTGACCAGCTTCGCCATTTTTACTTCCATCTCAGTCGGGGCACCAAAGCTCAGGCCACGCCCGGCCGCTTCGATCACCGCATTCCGGATAGCAGGGTGATTATGGCCCAGCACCATCGGGCCCCAGGAGCCGACATAGTCGATATAGGCTTTGCCATCCGCATCGTAGAGCAATGCTCCGTCAGCACGCTCGATAAACAGCGGTACGCCGCCAACGCCGTTAAAGGCTCGCACCGGCGAGTTAACGCCACCGGGTATTAACTGCTGCGCCTGGGCGTACAGATTTTCAGACTTACTCATGGAACCACTCCTGATAATTCATGTAACAACGCTCTATTCTAAGTGAACTTCGCGGAGCAGCCAAAGGCTGATACTGTCTCTGACACGATTAGAGAGAATTTAAGCTCGGGTATTAATGGCGGGAACGAGTAATATATTGACCTGTCTTTACAGTGAAATGAATGGCCTATGAATCAGCAAACCTCCTCTACTGACGATCTGAAGGTTGTGCCTGCCCGGCGCGGCGATTTTCTGCGACTGTTGCTGAGGCGTGATAAAACCCCGCTGCTGATCCTGGTGATGGCGGGGATTGCCGGAACGCTGACCGGTCTGGTCGGGGTAGCTTTCGAAAAGGTGGTAAACGCAATTATTGACCTGCGAACCCGCGAGCTGCTGACACTGGAAAATCATCCGCTGATCATGTGTTTGCTTGCCTTTATAGCCTCTGCTCTGCTGGCGACAGTCGGCTATTATCTGGTACGCCGCTTTGCATCGGAGGCTGCGGGGTCAGGTATTCCGGAAATTGAAGGCGCGCTGGAGGAGCTGCGCCCGGTGCGCTGGTGGCGGGTGATCCCGGTTAAGTTTGTCGGCGGTATGGGCACGCTGGGGGCTGGAATGGTACTGGGGCGTGAAGGGCCGACGGTACAGATGGGCGGCAATATCGGTCGCATGCTGCTGGATATCTTTCGCATGAAAAGCACCGAGGCGCGTCATACGCTGCTGGCTACCGGTGCGGCAGCGGGGCTGGCGGCAGCATTCAATGCACCACTTGCCGGGATCCTGTTTATTATTGAAGAGATGAGGTTGCAGTTCCGCTACAGCCTGATCTCCATCAAGGCCGTTTTCGTCGGTGTGATTATGTCGAGCGTGGTGTTCCGTATTTTTAACGGTGAACATGCAGTGATCGAGATTGGTCGTCTGGCCGATGCACCGGTCAATACGCTGTGGCTGTATCTGTTGCTGGGAATGGTGTTTGGCGTGGTCGGGGTGATGTTTAACCAGCTTATATTTCGTATTCAGGATCTGTTTCAGCGATTACACGGTGGCCGCATCAATAAAGTGCTGCTGATCGGCGCACTGCTGGGCGGGCTGTGCGGTGTGCTGGGCCTGCTGCTACCGGCCGCAGCCGGGGGTGGCTCCAGTCTGATCCCCCTGGCGGCAGCTGGGAATTTCTCCATCGGAATGCTGCTTTTCCTGTTTATTGTGCGTCTGGCGACGACGCTGTTATGTTTCTGCTCCGGAGCGCCCGGAGGTATTTTTGCTCCCATGCTGGCGCTTGGCACGCTGCTGGGCACTGCGTTTGGCCTGTGTGCAGCTTTCTGGCTTCCGGAATATCATCTGCAAGCCGCCACCTTTGCTATCGCCGGAATGGGAGCGCTGTTTGCCGCCTCCGTCCGTGCACCGCTCACCGGGATTGTGCTGGTTCTGGAAATGACCGATAACTATCAGCTGATCCTGCCGATGATCATTACCTGCCTGGGAGCCACACTACTGGCCCAATTTCTGGGGGGAGAACCCTTGTATTCCTCGCTGCTGGCCCGCACCTTAGCGAAACAGCAGCAGCGCGATAACCAGGCAGCCACCGCACAGGGTGGTACAGGCTAAACTTGATTGCGATCCCACTGTGTTAGATAATGACAATAATTATGGTCGATTTGTGACCTTTCAGGCACCGGCCTGTATGTATACTGGAGTTACCTATGAGCGACGATGTAGCAGTACTGCCCCTGCAATTTACTGAAGCGGCGGCCAGTAAAGTTAAAAACCTGATTTCCGATGAGAATAACCCGGATCTGAAACTGCGCGTCTACATCACCGGTGGCGGCTGTAGCGGTTTCCAGTATGGTTTTACCTTTGACGATAAAATTAACGATGGTGATATGACCATTGAGAAGTCAGGTGTGGCGCTGGTTGTCGACCCGATGAGCCTGCAATATCTGGTGGGCGGCGCAGTGGATTATACCGAAGGGCTGGAAGGATCGCGCTTTATTGTGACAAACCCGAATGCCAAGACGACCTGTGGGTGCGGCTCCTCTTTCAGCATCTGATTTACCCTTCATACTTGACGCCGCAGCTGCGTTGGCTGCGCTCTCTCGCCCCGGTCACTTACCAGTGTAAGCTCCCGGGGACTCGCTCTCTTGCCGCCTTGCTGCAACGCCAATTATTTCGGGTAAATATCACCTTTATGACGCCGCAGCTGCGTTGGCTGCGCGCTCTCGCCCCGGTCACTTACCAGTGTAAGCTCCCGGGGACTCGCTCTCTTGCCGCCTTGCTGCAACGGCAATTATTTCGGGTAAATATCACCTTTATAGTGCATGACGCATGACGCATGACGCATGACGCATGACGCCGCAGCTGCGTTGGCTGCGCGCTCTCGCCCCGGTCACTTACCAGTGTAAGCTCCCGGGGACTCGCTCTCTTATCGCCTTGCTGCAACGGCAATTATTTCGGGTAAATATTACCTTTATAATGCATGACGCATGACGCCGCAGCTGCGTTGGCTGCGCGCTCTCGCCCCGGTCACTTACCAGTGTAAGCTCCCGGGGACTCGCTCTCTTATCGCCTTGCTGCAACGGCAATTATTTCGGGTAAATATCACCTTTATAATGCATGACGCATGACGCCGCAGCTGCGCCAATCATTTCATACAGTTTGTTAAGAGCTTACCATTCGACGGTAACTAACCTTCTTTCCTGTCCGGTATCCGCATCGCGAGTAACCACGGTTTGTGTCACTTTTGGCTGCGCTTCAGGTTGTTTTCCACACGCAATGCCGGGGGGCGCCCGGGTGGCAGACAGGTTACTGCCTTCCACGCTGCACTGCGAGTAGATGGTTAATTTCACACCAATGCTGCCGGTGGTGGAAGCGGCAAAGGCGTGGCCCGTCATCATCAGCCCGAGAGCCAGATAAACGGTTTTCATGATGCAAATTCCTGGTAATAAAAACAGGGCAGATACCCTGAAAAAAACGAACGAAACATCGCCCGTTACTACAGGTTAACGGCAATTTTTGCCGAAACTTTACTCATCTTTGGTGATGATTATTGTGGTTACGGTTGCCCGAAGGAGTGTAAAGCACTGCACATCTTTTGAGCGGCCAGAATCATACGCGGGCCTGCACGGCTAATCCAGTCATCATTGATAGCAATCACCGGGATATTCAGCTGGGGCTGCCAGAAGGCGGCAATCTGCATCGCATGGGCGCTATCGCCGGGGGTGACTATTGCGGCGGGGTGACGTAACAGCACCTGCTCACGGCTGACCTGAGGCCAGGGTACGCGCGAATCGGCAAAGATATTCTCTCCGCCACACAGTTGTAGTACTTCATTTTGTAGCGTGTTTCCCGAGGCGGTAAACAGCGGTTTAAGGCCAAACTGGAGAAAGACGCGTTTGACAGTGGAGTGCTGATAGCGCTGACGCAGTTCAGCAAACTGCTGTTGTAGCACCGCTGCGGCCTGTTCTGCCTGTGCGGGCTGCGGGCTAAAAGCTGCGAGCCGACGCAGGCTGGAAATCAGCTCTGCAATAGAATCCGGTGCCAGCCAGACCACGGTTATACCCAGCGCCTGAAGCTGATCGATCTGACGCTGCGGGGCGCCACCTTTCCAGGCAATCACCACATCCGGTTTCAGCCTCAGCAGTTTTTCACTGTTAATCCCCTGCCAGTTAGCAACCTGTTCGATCTGCTGTGCGGCAGGGGGGTAATCGGAGTATGCGCTAACTCCGACCGGCGTTATACCAGCCGCAAAGGCCAGTTCAGTAAGGTTCGGTGCCAGCGTGACTACCCGGGGGGCAGCCTGAACCGTGGCGGCGCAGGCCAGCCACAGCAGTATCAGGCTACAGAGTCTTTTAGCCACGGGAAAGATGAGCCAGCAGGGTTTCTACCATCAGTGACGATTGCCGGGCTGCGACCACAAGGAACTCGTCAAAGCTGAGGTGAGACTCCTGATCCGCCACATCAGAAATGGCGCGAACTACCACAAACGGAGTGCCGAACTGGTGGCACACATGGCCGATTGCCGTCGCTTCCATCTCAACTGCAATCGCCTGCGGGAAGGTGCTGCGAATGCGGGCCAGCGGAGCGGCACCGTTGATAAAGGCATCGCCGCTGACGACCAGACCACGAACTGCATTCAGATTCAACTGACCGATGCACTCTTCGGCAGCGGTAATCAGTTTCTCATCTGCTTTGAAGGCTGCCGGGCAGCCCGCCATCTGGCCAGGCTCATAGCCAAACGCCGTGACGTCGGCATCGTGATAGCGCACTTCATCAGAGACCACAATATCGCCAACTTTTAGCGTAGGTGCCAGACCACCGGCTGAACCGGTGTTGATCACCACATCAGGTTTGCACAGCTCCAGCAGCAGGGTGGTACCCATCGCCGCTGAAACCTTGCCAATACCTGATTTCAGCAGAGCAACCTCTACGCCATTCAGTGTGCCGGTGTAAATTTCACAGCCCGCCAAAGTCAGAGTCTGACGGTTTTCAATTTTGTCACGCAGCAGCGTCACTTCCTGTTCCATTGCGCCAATAATGCCTGCTTTCATAGGGATACTCTCTGAAGTAGTGGAATTTGCCTTTCATTACGGGGCATAGTCTATCATGACAAACATAAACTCCACTGCGAGAATGACTGCGCCGTTAACCAGAGGGAACAAGGTATGACCGGGATCGACTTTCGCAAAAAAATCAACTGGCAGCGGCGCTATCGCCCGTATCAGGGGCCAAAGGATGAGCATGAAATTCTGCGTATCTTTGAAAGCGATCGCGGCAGAATCATTAATTCGGCGGCTATTCGCCGCTTGCAGCAGAAAACGCAGGTCTTCCCGCTGGAGCGAAATGCCGCAGTACGTACCCGGCTGACTCACTCGCTGGAAGTGCAACAGGTGGGGCGTTATATCGCCAAAGAAGTGCTTACGCGCCTGCATGAGGCCGATTGCCTGGCGTCGCTGGGGCTGGAGCAGTTAACCGGGCCGTTTGAAAGCATCGTTGAGATGGCCTGTCTGATGCACGATATTGGCAACCCACCGTTTGGTCATTTTGGCGAGGCGGCGATTAATGACTGGTTCAGTCAGCAGCTGGATGCAGGCTGGCAGCCAGAGAGTGGGCGCGAAGATCGTTGTGTGCCAGCGGTACTCCACCATCAGGAAGATGGCCTGAATGAACTGCGGGCGAAAGTTCGTCAGGACTTATCCCACTTTGAAGGTAATGCTCAGGCAATCCGCATGGTGCATACTTTGATGAAGATGAATCTCACGTGGGCACAGGTTGGCTGTATTTTGAAGTACACGCGTCCTGCCTGGCATAGCGGTGCTGTTCCTGCCAGCCACAGCTATTTAATGAAAAAACCAGGATATTACCTGGCTGAAGAGGAATATATTGAACGACTGCGTGAGCAATTAGACCTTCAGCCGCACTGTCGTTTCCCGCTCACCTATATTATGGAAGCCGCTGATGATATTTCTTACTGTGTAGCTGATTTAGAAGATGCAGTAGAAAAAAATATCTTCACCGTTGAGCAGTTGTATCAACATTTATTCCAGCTCTGGCCTGACCATCAGACAGAGGATCTGTTCGCTACCGTGGTCACCAGCGCGCTGGATAAATCCCGCAGTCGCCGGACAAACCTGAGCAATGAAGATCAGTTCTTCATGTATCTGCGTGTGAACACTGTGGCTGAATTGGTTCCCCATGCGGCCAGCCGCTTTATTGACCATCTGCCTGCGGTTTTTAACGGTGAGTTTAACGAAGCGTTACTGGAAGATGGCAGCCCGCACAGTCAGCTGCTGGATATTTTCAAAAAAGTCGCTTTCCGTCATGTATTTAATCATCCGGAAGTTGAGCAGCTGGAGTTACAAGGCTATCGGGTAATTAGCGGCCTGCTGGAGATCTACCGGCCGCTGCTGCGGTTAACACAGGAAGAGTTCAGCGAATTAACGGAAAAAGATTATTTAAAAGGCTATCCTATTGAAACCCGCCTGTTCCATAAACTATCGACACGCTTCCGTCTTGCCTACAGCGAAGCAGTGGAATCTTTGGATAAAAGTCCAGAGGAAGAGGCTATCTGGGAATATTATTATCGCGTGCGTTTATTGCAGGATTACATTAGTGGGATGACCGATCTGTATGCATGGGATGAGTACCGGCGACTGATGGCGGTGGAATAAGTCAGGAGGGGGGTTATGATTTGTAAAGAATGACAATATATTTTTACTTATCATTTAAATTTAAACATGAACTTCGCGCTAAAAAATTAATCTCACCTTCACAACCACAGCAATGGTTACTTCACTGAATCACTTGAGAATCCGACTAATGAAAAAAACTACTTTAGTATTGAGTGCACTGGCTCTGAGTCTGGGGCTGGCGTTAAATCCGTTAGCCGCTACCGCAGCCGAAACTGCGTCTTCGTCGACAACCCAGCAGCTGCCAAGCCTGGCACCTATGCTGGAAAAGGTTATGCCTTCAGTTGTCAGCATTAATGTGGAAGGCAGCACTACGGTGCGTACACCACGTATGCCTCAGCAGTTCCAGCAGTTCTTTGGTGATAACTCGCCATTCTGCCAGGATGGATCTCCTTTCCAGGGCTCGCCAATGTGTCAGGATGGCGGTCCGCAGGGGAGAGGCAATGGCGGGGCAGATAATCAGCAGCAGAAATTCCGCGCCCTGGGTTCAGGCGTGGTGATTGATGCTGCTAAAGGTTATGTGGTGACTAACAACCACGTAGTGGATAACGCCACTAAAATTCAGGTTCAGCTGAGTGATGGTCGTAAATACGAAGCGAAAATAATCGGTAAAGACCCGCGCTCCGATATCGCGCTGATCCAGCTGATTGATGCGAAGAACCTGACCGCCATTAAGATTGCTGACTCTGACAGTCTGCGCGTAGGTGACTACACGGTTGCCATTGGTAACCCGTACGGCCTGGGTGAAACCGTGACCTCAGGTATTGTTTCTGCGCTGGGCCGTAGCGGCCTGAACGTGGAAAACTACGAAAACTTTATCCAGACCGATGCGGCGATTAACCGTGGTAACTCCGGCGGTGCGCTGGTAAATCTGAATGGTGAGCTGATCGGGATTAACACCGCAATCCTCGCTCCGGACGGTGGCAATATCGGTATTGGCTTCGCCATCCCAAGTAATATGGTGAAAAACCTGACCTCGCAGATGGTCGAATTCGGCCAGGTGAAGCGTGGCGAACTGGGTATCATGGGAACCGAACTGAACTCTGAGCTGGCAAAAGCGATGAAAGTTGATGCCCAGCGCGGTGCTTTTGTCAGTCAGGTGCTGCCGAAGTCTTCAGCCGCTCAGGCGGGCATTAAAGCCGGTGACGTGATTGTCTCGCTGAATAACAAGTCGATCTCCAGCTTTGCTGCGCTGCGTGCAGAAGTCGGTTCGCTGCCGGTAGGTACCAAAATGGAGCTGGGTCTGATTCGTGATGGTAAGCCGATGAAAGTGACCGTGGCATTGCAGCAAAGCAGTGCGGCGAAAGTGGATTCCGGCACCATCTACAACGGCATCGAAGGCGCCGATCTGAGTAACTATGATGTGAAAGGTGTAAAAGGCGTTAAAGTCGATAACGTTAAAGCTGGCTCTGCTGCGGCGCGTATTGGCTTGAAGAAAGATGATGTGATTTTAGGTGTTAACCAGCAGCCAATCGCTAATCTGGGTGAGCTGCGTAAAATCCTCGATACCAAACCGTCAGTACTGGCGCTGAATATTCAGCGTGGTGATGCCAGCATTTATCTGCTGATGCAGTAATCCAGATGAAAAAGAGCGGATCTAACAATCAGATCCGCTCTTTCACTGGAATAAATATCAGGGGTGGCCTTTTACGGTTACCCCTTTTTTATTTTAACGACCGCCGCGAGTCAGTTTATCCAGATCGGATTCAATCTCAGCAATTTTATTAGAAACAACGCTCTCCAGATGACGCAGGTCATCAAGGATTTTACGTTTAAGATCAACTTCAACCTGATCACGCTGACAAATCTGATCCAGCTCATCAATCACATAGCGCAGGTTAGGGCTGATTTCCTGAACTTCTTTGTAACCCTGGCTGGCGTTATCTGCCACCACGGTTTTGCGCTGGCGCGGATATTTAAATTTCACGCTTTTAGCGAAAAACTCACCTTTATCTTTGCGGAAATAAATTTTCAGGATGTCATTATTTGCTTCCTGACGCAGGCTGTAGCGGTCGATATCTTCAGGTGAAGCAATACCCAACCCTTTCAAATTGTCATACATATTTTGAGTTCCTTAGGCGGTCGATGTCGATCCGGCTGCGCGTTGTGAATACTGCGTTGTGCAGTGCTCGCCATCCTCACATACTTTATGTATGCCCTGGTGGCTGCGCGCTACGCCTTGTCTTCACTTAGCTCGCTCGTTCCGTACTTTGTGCTTGATGTTTCGCACATGAAACAGTCAGGATCGGTTAATTTAAGAACAGGATTTTCTGGCGCGGATTATGGCGCAGATTGTACACAATAGCACCACTTGTTTCGCGCAGTGAAAGAGGTTGTCGTCGGGATAAGTGGAAAGAAATATTTACGGGCCACCGGGGTGGCCCGTACGACGATTAGTCGATGGTACGCAGCAGTTCGTTAATACCGGTTTTACCCAAAGTTTTGGCATCAACTTTTTTAACGATAACCGCGCAGTACAGGCTGTAGGTGCCGTCTTTCGATGGCAGGTTACCTGAAACAACCACAGAACCTGCTGGAACGCGACCGTAGTGCACTTCGCCGGTTTCACGATCGAAGATCTTGGTGCTCTGGCCGATATACACGCCCATGGAGATCACCGAACCCTCTTCAACGATCACGCCTTCAACAATTTCTGAACGTGCGCCAATAAAGCAGTTGTCTTCGATGATGGTCGGATTAGCCTGCAATGGCTCCAGCACGCCGCCGATACCAACGCCACCAGACAGGTGAACGTTTTTACCGATTTGCGCGCATGAACCCACGGTGGCCCAGGTGTCGACCATAGAACCTTCATCAACATAAGCACCGATATTGACGTAAGAAGGCATCAGTACGGTGTTACGGGCGATAAATGCACCCTGGCGTACGGCCGCTGGTGGTACTACACGGAAGCCCTCTTTTTTAAAGCGCGCTTCATCGTAGTCAGCGAATTTCATTGGAACTTTGTCGTAATAACGGCTTTCTGCGCCATCAATTACCTGATTGTCATTGATGCGGAAAGAGAGCAGTACCGCTTTCTTCAGCCACTGATGAGTGATCCATTCGCCGCCGATTTTCTCAGCCACGCGCAGGGCACCGCTGTCCAGCAGGGCGATAACCTGATTTACCGCGTCACGGGTGGCAGTGTCAGCGTTAGCTGGGGTAATGTCCGCACGGCGCTCAAAGGCCGCTTCAATAACACTCTGTAACTGTTGCATCATAATCTCTCAATTTCAGTGAGGTCGGTGTAACAGGCTATTTTACATGCCATTTTGAGCCTGGGCAGTGCTCGCCATCCTTACGTACTGTAGTACGCTCCGGTGGCTGTTCGCTGTCCGCACTCAAACTGTCTGCGACAATAAAGCCTGTGTCACTTCTTCAGTTATAAAAGTAAATCTGGATCACACTTTATCGTTTGGATTAAGGGCCTCTGTCAACCGTTGTTGCAGCCGTTCACGTAAATCTGCGTCTAATGCCCGACGTTCACTGTTGGCGAGAATAAATAAATCCTCTACGCGTTCGCCAATAGTACTGATGCGCGCGCCGTGCAGAGAGACGTTCAGATCGGCAAAAACCTCGCCAACGCGAGCCAGTAATCCCGGCTGATCGAGCGCCACTAATTCCAGATAAGTTCGCCTGTCAGTATGTGTGGGTAAGAAGTTTACCGCAGTATCCACATTAAAGTGCTTCAGACGGGCGGACTGACGGCGGGTACGCGGTGGCTGCCAGGTGGTCTGGCAGATTGCCTGTTCCAGCGCCTGACGCGTTACCTCGTGGCGATCTGTCGCCAGCGGGCTACCGTCTGGTTCCAGTACAATAAACGTATCCATTGCCATGCCATCCCGGCTGGTGAAGATTTGCGCATCGTGTACGCTGAGATTGCGTCGATCCAGCTCACCAGCCACGGCAGCAAACAGATACGGGCGATCGGGGCTCCAGATAAAAATCTCTGTGCCGCCGCGCGTTGCCTGTGGGCTGACGAGGATCAGCGGCTGGGTAAGGTCATGGTTCATCAGGTGACGCGCATGCCAGGCCAGCTGGTTCGGCGTGTGGCGCAGGAAGTAGTCGGCGCGGCAGCGGCTCCAGATACTGTGCAGCGCTTCTTCGTCGATATTGTCCATTCGCAGCAGCGCCAGCGCCTGTAGCCGGTGATGACGTACGCGTTCGCGCAGATCCGGGCTGTTTTCCATGCCCCGACGCAGCTGTTTCTCGGTGGCGAAGAACAGCTCGCGTAACAGACTCTGCTTCCAGCTGTTCCATAGCGTTTCGTTGGTGGCACAGATATCGGCCACGGTGAGGCAAACCAGATAACGCAGACGATTTTCGTTCTGCATCACTTCAGCAAACTGCTGGATCTCGGTGGGATCCTGAATGTCACGGCGCTGTGCGGTTACCGACATCAGCAGATGATGACGCACCAGCCAGGCAACCAGCTGCGTCTCACGCGAGTTCAGGCCGTGCATTTCGGCAAACTCCAGTGCATCCTGCGCACCAAGAATCGAGTGGTCGCCGCCGCGCCCTTTGGCGATATCGTGGAACAGTGCCGCCATCAGCAGCAGTTCCAGCTGCGGCAGGCGCGGCCATAGTTCCACGCACAGCGGATGTTGCGGGCGGGTGCGCTCGTCAGCAAAGCTCTCCAGCTTTTGCAGCACACGAATGGTGTGTTCATCGACGGTGTAGGCATGGAACAGGTCAAACTGCATCTGGCCGACGATATTGCTCCACTGCGGCATATAAGCCCATAGCACGCTGTGACGGTGCATCGGTACCAAAGCCCGGCTGACGGCACCCGGATGGCGCAGAATCGACAGAAACAGTTCCCTGGCCTCTGGAATGGTACACAGCGGTTGTTTGAGATTGCGGCGCGCATGGCGCAGGTGCCGCAGGGTAGTGGAGTAGATACCGGTAATTTTTGGCGTACGCACCATCGTGTAAAACATGCGCATGATGGATTCCGGCTGGCGCGCAAACAGCGTTTCATCGCGCAGATCTATCAGCGTGCCGCGTAGCTGAAATTCATCATCCATCGGACGAGGTTTTTCATCGGTGGGCAGGGCCAGTATCGCCTCATCAAATAGCTGCAACAGCATCTGATTAAGCTCACCAACGCGGCGCGTGACGCGGAAAAAATCCTTCATCATGCGTTCCACAGGCTCATTACCTTCGCCCTGATAGTTCAGGCGCTGGGCAACATTGAGCTGGCGATCGAACAGCAGGCGATTATCGTAGCGTGGCAGCGTCAGATGCAGGGCAAAGCGGATGCGCCACAGGAAGCTCTGGCACTCGTTCAGCTCGTTACGCTCGGCTTCGGTCAGGAAGCCAAAGCCGACCATCTCATCCAGCGAAGTTGCGCCGAAGTGACGGCGGGCCACCCACAGCAGAGTGTGAATATCGCGCAGGCCGCCGGGGCTGCTTTTAATGTCCGGCTCAAGGTTATAGCTGGTGCCGTGATAGCGCTGGTGACGTACCTGCTGTTCGTCTATTTTAGCGGCGAAGAAACGGTCTGATGGCCAGAATCCATCGCTGAAGACGTTTTTTTGCATCTCAAGAAACAGCGGCAGATCGCCGGTAAGCATGCGCGATTCAATCAGGTTGGTTGAGATGGTGAGATCGGACAGACCTTCAAGCAGGCACTCTTCCAGCGTACGTACGCTGTGGCCGACTTCCAGTTTAAGATCCCACATCAGGGTGAGCAGTTCGCTGGTGCGGCGGGCATCTTCGTCAGAGAGGGGTTTTCTGCTAAGGATAAGCACATCGATATCCGACAGCGGGTGCAGTTCGCCACGCCCATAGCCGCCGACCGCCACCAGAGCAATACCCTCTTTTTCCGGAAAGCCAAAGAAGCGCCAGAGGCGTCGAAGCAGGCGGTCAATAAACAGCGTACGGGCGTCGATCAGGCTCTCGACGTCCTGTCCGGCGTCAAAAGCGGCGGCGAGATGCTGCTGGAAAACGTCCAGATGATGCCTGAGCGTATCGCGATTCAGCTCTGCATCTTCCCAGCGGCGCGGGGCCTTAGTGAGTTTTTTCAGGATGCTGGCTTCAGGTACGTCTTTATTCATTTCACCGCCCCAATGTGGATCGCGTGCTGCACGCATAAAAAAGCCGGCGGGCGCCGGCTTAATGTTCTGAAGGCTGACCGAAAAGAAGGTCAGCTGCTACGCACGTACTATTCTGCAACCAGAATGGCCGGGATAGTGTCGTCTTTGCGCAGCGTCATAATTTCGCAGCCGTTTTCTGTCACCACAATAGTGTGTTCGTACTGAGCGGACAAGCTGCGATCTTTAGTTTTTACCGTCCAGCCATCTTTCATGCTGCGAATGCGGTAATCACCGGCATTGACCATAGGTTCAATGGTGAAAGCCATACCAGCCTGCAATACTACGCCGCCGTCATCAGCATCGTAGTGCAGTACCTGTGGTTCTTCATGGAAGCCTTTACCGATGCCGTGACCGCAGTATTCACGCACGACCGAGAAATCCTGCGCCTCTACGAATTTCTGGATCTCACGGCCCAGGGTGCGCAGACGGATTCCTGGTTTCACCAGACGCAGAGCAAGATAGAGGCTCTCCTGAGTGACGCGGCACAGGCGCTCGCCCTGAATGGTCGGTTTGCCGACGATAAACATGGTGGAGGTATCGCCGTGATACTCATCTTTAATAACGGTGACATCAATATTGACGATATCGCCATCTTTAAGGATTTTTTCATCGCTCGGAATGCCGTGACACACCACTTCATTCACTGAAATGCACACAGACTTAGGGAAGCCGTGGTAGCCAAGGCTGGCAGAAACGGCGTGCTGTTTGTTCACAATATGATCGTGGCACAGACGATCAAGCTCGCCGGTGCTGACGCCAGGTTTAACGTGCTCTTCAATCATCTCAAGCACTTCGGCGGCGAGGCGGCCAGCCACGCGCATTTTTTCGATCTCTTCTGGGGTTTTAATTGAAATAGCCATTCATCAGATCCGCATTTGTCGTCATTTTCGACAATAATAAAAATAGTGCTGCAATGGTAGCAGTCCCCCAGGACGCTGCCAATTGTAGTTTGTGGCGTAAGCTGCGGTAGATAGGCGGATCGGTCAATTTCGGCGGATAAAGCAACTACTGGTTGGCTTCAACCCATGAATTATGGTATAAAGCGCGCCGACGATTCTCTGTCTGGTGGAGTTTCACTGAGGCCAGAGAAACGCATAAATCTCACTATGTGTAAATAACACACACGTATCGACACCTACGCCGGGGTGCCTTGCTGGTTCGAAAGAGCCGATAGGTCGGTTGTATGGGATACGTGGAGGCTTAACCCCAAACTATATCTATAGAGGTAATCATGGCAACTGTTTCCATGCGCGACATGCTCAAGGCCGGTGTACACTTCGGTCACCAGACCCGTTACTGGAACCCGAAAATGAAGCCATTCATCTTCGGCGCTCGTAACAAAGTTCACATCATCAACCTTGAGAAGACTGTACCAATGTTCAACGAAGCTCTGGCTGAGTTGAGCAAGATCTCTTCCCGTAAAGGTAAGATCCTGTTCGTTGGTACTAAGCGCGCTGCAAGCGAAGCGGTAAAAGAGCACGCTCTGAGCTGCGACCAGTTCTTCGTTAATCACCGCTGGTTGGGTGGTATGCTGACTAACTGGAAAACTGTTCGTCAGTCAATCAAACGACTGAAAGATCTGGAAATTCAGTCTCAGGATGGCACTTTCGACAAACTGACCAAGAAAGAAGCTCTGATGCGCGCTCGTGAACTGGCCAAGCTGGAAAACAGCCTGGGCGGGATCAAAGACATGGGCGGCCTGCCAGACGCACTGTTTGTTGTTGATGCAGATCACGAACACATCGCTATCAAAGAAGCAAACAACCTGGGTATCCCAGTGTTTTCTATCGTTGATACCAACTCTGATCCAGACGGCGTTGACTTCATTATCCCAGGTAATGACGATGCAATCCGTGCTGTTAGCCTGTACCTGACTGCAGTGGCTACCACTGTACGTGAAGGTCGCTCTCAGGATCTGGCTCAGCAGGCTGAAGAAACCTTCGCTGAAGCTGAGTAATAAGGCTTGCTCTTAACAGAGCCCTTGTACATCAGATGTGAATCTGTAAGGAAGGGGCCTTGATTGGCCCCTTTATTTTTTCGACTTCGCTTTGCCGATTGTCATATTAATCCGATAGATTTCACGTTGCAGTAAGGCGGCAACTGAGGGCAGTCCAGAGGCTTACATCAGTAGGTGACTGGGAGGACCGAAGACAGCCAACGCATCTGCGGCTGGAAAGATGAAGGAAAATTCGGCGGGGCAGAATGTTTCTCCCGAGACCAGGCATCTGTAGCGAACGCCATCACTGGCCAGCTGACAGATGCACGCTAACCGAGGATTAGAGAATGGCTGATATTACCGCTGCTCTGGTAAAAGAACTGCGCGAGCGCACTGGCGCTGGCATGATGGATTGTAAAAAAGCACTGACCGAAGCCAATGGCGACATCGAGCTGGCGATCGAGAACATGCGTAAATCTGGCGCGATCAAAGCCGCTAAGAAAGCAGGCAACGTTGCTGCTGATGGCGTGATCAAAACCAAGATCGAAGGCAGCTACGGTGTGATTCTGGAAGTTAACTGCCAGACCGACTTCGTTGCTAAAGATGCTGGTTTCCAGGCATTCGCTGACAAAGTGCTGGATGCTGCTTTTGCAGGCAAAATCACTGACGTTGAAGTGCTGAAAGCCCAGTTCGAAGAAGAGCGCGTTGCGCTGGTTGCTAAGATCGGTGAGAACATCAACATTCGTCGCGTATCTTCTCTGGAAGGCGAAGTGCTGGGTTCATACCTGCACGGTGCGCGCATCGGTGTTCTGATCGCTGCTAAAGGCGCTGACGAAGAGCTGGTTAAGCAGCTGGCAATGCACGTTGCTGCTAGCAAGCCAGAATTCGTTAAGCCTGAAGATGTGTCTGCTGAAGTGGTAGAGAAAGAGTACCAGGTTCAGCTGGACATCGCTATGCAGTCTGGCAAGCCAAAAGAAATCGCAGAGAAAATGGTTGAAGGCCGCATGAAGAAATTCACCGGCGAAGTTTCTCTGACCGGTCAGCCTTTCGTCATCGACCCAAGCAAAACTGTGGGCCAGTTGCTGAAAGAGAAAAATGCAGACGTGACCAACTTCATCCGCTTTGAAGTGGGCGAAGGCATTGAGAAAGCTGAGACAGACTTTGCGGCAGAAGTCGCAGCGATGTCCAAACAGTCTTAATGTTCCGAAAAGAACCGCCAGATGGCGGTTCTTTTTTGCCTGCATTTAGCAGCGCATTTTCAGTCTCATCCCAATAGTAATTCTCCGATGCTTTTAGGATGATACCGCACACAGTTAACACCCCTTTTCGACGATATCTTCCAGGAAAAAAACCATGGCGACCAATGCAAAACCCGTATATCAACGTATCCTGCTGAAACTGAGTGGCGAAGCCCTGCAAGGCGCTGAAGGCTTCGGTATCGATGCCAGCGTGCTGGATCGTATGGCTCAGGAAGTGAAAGAGCTGGTAGAGCTGGGCATTCAGGTAGGTGTGGTTATCGGTGGTGGTAATCTGTTCCGTGGTGCAGGTCTGGCCCAGGCAGGGATGAACCGTGTTGTTGGCGACCATATGGGTATGCTGGCAACAGTGATGAATGGCCTGGCAATGCGTGATGCTTTGCACCGTGCCTATGTTAACGCCCGCCTGATGTCTGCAATTCCACTGAACGGCGTGTGTGACAACTACAGCTGGGCAGAAGCTATCAGCCTGCTGCGTAATAACCGCGTAGTGATTTTCTCCGCTGGTACCGGCAACCCGTTCTTCACCACTGACTCCGCAGCCTGCCTGCGTGGGATTGAAATTGAAGCCGATGTCGTGCTGAAAGCGACTAAAGTTGACGGCGTTTACTCTTCCGACCCGGTGAAGAACCCGGATGCCGTCCTGCACGATCAGCTGACCTATACTGAAGTGCTGGATAAAGAGCTGAAAGTCATGGATCTGGCGGCATTTACCCTGGCTCGTGACCACTCATTGCCGATTCGCGTGTTCAATATGAACAAGCCTGGCGCACTGCGTCGCGTGGTGATGGGTGAAAAAGAAGGCACACTGATCACGCATTAATATCAGTCTGTGGTCAAAGTAAGGTATAATTACCCGGAGTATTAATCCGTATCAGGATTATCTTTATATGCATTCGAACGGCTTCAGGCAGCGCCTGAAGTCGGTGGATCAAACAGAATCCAAGGGTTCCCACGTGATTAACGACATCAAGAAAGATGCAGAAACACGCATGGATAAATGCGTTGAGGCATTCAAAAACCATATCAGCAAAATTCGCACCGGTCGCGCTTCGCCAAGCATTCTCGACGGTATCATGGTTGATTATTACGGCTCTGCGACTCCGCTGCGTCAGTTGGCCAGCGTCACGGTAGAAGACTCCCGTACGCTGAAAATCAACGTTTTCGACCGTTCAATTAGTGCTGCTGTGGAAAAAGCGATCATGGCCTCTGACCTGGGTCTGAACCCAATGTCAGCGGGTACCGATATTCGCGTACCGTTGCCAGCACTGACTGAAGAGCGTCGTAAAGACCTGATCAAAATCGTGCGCGGTGAAGCCGAGCAGGGTCGTGTCTCTGTGCGCAACGTACGTCGTGATGCAAACGACAAAGTAAAAGCGCTGCTGAAAGATAAAGAGATCAGTGAAGACGACGATCGTCGTTCACAGGAAGAGATTCAGAAAATGACCGACGTGTTTATCAAGAAAATTGATGTCGGCCTGGCAGAAAAAGAAGCGGAGCTGATGGACTTCTGAGTTCGTCATCACCCAATGAAACGCCGCACAGATTGCCGTTCGCACGAAGGGCCGCTCTGGCGGCGTTTTGCATTTGTTAACTACCCCGGTGGGCATGTTTCCCTTTCCTGAATTTCGCCTGCATCGGGTCACTACACAGAGCAGCCTCATGAAACATTTGACGATCCTCGGTTCGACCGGTTCAATCGGTACCAGCACGCTGTCCGTGGTAAGTGCTAACCCCCACCTGTTTGCCGTTAAGGCACTGGTTGCCGGGCGTAATGTTGAACTGATGGCCGAACAATGTCTGGCATTTCGCCCGGAATATGCCGCGATGTCGGATGATAAAGCAGCGGAAGCACTGCGGCTTCGTCTGAAAGATCTGAATGTAGACACCGAAGTATTAAGTGGAGAGCAGGCCGCCTGCGATCTCGCCGCACTTGATGGCGTCGACCAGGTAATGGCCGCTATTGTTGGTGCAGCAGGATTATTACCTACCCTGGCCGCAATTCGTGCCGGAAAGCAGGTGTTACTGGCGAATAAAGAGTCGCTTGTTACCTGCGGTCGCCTTTTTCTGGATGCGGTAAGCGCCTCCAAAGCACAGCTGTTGCCTATCGACAGTGAGCACAATGCCATTTTTCAGAGTTTGCCTGCTTCCCTCCAGCAGCAGTTAGGGTACGCTTCTCTGGAAGATAATGGCATTAACAGCATTATCCTCACGGGGTCAGGTGGCCCGTTTCGTGAGACGCCGCTGGCAGAATTACGCCATATGACGCCCGACCAGGCGTGCGCGCATCCGAACTGGTCGATGGGGCGAAAAATCTCCGTCGACTCGGCCACCATGATGAATAAAGGCCTGGAATATATCGAAGCCCGCTGGTTGTTTAATGCAACCGATGCGCAGATGGAAGTTGTTCTGCATCCGCAGTCTGTTATTCATTCGATGGTACGTTATCGGGATGGCAGCGTTATTGCCCAGCTTGGATCGCCGGATATGCGTACGCCAATAGCTCACGCGATGGCCTGGCCGCAGCGCGTAAACTCAGGTGCCCAACCACTTGATTTCACCCGCATGTCGGCGCTGACCTTTGCTGAACCTGATTACGCCCGCTATCCCTGCCTCAAACTGGCTATCGATGCCAGTATCACGGGGCAGGCGGCGACCACCACGCTGAATGCAGCTAATGAAATTGCGGTTGCCGCTTTTCTTGCGTCTGAAATCCGCTTTACCGACATTGCTGCGTTGAATGTTGCAGTTCTGGAATCGTTGACGTGCCAGGAGCCTTCAAGTGTTGAAGCGGTCATCGCTATTGACCAGGAAGCCCGCGCTACAGCGACTGCTTTACTGCCACGTTTTTCTGCTGGTCGGGTCAGCGCAATTTAACGCGTCGCTATTTGTGAGCGCTGTACGGAGGTGGTATAGTCTTGCCCCACTGTTTCGGTATCACGATGTGATTTGGCGGATAACTTCGCGCAATTGCACTGTTTTTGCGCCGGGCAGGTGAGATATTTCAGAAGCCGATGCATACCCAAATCAGTGGAGTTGCAGCAAGGCGGCGAGTGTCTGATCCTCTGGAAACTTATATTATTAAGTGGGCGGAGTGGAGGCACACAGCCAACTCAGCGGCAGCTTCGATAATGAAGGGTATATTTCTGAATAAGGAAATAGTTACGCGTTATGTCGTCCGAAAATCAATTACAAACCGATGACCCGCAGGGGGCAGGCCCCCGCCATGTGGCCATCATTATGGATGGCAACGGCCGCTGGGCAAAAAACCAGGGCAAGCTGCGTATTTCTGGTCATAAAGCGGGAGTGAAATCCGTGCGCCGTGCGGTGAGCTTCGCGGTCAGCAATAAGCTGGATGCGCTCACGCTTTATGCCTTCAGTAGTGAAAACTGGAATCGCCCTCAGCAGGAAGTTCTGGCGCTGATGGAGTTGTTCGTCTGGGCACTCGATAGCGAAGTTAAAAGCCTGCATAAACATAATGTCCGGTTGAAAATTATCGGTGATATCAGTCGGTTCAACGCCCGCCTGCAAGAGCGCATTCGACGTGCTGAGGAACTTACTCAACAAAATAATGGACTAACACTCAACATTGCCGCGAATTATGGCGGACGTTGGGATATTATCCACGGGGTCAGAAAAATAGCAGAGCGAGTACAGGAAGGACTTCTTCGTCCGGATCAGATTGAAGAAGAGACCCTTAGCCCGTATCTTTGCCTCAATGAACTGGCACCTGTGGATCTGGTAATAAGGACCGGGGGAGAGCATCGGATTAGTAATTTCCTGCTGTGGCAAGTTGCCTATGCGGAGTTCTGGTTTACCGAAACTCTTTGGCCTGATTTTGATGAACAAGTTTTTGAAGGTGCACTGAATGCGTTTGCACAACGAGAGCGTCGGTTTGGCGGCGCAGCACCCGGCGGCGCATAAGCGCACTGGGGGTAATCTTTGTTAAAATCTCGCCTGATTACCGCGTTTATATTAATTCCCATCGTCATTGCAGCGCTGTTTTTGCTGCCGCCGTTAGGGTTTGCCATCACTATTTTAGTGATCTGCATGCTGGCCGCATGGGAATGGGGCCAGTTTGCGGGCTTTGCTGCCCGTTCCCAGCGCATCTGGCTCGCACTGCTGTGCGGCCTGTTGCTGGCATTTATGCTTTTCACGCTTCCTGCTTATCAGCACTCTGTGCATCTGCCACAAATCGGTGGTGCCCTTTGGGTCGCGCTCGGGTGGTGGGTGGTGGCGCTGTTGCTGGTGCTTTCCTATCCAGGCTCTGCCGCGTTCTGGCGCAATTCCCGTCCGCTGCGGCTGGTGTTCGGCCTGCTCACTATCGTCCCGTTCTTCTGGGGGATGCTGGCCCTGCGCCAGTACCACTATGAAGCCGATCATTATGCTGGCGCCTGGTGGCTGCTGTATGTGATGTTCCTCGTTTGGGGAGCCGACTCTGGTGCTTATATGTTTGGCAAGCTATTTGGCAAGCATAAGCTGGCACCGAAGGTATCGCCAGGCAAAACGTGGGAAGGATTTTTTGGCGGACTGGTTACCTCAGCCCTTCTTTCGTGGCTGTTCAGCGTATTTGCTCCGCTGCAAGTGCCGCTGCTGACCTTACTGATCTGCTCGATTACCGCTGCGCTGGCTTCAGTGCTCGGTGATTTAACCGAAAGCATGTTTAAGCGTGAAGCGGGCATTAAAGACAGTGGTAATCTGATTCCGGGTCATGGCGGTATTCTTGACCGTATTGATAGCCTCACAGCGGCTGTGCCGGTATTTGCCTGCCTGTTGCTGCTGGTCTTTGGGACGCTGTAGGGAAACATTATGTTGAGCGTACTCTGGAGTTTTGCTGCTTTTGTTCTTGCCCTGGGGATTTTAATCACCGTGCATGAATTTGGCCATTTTTGGGTGGCCAGGCGCTGTGGCGTGAAAGTAGAGCGTTTCTCTATTGGTTTTGGCAAGGCGTTATGGCGACGCCGTGACAAGCAGGGCACAGAGTACGTTATTGCGCTGATCCCGTTAGGTGGCTACGTTAAGATGCTTGATGAGCGTGTGGAAAGCGTGCCACCTGAACTTCGCCATCAGTCCTTCAATAACAAAACTATTCTCCAGCGTACCGCCATCATTAGTGCCGGTCCAATCGCTAATTTCATCTTTGCTATCTTCGCTTACTGGCTGGTGTTTATCATCGGTGTGCCTGGCGTTCGTCCCGTTATTGGCGAAATAGTAAGCGGATCGCCTGCCGCTGAAGCGCAAATTACCCCTGGTACGGAACTTAAAGCCGTTGACGGTATCGAAACGCCTGATTGGGATGCTGTGCGTATGGCACTGGTTGCGAAGATTGGTGATGAAAGCACCACTTTTACCGTAGCTCCATTCGGCACTGAAAAAACCAGTGATATGAAGGTAAATCTGCGCGGCTGGCAGTTTGAGCCAGACAAGCAGGATCCGGTGACATCATTGGGGATACAGCCGCGTGGGCCACAAATCGAATCGATACTGGCACAGGTGCAAAAGAATTCCGCTGCAAGTCGAGCGGGTTTGCAAGCTGGCGACAGGATCGTTAAAGTCGATGGCCAGCCTCTGGAACAGTGGCAGAATTTTGTTGCCACGGTTCGTGACAGTCCCGGTAAAAACATAGCAATTGAGGTGGAACGTCAGGGCAGCACAGTCGATTTGACTCTCAAGCCGGACGTCAATCCTGATAATAAGGCGCAAGGGTTTGCCGGGGTTATTCCGCGCATTATTCCTCTGCCTGAAGAGTACAGAACGGTGCGCCAGTATGGCCCGTTTGCCGCCATTGGTGAAGCCAGTGCGAAAACGTGGCAACTGATGAAACTTACGGTCAGTATGCTGGGCAAATTGATTGTTGGTGATGTGAAGTTGAATAATCTCAGCGGGCCGATTTCGATCGCGCAGGGAGCTGGGATGTCAGCGGAATACGGTTTGATTTACTACCTTATGTTCCTCGCTCTGATTAGCGTGAACCTCGGGATTATCAATCTGTTCCCATTGCCGGTGTTAGATGGTGGCCATTTGCTTTTCCTGCTGATCGAGAAGATCAAAGGGGGGCAGGTGTCCGAGCGAGTTCAGGACTTCAGTTATCGTATCGGCTCGATTGTGCTGGTGCTGTTAATGGGGCTTGCGCTATTCAATGATTTCTCAAGGCTATAGTGATTCAGAAATTCGCAAGCTAAGAGCAGACAAAGCGGAAGATTACGAAAAAGTGCAGTTTACCAGGGTAAATAAGCATTTGAGTAGAGTTACAACGCCTTATGCTCGACGCGCAGCTATTTCTTTTCATGGCACGAGAACCTGTTAGGAAGAATGCATAAAAACGATGGCGATGAAAAAGTTGCTCATAGCGTCGCTGCTGCTTAGCAGCGCTACCGTATACGGTGCAGACGGATTCGTAGTGAATGATATTCACTTTGAAGGCCTGCAGCGAGTCGCCGTCGGTGCGGCATTGCTCAGTATGCCAGTCCGCGTTGGAGATACCGTTTCCGATGAAGATCTCAGTAACACTATTCGTGCACTGTTTGCGACCGGGAATTTCGAAGACGTTCAGGTTCTGCGCGACGGCAATACGCTGATCGTCCAGGTGAAAGAGCGTCCGACCATTGCCAGCATCACTTTCTCCGGTAACAAAGCGGTGAAAGAGGACATGCTTAAACAGAACCTTGAAGCATCAGGTGTGCGCGTTGGTGAAGCTCTGGATCGCACCACGATCTCCTCAATTGAGAAAGGGCTGGAAGACTTCTATTACAGCGTTGGTAAATACAGCGCCAGTGTGAAAGCTGTGGTAACGCCACTGCCACGTAACCGTGTTGACCTGAAGCTGGTCTTCACTGAAGGCGTTTCCGCTCAGATTCAGCAGATCAACATCGTAGGTAATAAAGCTTACACCTCTGATGAACTGATCTCTCGCTTCCAGCTGCGTGATGAAGTGCCATGGTGGAACGTTGTCGGCGATCGCAAATATCAGAAACAGAAACTGGCAGGCGATCTGGAAACACTGCGTAGCTTCTATCTGGATCGCGGCTATGCTCGTTTCAATATCGACTCCACTCAGGTCAGCCTGACGCCGGACAAAAAAGGTATTTATATTACCGTTAACATCAATGAAGGCGAGCAGTACAAGCTTTCAGGCGTAACTGTTAGCGGTAACCTGGCCGGACACTCAGCGGAAATCGAAACCCTGAGTAAAGTCACGCCGGGCGAACTGTATAACGGTTCGAAAGTGACGCGTATTGAAGATGACATCAAGAAACTGCTGGGCCGTTATGGTTACGCTTACCCGCGTGTACAGACTCAGCCAGAAATCGATGATGCTAACAAAACCGTTAAGCTGCATATCAATGTAGATGCGGGCAACCGTTTCTATGTGCGTAAAGTACGCTTTGAAGGTAACGACACCTCAAAAGATTCCGTTCTGCGTCGCGAAATGCGTCAGATGGAAGGGGCCTGGCTGGGCAGCGACCTGGTAGAGCAGGGCAAAGAGCGTCTGAACCGTCTGGGTTACTTTGAAACCGTAGATACCGAAACTCAACGTGTACCAGGCTCACCTGACCAGGTGGACGTGGTATACAAGGTGAAAGAACGTAACACCGGTACGCTGAACTTCGGCGTTGGTTACGGCACCGAGAGCGGCATCAGTTTCCAGGTTGGCGTTACTCAGGATAACTGGCTGGGTACGGGTAACACCGTTGGTATCAGCGGTACCAAAAACGACTACCAGACCTACGCAGAATTCTCACTGACCGACCCGTATTTCACGGTTGATGGGGTGAGTCTGGGTGGTCGCGTCTTCTATAACGACTTTAAAGCGGACGATGCTGATCTGTCTGACTACACTAACAAAAGTTATGGTGTAGACGGAACGCTGGGCTTCCCGATTAATGAAAACAACAGTCTGCGTGTTGGCCTGGGCTATGTACATAACAGCCTGTCTAACATGCAGCCGCAGATTGCCATGTGGCGTTATCTGCGTTCTGTAGGGCAGAATCCGACGCTTTCTGGCGACGAAGACTACTCCGCAGACGACTTCACCTTTAACTATGGCTGGACGTATAACACCCTTGACCGCGGTTTCTTCCCAACGGCAGGTAACCGTTCCAACCTGAATGGTAAAATTACCATTCCTGGCTCAGATAACGCCTTCTACAAGGTAACGGTGGATACTCAACAGTATGTGCCGCTGAACCAGGATCGCACCTGGGTGCTCCTGGGACGTGGCCGTATTGGTTATGGCGATGGTCTGAGCGGTAAAGAGATGCCGTTCTATGAGAACTTCTATGCCGGTGGTTCCAGCACCGTTCGTGGCTTCCGTTCCAATAACATTGGTCCTAAAGCTGCTTATCTGAATAACGGGTCTTCCGATTGTTCTGGTACAGATGTAAACCGCGTCTGTAATTCCGATGATGCGATCGGTGGTAACGCTATGGCTGTTGCCAGCGCAGAGCTGATTACTCCGACGCCGTTCTTGAGCGAGAAGTACGCTAACTCCGTACGAACATCCCTGTTTGTGGATGCTGGTACCGTATGGGACACCAAATGGGAAAATACTGCCGCCACTCGTGCCGCAGGTATTCCTGACTACAGCGATCCGGGTAATATCCGCATGTCAGCCGGTCTGGCACTGCAGTGGATGTCGCCTCTTGGCCCGCTGGTGTTCTCATACGCCCAGCCGTTCAAAAAGTATGATGGAGATAAGGCCGAACAGTTCCAATTTAACATTGGTAAAACCTGGTAATTCGGACTTGCACGGAAGCACAGCACGAGAGTATCGCGCTTACTTAGTTTTGTAAGAAAGACGGTAAGCGCAACACATGTGTCCGTGACACAAACGTTGATGGTAAGGAGTTTTATAGTGAAAAAGTTGTTGTGTGCCGCAGGTCTGGGTATTGCTCTGGCGGTTTCCGCTGGTGCTCAGGCTGCTGATAAAATTGCAGTGGTGAACGTTTCCAGCATTTTCCAACAGTTACCAGCGCGTGCTACCGTTGCGAAACAATTGGAGAACGAGTTCAAAGGCCGTGCAACTGAGTTGCAGGGTATGGAGCGCGATCTGCAAACTAAAATGCAGCGTCTCCAGCGTGACGGTTCTACCATGAAGGCCACCGAGCGTAGCCGCATGGAAAAAGACGTGATGGCTCAACGTGAAGCGTTCTCAACTAAAGCGCAGGCATTCGAGCAGGATAACCGTCGTCGCCAGATGGAAGAGCGTAACAAAATCCTGAGCCGTATTCAGGACGCTGTACAGAAAGTGGCTGATAGCGAAGGTTACGATGTTGTAATCGATCAGAACGCGGTTGCTTACGCTGCTAAATCTAAAGACATCACTGCTGATGTTCTGAAACAGGTTAAATAATTCATGTTTTCAATTCGACTGGCTGATTTAGCCCAGCAGTTGGATGCAGAATTGCACGGAGATGGCGATATCGTCATCTCCGGCGTTGCTTCTATGCAATCCGCCCAATCCGGTCAGATCACGTTTCTTTCAAACAGCCGTTACCGCGAGCAGCTCGCAGCCTGTCAGGCTTCAGCCGTGGTGCTCACTGAAGCGGATCTGGAATTTTTCCCTGGCGCTGCGCTGGTGGTTAAAAACCCGTATCTGACCTACGCCCGTATGGCACAGCTGCTGGATACGACTCCGCAACCTGCCAAAAATATCGCCCCCAGCGCCGTTATTGATGCCAGCGCACAGCTTGGCAATAACGTCTCAATCGGCGCCAATGCGGTTATCGAATCTGATGTTGTACTCGGCGATAATGTTGTTATCGGCCCGGGTTGCTTTGTAGGTAAAAAGACCCGTATTGGCGCGGGTAGTCGCCTGTGGGCAAACGTTTCTGTCTACCATGAAATCGAAATTGGTTGTGATTGCCTGATTCAGTCCGGTACGGTAATCGGTGCTGATGGCTTCGGCTACGCTAACGATCGCGGCAATTGGGTGAAGATCCCCCAGTTAGGCACGGTTGTTATCGGCGATCGTGTAGAGATTGGTGCTTGTACCACCATCGATCGCGGTGCTCTGGATAACACCCAAATAGGGAATGGTGTTATCATAGATAACCAGTGCCAGATTGCACACAATGTGGTGATTGGCGACAATACCGCAGTGGCAGGCGGCGTAATCATGGCTGGCAGCCTGAAAATCGGCCGCTATTGCATGATTGGCGGGGCCAGCGTGATTAATGGTCATATGGAGATTTGTGACAAAGTTACCGTCACAGGGATGGGAATGGTGATGAGACCTATCACTGAACCTGGAGTATACTCCTCCGGGATTCCGCTGCAGCCCAACAAAACCTGGCGCAAAACTGCAGCTCTGGTGATGAACATCGATGAAATAAGCAAACGCTTAAAAGCCATCGAGCGTAAGGTCACTAAAGACTAAGCGCTGTCACCGCGCTGTCCGGCTTTCATAAATAGAATATGCGAAAGCTTTTGCGTACAGATATAATTTGCGGCCTGCAGACGATTGGATGATCGTTGCGGGCCGTGTCATTGATGCCATCAGAATTTTTAGGACAGGAAGAGTATTTTGACTACTGAAACTCATACTCTGAAGATTGAAGAGATTATTGAACTTTTACCGCACCGTTACCCATTTTTGCTGGTAGATCGCGTACTCGAGTTCGAAGAACACAAGTTCCTGCGTGCAGTAAAAAATGTCTCGGTTAACGAACCGTTTTTCCAGGGCCATTTCCCTGGTAAACCGATTTTCCCTGGTGTGCTGATTCTGGAAGCGATGGCACAGGCAACGGGGATTCTGGCGTTTAAAAGCGTTGGGAAACTGGAACCGGGCGAACTCTATTATTTTGCCGGTATCGACGACGCGCGTTTCAAGCGCCCTGTGGTACCAGGCGACCAAATGATCATGGAAGTCACTTTCGAAAAAACCCGCCGTGGTGTGACGCGCTTTAAAGGCGTGGCCACCGTAGACGGTAAAATTGTCTGCGAAGCAACTATGATGTGTGCTCGCAGCCGGGAGGCTTAATACGTGATTGATAGCACCGCCATAATACATCCCAGCTCTATCGTTGAAGACGGCGCCATTATTGGTGCTGGTGTCCAGATCGGCCCGTTTTGCGTTGTTGGCGCGAACGTTTCGATTGGTGAGGGCACGGTTCTGAAATCACATGTAGTGGTCAATGGTCATACCGTTATTGGTAAAGACAACACCATCTATCAGTTTGCTTCGATTGGTGAAGCTAATCAGGATCTTAAATACGCCGGTGAACCAACACGCGTTGAGATCGGTGACCGAAACCGCATCCGTGAAAGCGTTACTATTCATCGTGGTACGGCGCAGTCTGATGGTCTGACGAAAGTGGGTGATGACAATCTGCTGATGGTTAATGCACACGTAGCGCATGACTGTGTAGTGGGGAATCATTGCATTTTGGCGAATAATGCGACCCTGGCTGGTCATGTAACCGTTGATGATTATGCGATTATTGGCGGTATGACGGCGGTGCATCAGTTCTGTGTTATCGGCGCTCACGTTATGGTGGGCGGCTGCTCCGGCGTTGCCCAGGATGTGCCGCCTTACGTTATCGCTCAGGGTAACCATGCGACACCGTTTGGTATCAACCTGGTTGGCCTGAAACGTCGTGGTTTCAGCAAAGATGCTCTGCATGCTATTACTGCGGCGTACAAACTACTGTATCGCAGCGGGAAAACGCTGGATGAAGTGAAACCTGAAATCGCTGAGATCGCGAAAGCGCATCCTGAGGTTCAGCCGTTTTACGACTTCTTTGCCCGCTCTACAAGGGGTTTAATTCGTTAACTCATGCCAAAGCATCCCTTAACGATTGCCCTTGTCGCCGGAGAAACCTCCGGCGATATTCTTGGTGCAGGTCTCATCCGTGCGCTGAAAGAAAAGCACCCTGACGCTCGCTTTGTTGGCGTTGCTGGCCCGCTAATGCAGGCTGAGGGCTGTGAAGCCTGGTATGAGATGGAAGAGCTGGCGGTGATGGGCATTGTTGAAGTGCTTGGCCGTTTACGCCGCCTCCTGCATATCCGGCGCGATCTTACCCGCCGCTTTACTGCGCTAAAGCCTGACGTTTTTGTCGGCATTGATGCGCCAGATTTCAATATCACCCTGGAAGGACGCCTGAAACAGCAGGGCATTCGCACCATTCATTACGTCAGTCCTTCCGTGTGGGCGTGGCGTCAGAAACGGGTGTTTAAGATTGGCCGCTCCACTGACCTGGTGCTGGCATTTCTGCCTTTCGAAAAAGCGTTCTACGATCGTTTTAACGTGCCATGCCGCTTTATTGGTCATACTATGGCCGATGCGATGCCAATTGAGCCGGATAAACAGGCGGCTCGCCGCGAACTGGGTATTGCTGACGATGCGCTCTGCCTGGCTCTGCTACCCGGCAGCCGCGGGGCTGAAGTGGAAATGCTGAGTGGCGATTTCCTGCGAGCTGCGATGCTGTTACGGGCAAAATATCCGGCGCTGGAGATCGTGGTGCCGCTGGTAAATCCGCGTCGCCGCGAGCAGTTTGAGAACATCAAAAATCAGGTCGCGCCAGATCTGACCATGCATCTTCTTGATGGTCAGGGACGTCAGGCCATGGTCGCCAGCGATGCCGCACTGCTGGCGTCCGGCACGGCTGCGCTCGAGTGTATGCTGGCCAAATGCCCAATGGTTGTGGGTTATCGTATGAAGCCCTTTACCTTCTGGCTGGCGAAACGCCTGGTGAAAACAGACTATGTCTCATTGCCGAATCTGCTGGCAGGCCGCGAGCTGGTGAAAGAGTTGCTTCAGGATGAATGTCAGCCCGATCTGCTGGCCGCCGCGTTAGAGCCGCTGCTGGCTCAGGGTGAAACCCGCGATAAACTGCTGGCGACATTTGCTGAACTGCATCACCAGATCCGCTGGAACGCCGACGAACAGGCTGCGGCGGCTGTACTGGAGCTGTGTCCATGAGTGAATTTATCTATCCCAATGCCGCGCTGATTGCGGGTGTTGATGAAGTGGGCCGTGGCCCATTAGTTGGCGCGGTGGTGACCGCCGCCGTGATCCTCGATCCGTCGCAACCCATTATCGGCCTGGCTGACTCGAAAAAACTATCTGAAAAACGTCGGCTGGCGCTGTACGACGAGATTAAAGAGAAGGCATTAAGCTGGAGCCTGGGCCGCGCCGAACCAGAAGAGATTGACCAGCTGAACATTCTGCACGCCACTATGCTGGCGATGCAGCGCGCGGTGGCAGGGTTGCACCTGACGCCGGACTTTGTTCTGATTGACGGCAATCGTTGTCCGGCGTTGGCGATGCCAAGCCAGGCGGTAGTCAAAGGCGATAGTCTGGTGAGAGAGATCAGCGCTGCCTCGATTATTGCTAAGGTGACGCGTGACCGTGAAATGGCCGAGCTGGATCTGCTCTATCCTGAATATGGTTTTGCTCAACACAAAGGTTACCCGACCGCATTGCATATGGAAAAGCTGGCTCAGTTTGGTGCAACAGCGCAGCACCGGCGCAGTTTTGCCCCGGTGCGCAATGTCTTGATGGATGCTGACGTTGCCGCTGTTGTTACCCGTACGCGATAACTCACACAGCGTGACGTAAACTGTACCAGGGTGCAGTTTTACGTTTGCAGGGTAAGAATCTTCTTCCTCCGTTTTAACAGGATCACCGATGGCCGAACCTCGTTTTATTCATTTACGCGTCCACAGCGACTACTCCATGATCGATGGGCTAGCCAAAACTGGCCCGTTGGTGAAAAACGCGGCAAAAATGGGGATGCCTGCTATTGCGATTACTGACTTCACTAACCTTTGCGGGTTGGTGAAGTTTTACGGCACTGCTCACAGTCAAGGCATGAAGCCGATTATCGGCGCTGATTTCAATGTTAACAGCGAGGCGATGGGCGATGAACTGTCGCAAATAACCGTGCTGGCCGCCGATAACGATGGTTATCAAAACCTTACCCTGCTGATTTCACGCGCATATCAGCGTGGCTACGGCCCGGCAGGCCCGACTATCGATCGGGACTGGCTGGTTGAACACCAGCAGGGAATTATCCTGCTGTCCGGCGGACGACGTGGCGATGTCGGTAAAATGCTGTTGCGTGGGAACAATGCGCTGGTCGCAGAGTGCCTGGCGTTTTATCAGCACCATTTTCCCGATCGCTACTATCTTGAACTGATCCGCACTGGCCGTCAGGATGAAGAGACCTGGCTGCACGCGGCGGTTGAATTGGCTATCGCGAACAGTATTCCGGTGGTGGCTACTAACGAAGTCTGTTTCCTGAAGGAAACTGAATTTGATGCCCATGAAATCCGTGTTGCGATCCATGACGGTTTCACTCTCGATGACCCAAAACGTCCGCGTAATTACAGCCCTCAGCAGTACATGCGCAGCGAAGAGGAGATGTGCGAGCTGTTCTCGGACATCCCTGAAGCGCTGGAAAACAGCGTAGAAATCGCCCGCCGCTGTAACGTGACAATCCGTCTGGGTGAGTACTTCCTGCCCCAGTTCCCGACTGGTGACATGACCACGGAAGATTTCCTTGTCGTGAAATCAAAAGAGGGGCTGGAAGAGCGTCTGGCATTTCTCTTCCCGGATGAACAGGTGCGTGCCGAGCGCCGTCCAGAATATGACGAGCGTCTGGACATCGAGCTGAAGGTAATTAACCAGATGGGGTTCCCTGGTTACTTCCTGATCGTGATGGAGTTTATTCAGTGGTCGAAAGATAACGATGTGCCGGTAGGGCCAGGACGTGGTTCCGGTGCCGGTTCACTGGTGGCTTATGCGCTAAAAATCACCGATCTTGACCCGCTGGCATTTGACCTGCTGTTCGAACGTTTCCTTAACCCGGAACGTGTCTCAATGCCTGACTTCGACGTCGATTTCTGTATGGAAAAGCGCGATCTGGTGATTGAGCACGTAGCAGAAATGTACGGGCGTCAGGCGGTTTCACAGATTATTACCTTTGGTACGATGGCCGCGAAAGCGGTAATCCGCGACGTTGGCCGCGTGCTGGGGCACCCGTACGGTTTCGTAGATCGCATCTCTAAACTGGTGCCGCCAGACCCGGGTATGACGCTTGAGAAAGCCTTTGCGGCGGAACCTCAGTTGCCTGAAATTTATGAGGCAGATGAAGAGGTTAAAGCGCTGATCGATATGGCGCGCATTTTGGAAGGCGTCACGCGTAACGCCGGTAAACATGCCGGTGGTGTGGTGATCGCGCCAACCAAGATTACCGATTTCGCGCCGCTGTACTGCGATGAAAACGGTAACCATCCGGTCACTCAGTTCGATAAGAACGATGTGGAATATGCCGGGCTGGTGAAGTTCGACTTCCTGGGTCTGCGCACGCTGACCATTATCGACTGGGCGCTGGCGATGATTAACGCCCGGCGCGAAAAGCAGGGTGAGCCGCCGATCGATATCGCGGCGATTCCGCTTGAAGATAAAAAAAGTTTCGATATGCTGCAACGCTCGGAAACCACGGCGGTCTTCCAGCTTGAATCACGCGGCATGAAAGACCTGATCAAGCGCCTGAAGCCCGACTGCTTCGAGGATATGATCGCTCTGGTGGCGCTGTTCCGCCCAGGCCCGCTTCAGTCCGGAATGGTGGACAACTTTATTGACCGTAAACACGGACGTGAAGAGATCTCCTATCCGGATATTCAGTGGCAGCATGAGTCGCTGAAGCCGGTGCTGGAGCCAACCTACGGCATTATCCTCTATCAGGAACAGGTCATGCAGATTGCCCAGGTGCTGGCGGGATACAGCCTGGGGGGCGCGGATATGCTGCGTCGCGCAATGGGTAAAAAGAACCCGGTCGAAATGGCCAAGCAGCGCGGCGGTTTTGAAGACGGGGCAAAATCCCGCGGTATTGACGGCGAACTGGCAGTTAAAATATTCGACCTGGTGGAAAAATTCGCCGGTTATGGTTTTAACAAATCGCACTCCGCAGCCTATGCGCTGGTTTCTTACCAGACGCTGTGGCTGAAAGCGCACTATCCCGCTGAGTTTATGGCGGCGGTAATGACTGCCGATATGGATAACACCGAGAAAGTGGTAGGCCTGGTGGATGAGTGCTGGCGCATGGGGCTGAAGGTATTGCCACCGGATATTAACTCCGGGCAGTATCAGTTCCACGTTAACGAGGCCGGGGAAATTGTCTACGGCATTGGCGCGATTAAAGGCGTTGGCGAAGGCCCGATTGAAGCGATTATTGACGCGCGTAACGAAGGTGGCTATTTCCGTGAGCTGTTTGACCTTTGCGCGCGTACCGACACCAAAAAGCTGAATAAGCGGGTGCTGGAAAAATTGATTATGTCCGGGGCATTTGACCGCTTAGGCCCGCACCGTGCGGCGCTGATGAGCGCCTTGCCGGACGCACTGAAAGCGGCAGATCAGCATGCCAAAGCAGAAGCTATCGGCCAGGCCGATATGTTTGGCGTGCTGGCGGAAGCTCCTGAACAGGTGGAGAAGTCCTATGCGGATGTCACACCCTGGCCGGAACAGATTCAGCTGGATGGCGAAAGGGAGACGTTAGGACTTTACTTAACGGGCCACCCGATCAACCAGTATTTGAAAGAGATTGAGCGCTACGTTGGTGGACTGCGCCTGAAAGACATGCACCCGACCGAGCGTGGTAAAATGACTACCGCAGCCGGTCTGGTGGTGGCGGCCCGCGTCATGGTAACTAAACGCGGTAACCGTATTGGCATCTGCACGCTGGACGATCGCTCTGGTCGTCTGGAAGTGATGTTATTTACAGATGCGTTAGACAAGTTCCAGCATATGCTGGAGAAAGACCGTATCCTGATCGTCAGTGGGCAGGTCAGCTTTGATGACTTCAACGGCGGGCTTAAAATGATGGCCCGCGATATGATGGACATTGATGAAGCACGTGAAAAATATGCACGTGGGCTTGCTATCTCGCTGACGGACAGGCAAATTGATGACCAGCTTTTGAACCGTCTCCGTCAATCCCTGGAACCCCATCGTTCGGGGACAATTCCGGTACATCTCTACTATCAGAGAGAGGATGCGCGGGCGAAGTTGCGCTTCGGTGCAACCTGGCGCGTGTCGCCGAGCGATCGTTTGCTGAACGATCTGCGATCGTTGATAGGATCGGAGCAGGTGGAACTGGAGTTTGACTAAAACAGGATTATTATGAGTCTTAATTACCTGGATTTCGAACAGCCAATCGCTGAACTTGAAGCGAAAATTGATTCGCTCAAGTCGGTTGGCCGTCAGGATGAAAAACTGGATATTAATCTGGATGAAGAGATTCAGCGTCTGCGCGATAAAAGCGTTGAGCTGACCCGTAAAATCTTCTCAGATTTAGGTGCCTGGCAGATCGCGCAGCTTGCGCGTCATCCGCTGCGCCCGTATACGCTGGACTATGTTCGCAATGTATTTACTGACTTTGACGAGCTGGCGGGCGACCGTGCCTATGCCGATGATAAAGCTATCGTTGGTGGTATTGCACGTCTCGATGGCCGTCCGGTGATGATCATTGGTCATCAGAAAGGGCGTGAAACCAAAGAGAAAATTCGTCGTAACTTCGGTATGCCAGCCCCGGAAGGTTACCGTAAAGCGCTGCGCCTGATGGAGATGGCTGAACGTTTCAATATGCCGATCATCACCTTTATCGATACCCCGGGTGCTTACCCTGGCGTTGGTGCTGAAGAGCGTGGTCAGTCTGAAGCTATCGCGCGTAACCTGCGCGAAATGTCAGGCCTTACGGTGCCGGTTATCTGCACTGTTATTGGTGAAGGCGGTTCTGGTGGCGCACTGGCTATTGGCGTCGGCGACAAAGTTAACATGTTGCAGTACAGCACCTATTCGGTGATTTCGCCGGAAGGCTGTGCCTCGATTCTGTGGAAAAGCGCCGATAAAGCGCCTCTGGCCGCAGAAGCAATGGGTATTATTGCACCGCGTCTGAAAGAACTTAAGCTGATCGATACCGTGATCCCGGAACCTCTGGGCGGCGCGCATCGCAATCCGCTGGCGATCGGTGAATCATTGAAAGCCCAGCTGCTGGCCGATCTGGCCGATCTGGATACTTTCTCTAAAGAAGAGCTGTTGGATCGCCGCTATCAGCGTCTGATGAGCTACGGCTACGCCTGATTGCTCACCTTTCGTTACCCAAAGGGTCAGACACTGTCTGGCCCTTTTTGTTTTGCGTCCACTATGCTTACGCACTGGAGCAAACAGACCAGGAGGCCACATTGAATATTATCGCGATCATGGGACCGCATAACGCATTCTACAAAGATGAACCCATCCGTGAGCTGGATATCACTTTAAAAAGCCAGGGCTTTCAGACGATCTACCCGCACGACGCCAGTGACCTGCTGAAGCTGATTGAACATAATCCACGTATCTGTGGTGTCGTGTTTGACTGGGATGAGTACAGCCTCGATCTATGCAGTGAAATCAATCTGCTCAACGAATATCTGCCGCTGTATGCCTTTATCAACACGCACTCAACGATGGATGTCAGCATTAATGAAATGCGCATGACCATCTGGTTCTTTGAATATGCCCTGAACGCCGCCGATGAGATCGCCCAGCGCATACGTCAGTACACCGATGAATATATTGATACCATTACGCCCCCCCTGACGAAGGCGCTGTTCACCTATGTGAAAGAGGGCAAATACACCTTCTGCACGCCTGGACATATGGCGGGAACCGCATTCCAGAAAAGCCCGGTCGGCAGTCTGTTTTATGATTTTTTCGGAGCCAATGCCCTGAAGGCGGATATCTCGATTTCCGTCACTGAACTGGGTTCGCTGCTTGATCACACCGGGCCACACCTGGAAGCCGAAGAGTATGTCGCGCGGACTTTCGGTGCCGAGCAGAGCTATATGGTCACCAATGGCACCTCGACCTCCAATAAAATTGTCGGCATGTACGCTGCCCCGGCGGGCAGTACGATGCTGGTAGATCGTAACTGCCATAAGTCGCTCACCCACCTGTTAATGATGAGCGATATTATTCCTATCTGGCTGAAGCCAACTCGTAATGCGCTGGGTATTCTTGGCGGCATCCCGAAACGTGAGTTCACCAAAGAGAGTATTGCGCTGAAAGTGGCGCAAACACCTCGCGCCAGCTGGCCGGTGCATGCGGTGATCACCAACTCTACCTACGACGGGCTGCTGTACAATACGCAGTACATTAAAGAGACGCTGGATGTGCCATCAATTCACTTTGATTCTGCCTGGGTACCCTATACCAACTTCCATCCAATTTATCAGGGGCTGAGTGGCATGAGCGGGGAGCGCACGCCGGGTAAGGTGATTTACGAAACCCAGTCGACGCATAAACTGCTGGCTGCATTCTCGCAGGCCTCGCTGATCCACATTAAAGGCGACTACGACGAACAGACCTTTAATGAAGCCTACATGATGCACACCACCACCTCACCTAACTATGCGATTGTTGCTTCTATCGAAACGGCGGCGGCTATGCTGCGCGGTAACCCGGGTAAGCGTTTAATCAACCGTTCGGTAGAGCGGGCGCTGCATTTTCGTCGTGAAGTTCAGCGCCTGCGTGAAGAGTCTGAAGGCTGGTTCTTTGATATCTGGCAGCCGGAAGGCGTGGATGAGCCGGAGTGCTGGCCGATCCAGCCCGGTGAGGAAGAGTGGCACGGTTTCCGTGATGCCGATGCGGATCATATGTACCTCGATCCGATCAAAGTCACCATCCTTACACCCGGGATGAGCGAGCTGGGCGAGATGGCAGAAGAGGGGATCCCGGCGGCGCTGGTGGCGAAATTCCTCGACGAGCGCGGCGTAGTGGTGGAAAAAACCGGGCCGTACAACCTGCTGTTCCTGTTCAGCATCGGTATTGATAAAACCAAAGCGATGAGCGTGCTGCGCGGTCTGACCGAGTTTAAACGCTCCTATGACCTCAATCTTCGCGTGAAAAACATGTTGCCGGATCTCTATGCAGAAGATCCTGATTTCTACCGGAATATGCGTATTCAGGATCTGGCCCGGGGGATCCACACGCTGATCCGCCAACACGATTTACCGCGCCTGATGTTACAGGCCTTTGCCACACTGCCAGAGATGAAGCTGACGCCGCATCATATGTTCCAGCAGCAGGTAAAAGGCAATATCGAAACGGTGGATATCAGTGAACTGGTGGGGCGCGTCTCGGCCAATATGATCCTGCCTTATCCGCCAGGCGTACCGGTGGTGATGCCCGGTGAGATGATCACTGAACAGAGCCGTGCCGTGCTCGACTTTTTGCTGATGCTGTGTGCCATAGGTAAACACTATCCGGGCTTTGAAACAGATATTCATGGCGCGAAGCTTACCGATGAAGGGCAGTATCTGGTACGCGTGTTGAAAAATGACGTAGAGATTTAATCAAAGTTCCAGAATTGTGCCATTGCCGCTACTTATGCCTGGCGGTTAAGGTCGTCAGGTATGCATTAATCAGGAGCAACAATGTCAGGTCTACAGTTAAAAAAAGTCCATCATGTGGCGATTATCGCCCGTGACTATGCGCTGAGTAAGGCGTTTTACTGCGACATTCTGGGTTTCGGCCTGATGGGCGAGGTCTACCGTAAGGAGCGCGATTCGTGGAAAGGCGACCTGACCCTTAACGGTGAGTATATTATTGAGCTGTTCTCTTTTCCGCAGCCTCCTGTGCGTCCGACCCAACCTGAAGCCTGCGGTCTGCGTCATCTCGCCTTCAGCGTAGAGGATGTTGATGCAGCGAAGCAGCATCTCGAAAGCCATGGCGTAAGCTGTGAAACAGTTCGCATCGATCCCGTGACCGGTAAACGCTTTACTTTCTTCAACGATCCCGACGGATTGCCCCTTGAGCTATACCAGGTTTAGAATAGCCCTCTGCTAAACCCGGTTTTGTGCCGGGTTCTTCTTTCAGGAACGCCATGTCTTCTATTGCGCCTCTTCAGGCCCAGCTTGCGAGTGAGCACCGCGTGTTGCTGGCCTACAGCGGTGGGCTGGACTCCAGCGTGCTGCTGCATCAGCTGGTGCTGCTCAGAAGCCAGCGCCCGGGGTTACAGCTGCGGGCGGTGCATATCCATCATGGTTTAAGCCCACTGGCGGACAGCTGGGTAGCACACTGTCGGCAGCAGTGTGTGCAGTGGCAGGTTCCGCTGGAAGTGGTCTGTGTCGATGTCGATGCGCGCCAGGGTGGCATTGAAGCCGCCGCGCGTACTGCGCGTTATCACGCCTTCAGTGAACTGCTGCTGGAGGATGAAACGCTGTTAACGGCGCAACACCTGGACGATCAGAGCGAAACGCTGCTGCTGGCACTGAAACGCGGTAGCGGCCCGGCTGGACTGGCAGCCATGCCGCAACAGCACTGGCTGGGCGCGCACCGGCATCTGCGACCCTTGCTTGAGCAAAGCCGCCAGCAGCTGGAAGCCTGGGCACATCAGCACCATCTGACGTGGATCGAGGATGACAGCAACAGTGACGCACGTTATGACCGTAATTTCCTGCGTCTTGATGTGTTGCCAGTGCTGAATGCACGCTGGCCCAATTTCTCGCGAGCGGTGGCCCGTAGTGCAGCGCTCTGTGGTGAGCAGGAGCAACTATTAGATGAGCTGCTGTCGGAGTCTCTGGCCTTGCTGGTGGATGCCTGCGGTACGCTGGCGATTGCACCGATGCTGGAGATGAGCGATGCCCGGCGTTATGCATTACTTCGCCGCTGGATTGCCGGGCAGAAGGGCAGCATGCCCTCGCGGGATGCGCTGCGGCGTCTTTGGCAGGAAGTGGCCTGTAGCCGAGAGGATGCAGAGCCACGGCTGCGGCTGGGGCACTATGAGGTACGTCGCTTCCGTGACCGCCTCTACTGGCTGCCACTGATGCAGTCACTCGCAGGATACCAGCTGGAGTGGACGGACACCGCACAGCCGTTAATGCTACCGGATGGGCTTGGACTGTTGCGGCTAAATAACCGTGGAGTGGCGCTGCGTCGCCCGGGGCCTGAAGAGCCGCTCATTGTGCGCTTTCAGGCACAGGGATCGTTTTATATTGTCGGGCGCGCAGGGCGGCGCCCGCTAAAAAAATTGTGGCAGGAGCTGGCGATCCCACCGTGGCAGCGCGAACGGACGCCGCTTATTTTTTATGGCGATCGTTTGATTGCCGCAGCAGGCGTCTTCGTCACCCGTGACGGTGCCCCCGATAGCCCGGAAACGACCTGGAATATTGACTGGTGTCGGGAAAATAACAAGATGGAGATCGGTGATGAAGGTCAGACTGATAGCGGCGCTGCTGCTAAGTTGTAGTATGCCCGCGCTGGCAGCAGGTAACAGCAGTGCAGGGCAGGAGAAGTCAGTACGCTGCCTTGCCTGTCACGGGGCTGATGGGAAAGCGGCTGCGCCAATCTATCCTAATCTTGCCGGGCAGCATGAGGCATACCTGGTTCTGGCTTTGCAGGCTTACAAAAGCGGAGCGCGTAGCGGCGGGCAGGCTGAGGTGATGAAAGCATTTGTTGCCGGGCTGAGTGACGATGATATTGACGATTTAGCAGCGTATTACGCGGGCTTGAAACCCTGAGAGAAGAGGCGGATCAACGACGATCCGCCTGAAAGAAGTGTCTAATCAGACTCGCTTACTACCACGGTGCCGAGATCCGGGTGGCTGAAGCTGGCAATATGATCAAGACGTAAATCGCGGTTTTCCCCGGCCACTTCAATGCTCAGGTATTCCACATTTTTACGCGACACCATATCTTTGGCCTTCGCCTTAAGCTGCTCACCGTCTTTTAACGCCAGTGTCAGCATCCAGCTGTTCTGGCAGGCGAGCTCCAGATTGTCATAGTCATCGCAGTTTATCGGTTTGTAGGCTTCATCTTTCGTCAACATAGTCGCTCACCAATAAGTTGGCGGCAGCATAGGCTGCCTTGTCCCTGATGGAAGACGGTAGCTCAGAATTGCCCGCTACTTCATCAAGCGCTTTCAACACGCACGTAAGTGCGTCAGGCACGTATCCCAGATCGCCACTGCCGATTTCAGCATATTTCTGGCGAACTAATTCGCAATACTTTTGCACATGCACCCCCTTCAGAGTTTTCTCTGGCGATTAACCGACTATAGCACAGGCATTTACGGGAAATCAGCCTGTGAGCGAGTGATTTACGACGTCATCAGGTTACAATGGCGGGTAATTGAGATAAGGATCCCTATGGCACTTAAAGCAACGATTTATAAAGCCACGGTCAATGTCGCAGACATGGATCGCAATGTATTTATTGATAATACCTTGACGCTGGCCCGACACCCTTCTGAAACTGAAGAGCGCCTGATGCTGCGTCTGCTGGCCTGGCTGGTTCATGCTAATGAGCGCCTGACCTTTACCCGAGGGTTAAGCGCCGAAGATGAGCCTGAAGTGTGGCAGTTGAACGACCATGGCGGCATTGATGTATGGATTGACCTCGGCCTGCCGGATGAGCGCAGAATCAAAAAAGCCTGTAGCCGTTCTCAGCATGTCTGGCTTTACACCTATAACTGGCGCGCCGCACAGCCCTGGTGGCAGCAGCATCAAAACAAGCTTGCCCAGCATGACAACCTGACGATACGTTATCTGAATGATGAACAGCTCAGTGCCCTGACCCGGCTTGCCTCGCGTTCAATGACGTTGCAGGCGACTATCCAGGACGGCACAATCTGGCTTTCAGATGATAATAATCATCTGGAAATTCAATTTGAGCAGTGGCTGGAGGCCGGAAAAAGGACATGATTGTATTATCACGTAGCGTCACTATTCCTGATGCAGAAATCGAAATCACCGCGATCAGAGCGCAGGGAAACGGTGGTCAGAACGTGAATAAAAGTTCGACGGCAATTCATTTACGTTTCGATATTCGCGCCTCCAGCCTGCCGCTGTTCTATCAGGAACGCATGATGGCCGTCAGCCACCATCTGATCACCCCTGAAGGCATTGTGATTATTAAAGCGCAGGAGTATCGCAGTCAGGAGATGAATCGTGAGGCTGCATTAAAGCGGCTGGAAAATTTAATTCTTGAACTGACTGTGGTGGAAAAAACCCGCCGGGCTACGCGTCCGACGATGGCCTCACGTAAACGCCGTCTGGAAGGTAAAGCGCGAAAAGCATCGACTAAATCATTGCGCGGTAAAGTTCGCGGTGATTGAATTGCACCAGGGATAATTCCGCAGAAATAACCGCACGCATTAAGCAGCGATAAGAATGGTTTTTCTCAGTTAAGTTATGCCTGTGTGTCTTCTGGCAGCAGCACTAAATAAAAAAGCCACCGCATCTATGTATATGCGGTGGCTTTTTTGTCTTATCGAAAAGAAGCCAGGTTTCTTGAGCATCTCCTCAGTTAGCGTCAGACCGCCAGTTCACTCACCAGGAAATCAACGATTTCATTGGTTTTGATCATACGTTTTTCACCGGCACGACGCGCTTTATATTCCACTTCTTCGCTATCGAGATTACGGTCGCCAATCACGATAGTATGCGGTACGCCAATCAGTTCCATATCAGCGAACATGACACCAGGGCGCTCTTTGCGATCGTCGAGGATAACGTCAATGCCTTTCGCACGCAGCGTGGCATACAGCTCTTCAGCCAGTTCTTTCACGCGGAATGACTTCTGCATATTCATTGGCAGAATCGCTACCTGGAAAGGTGCCAGCGCTGGAGACCAGATAATTCCGCGATCGTCGTGGTTCTGCTCAATGGCTGCCGCAACGATGCGCGTAATACCAATACCGTAGCATCCCATGGTCATCACCTGGTTGCGGCCATCTTCACCCTGTACCGATGCTTTCATCGCTTCAGAGTATTTGGTGCCGAGCTGGAAGATGTGTCCCACTTCAATACCGCGTTTGATCAGCAATGTGCCTTTACCATCCGGGCTGGCATCACCTTCAACCACATTACGGATATCGGCCACGCGTGGCAGCGGCAGATCGCGCTCCCAGTTAATGCCTTTCAAATGCTGGCCGTCAATATTGGCACCCGCGCTGAAGTCGCTCATTGCTGCCACGGTACGGTCAGCAATAATTGGCATATTCAGACCCACCGGGCCAAGGGAACCCGGGCCTGCGTTAACCAGCGTACGAATCTCTTCTTCGGTGGCGAAAGTCAGCGGTTCAGCAACAATATCAATATGCTCGGCTTTGATTTCGTTCAGTTCATGATCGCCGCGAACCAGCAGTGCGACCAGCGTGTGACCGCTCTCTTTAGTTGCGTGAACCATCAGTGTTTTAACGGTTTTTTCGATCGGTATTGCAAACTGTTCCACCAGTTCAGCGATAGTTTTCGCATCTGGCGTATCGAACTGCATCATTGGTTGCGTAGCAGTCGCACGGCCACCGGCTGGAGCAATAGCTTCTGCTTTTTCCATATTTGCAGCGTAGTCAGATTCGGTAGAGAAGACCACATCATCTTCACCGCTCTGAGCCAGCACCTGGAACTCATGGGATGCGCTGCCACCGATGGAGCCTGTATCTGCATCCACGGCGCGGAAATTCAGGCCCATACGGCTGAAGATCTGGCTGTAGGCGCGATACATTGCATCATAGGTTTCTTGCAGGGATTCCTGCGACGTATGGAACGAGTAGGCATCTTTCATGATGAACTCACGTGAGCGCATCACGCCGAAACGCGGGCGTACTTCATCACGGAATTTAGTTTGGATCTGGAACAAGTTCAGCGGCAGCTGCTTATATGAGCTGAGTTCATTACGGATCAGATCGGTAATGACTTCTTCATGCGTTGGGCCAAGAACGAACGGGCGCTCGCCACGGTCAACAAAGCGCAGCAGCTCCGGGCCGTACTGCTCCCAGCGCCCACTCTCCTGCCACAGATCCGCAGGCTGAACTACCGGCATAGAAATCTCAATCGCACCGGCGTTGTTCATCTCTTCACGCACGATGTTTTCAACTTTTTTCAGCACGCGTAAACCGGTCGGCAACCAGGTATACAGACCGGATGCCAGTTTACGGATCATCCCGGCGCGCAGCATCAGCTGGTGGCTGATCACTTCAGCGTCGGCAGGTGTCTCCTTAAGAGTGGAGAGCAGGTATTGAGTAGTACGCATGAGTTACGATTCCATATGAACGGAAAGAGAGCCAAAAAAAACATGGACGCTAGTGTACCAGCGCGACAGGAGAGTCAAAAGATGCCGGGAGAAATTAACGCGGGTCGATGGCGATAACTTCGGTACCTGAGTGCATTACGCGCCAGCGAACGTTGAATTCCAGCAGCCAGGCGGCATATTCGCGGTCGGGTTCCTCCCCTTTACGATATGCAGGCCGCGGATCCTGAGCCAGAACCTGGCGGATAAAACGCTCAAGGTGAGGATAGTGCTGCTGATGCTGCGCCAATTGCTGCTGTGCATTTGTACTAAAACTCACCGGCATATCGGCAATCGGGGCCTGCTGGGCGAACCCGGCACGAGCATCTGGCAGCGCTTCGGCAAAAGGAAGGTAGGGTTTGATATCGACGATAGGTGTTCCGTCTACCAGGTCGAGGCTGCCTAGCTCAAGGATCACCTGCTGCCGCTCATAGCGAATACCTTTTAGTTCAACCAGAGACATGCCGACAGGATTAGGACGGAAGGTGGAACGCGTGGCGAAAACACCCATACGTGCATTGCCGCCTAAACGTGGAGGACGTACCGTGGGGCGCCAGCCACCTTCCATTGTTTGATGGAAAATAAAGAGCAGCCACAGATGGCTGAACTCTTCAAGCCCACGTACGGCGTCAGGATGATTATACGGGGCCTGAAAATGGAGCTCTCCGCCGCCATCCTGAATTAAACCAGGCTGGCGGGGAACAGCGAATTTTTCCTTCCATGGGGAATGGATGGTGCCAATTTTTTGGAAGGAAAATGTCGTCACTATTGGGCAACTCTCAGTGCTGAACCTTTACACAGAGTCTGACGATAGCAGCTCTGGGTATTAGTAATGATTTCACAATTATTCAGCAATACAGCATCGGCATTCAGAGGCATTGCGTTAGCCTGCATCTGGCGACGCACGACATTCATATCGGTTGGGAAATCTGTGGCCTTTGCCTGACAGGCGGAACCACTAACCACACCTAAAGCCAGGAAAGATTTGCCACCGAGTTCATCTGTATTACTCAGCAGCTGAACGCTCGATGGGGATTTCACAACTAACGCGGAGTTTGGAGCCTCTTTTTTCGCTGGTGCTGCTTTCTGAACACTTTTATCAGCTGTATTTGCACAGCCGGTAAGTGCTAATGATACCAAAATAAAAACTAACTTACGCATTATACAATCCCTTTGTATATAGACATTTGAAGTTACAAGTCTACCAGTATGATTTTTTATTTCAAATAACTAGTTGAAAAATATGATAAATCTAAGGTTTATCTTATAAGGTAAGTGGGAATGAGTAGGGGGGAAGTATTTCTGAGACTGTAAGGATATTCAGAACCAGGGGTTATCACTGCCCCCGGTACAGAACAAGCATGGTCTTTTACTGGCTGGAAACTTTCAACGCTGATCCCTGGCATACTGCCTGACGCAGGCAGCCCTGAGCGCCGCTCACAATTTCACATTTATGCACCAGCACGGCGTTTGCTTTCATACCGGATGCCCGGATCTGCATACGTTTACGTGCGGTTGCCAGGTTCGGTGGGGAATCTTGTGCGTTACTCTGGCAATCATCGCCATAAACCTCACCCAGATCCCGGAATGGTTTGCTGACCAGATCGCTGGCATCAGTGTAGAGTTTTACCGGGGCAGGGCGTGCTGCTGGTTTCGACTTCGATGAGTCAGTTTGTGTTGACTGCGGAAATGGCTTCACTGGCTCATACGGCCGTGGCAGCAACGAACACCCTGTCAGCGACAGCGCTAACAAACAGAGCGGTAAAACACGCATGGGAACATCCTCATGTTCGGTAAAAGTGGCGTTATTGAAACAAGCTGGAGCAGAAATAACAAGCGGAGAGAGTGTAGTCGGGCACGTATGGGCGAAGAGCCGATTATTGCGGGTGACAGGGAGCCACCCGCAGCGGGTAATTACCAGCCTTTCACTGCGCCGCCGTTGAACACTTTGTTCGCCGCGTCGTTAACTTCATCTGACTGATAAGCCTGGACGAATTTTTTCACGTTTTCCGCGTCTTTATTATCTTCACGGGCAACGATCAGGTTTACGTATGGTGAGTCTTTATCTTCAACGAAGATTCCATCTTTTGCTGGCGTCAGGTTGATCTGGCTGGCGTAAGTGGTGTTGATCACTGCCAGAGCGATCTGCTGATCGTCCAGAGAACGTGGCAGCTGTGGCGCTTCAAGCTCTACCAGCTTCAGGTTTTTCGGGTTCTCAACCACATCCAGTGAGGTTGGCAGCAGACCAACGCCATCTTTTAGTTTGATCAGACCAACTTTCTGCAACAGCAGCAGGGAGCGACCAAGGTTGGTTGGATCGTTAGGGATCGCCACTTGTGCACCGTTCTGCAACTCGTCCAGAGATTTAATCTTTTTGGAGTAACCGGCAATTGGGTAAACAAAAGTACTGCCTACAGAAACCAGTTTGTAGCCGCGGTCTTTGATCTGCTGATCCAGATAAGGTTTGTGCTGGAAGGCATTCACGTCGATATCGCCTTTGCTTAACGCTTCGTTAGGCAGAACGTAATCGTTGAAAGTTACCAGTTCTACATCCAGGCCGTACTTATCTTTCGCCACTTTAGCTGCTACTTCGGCTACCTGCTGTTCGCTACCGACAATCACACCCACTTTGATGTGGTTTGGATCTTTCTCTTTCTGATCGCAGCCAGCCAGTGCAAGTGTACCGATAAGCGCGCCGACAGCGGCAAGCGTTTTAATATTAAAAGACATATCCCTTCCTTAATATAGAGAGAAACTACTGTTGTGTTTACTTGTGGGTAACCGCACGAACAATGCGATCGCCACAGAACTGAATCAAATACACCAAAACAACCAGCAGAACTAATACCGTGTTCATCACCGTCGCGTTGTAACCGATATAGCCATACTGATAGCCAATCTGACCCAGACCGCCTGCGCCGACGGCACCACCCATCGCTGAGTAGCCGACCAGGGTAATCAGTGTAATAGTAGCGGCATTTACCAGGCCTGGCAGTGCTTCCGGCAGCAGAACCTTGCGGATAATCTGCAACGGCGTAGCACCCATGGCACGGGAAGCCTCGATCAGGCCAGTTGGCAGTTCGAGCAGGGCATTCTCAACCATACGCGCAATAAAGGGTGCTGCGCCAACGGTCAGAGGAACAATCGCCGCCTGTAGGCCAATCGAGGTACCTACGATAATCCGGGTGAAGGGGATCATCCAGACCAGTAAGATAATGAAAGGAATCGAGCGGAAGATATTCACCGCTGCCGACAGCACACGATAAAGTTTCGCGTTCGCGACTATCTGTCCGGGACGGGTAACATAGAGAAGAACGCCGACCGGCAGGCCAAGTACAAAACCGAAAAAGCCGGAGACAAAGGTCATCATCAGGGTTTCCCAGATGCCGCGGCCCATTAACCACATCATCGCCTCAGACATAACCTAATACCTCTATCTTTACATGTTGCTCTTGCAGGAAAGCAATGGCTGCCTGAGTGTCGGCAACTTCACCGTGGATCTCAGTCAGCATGATGCCGAACTTAACGCCACCGGCGTAATCCATCTGCGCACTGATAATATTGTTGTTCACATTAAAACGACGTGCTGCTTCGGAGAGCAGCGGTGCATCCACCGACTGACCGGTGAACTCCAGGCGTAATAAAGGAACGGTTGTGGCGCTGGGCTGCGGTGACAGGCGTTTCAGGTAGTCTTCCGGGATATCCAGATGCAGCGTTGATTGAATAAACTGCTGCGCCAGTGGAGTTTTCGGATGAGAGAAGACTTCGCTAACGGTGTCCTGCTCAATCAGCTGGCCATTACTGATAACTGCCACACAGTCACAGATACGTTTCACCACGTCCATTTCATGAGTAATCAATAGAATGGTGATGCCCAGGCGGCGGTTGATGTCTTTCAGTAGCTCGAGGATAGAACGGGTGGTTGCCGGATCCAGTGCGCTGGTAGCTTCATCGCAAAGCAGGACTTTTGGGTTACTGGCAAGCGCACGGGCAATTGCCACACGCTGCTTCTGTCCACCGGAAAGATTAGCGGGCCAGGAGTCATGCTTGTCGGCAAGACCAACCAGATCCAATAGTTCACTGACGCGGGTTTTAATCTCAGCTTTTGACAGGTTACCCAGCTCAAGCGGTAGCGCAACATTACCGGCGACGGTGCGTGAATTCAGCAGATTGAAGTGCTGGAAGATCATACCTATCTGGCGGCGTGCCAGCGTTAACTGCCCTTCAGACAGCGTAGTAAGATCCTGGTTATCAACCAGAACGCTACCGGAAGTCGGACGCTCCAGTAAATTGACGCAGCGGATTAAGGTGCTTTTACCTGCACCGGAAGCGCCGATTACGCCATAAATCTGTCCGGCGGGCACATGCAGACTGACATCAGACAGCGCAGTAATTGTGCGTGAACCCTGTTGGAACACTTTGGTGATATTGGAAAGTTTAATCATTGATTTATTTATTATCGTGATGGGAGTTATCCGTGGCGTAAATTATAACTGCATCCCGCATTGAAGGGACTGAATGGATGGTAGGGCATCCAGACGTCTAAATCAATCGAAGTCATTCAATCTGCCATTCTCTCTTTTATGGTAATGATGCGATACACTACGGCAAATTTTTTAGCAGGAGTTACTACGTGGCTGAGAAAGTCCCCGCAATTTTCCTCGACCGGGATGGCACTATCAATGTCGATCACGGTTATGTCTTTGAAAGCGACAACTTTGAGTTTATCGATGGTGTAATAGATGCCATGCGTGAACTGAAGGAGATGGGCTTCGCGCTGGTACTGGTGACGAACCAGTCTGGAATTGCGCGCGGTATGTTTACTGAGGCTCAGTTTATGCACCTGACTGAGTGGATGGACTGGTCGCTGGCAGATCGTGATGTGGATTTGGATGGTATCTATTTCTGTCCGCATCATCCGGAAGCAATAGTAGAAGAGTTACGTCAGGCATGTGACTGCCGTAAGCCGCAGCCGGGAATGTTGCTTACTGCGCAGAAGGATCTCAACATCGATATGGCCGCTTCCTATATGGTTGGCGATAAGATAGAAGACATGCAGGCGGCTTTAGCTGCCGGAGTAGGTAAAAAGGTGCTGGTTCGTAGCGGGAAGCCTGTCACTGCTGAAGGCGAGAGTGCAGCGGATTGGGTGCTTAATAGCCTGAAAGAGCTACCTGCACGTATTAAACAGGGCTAAAAAACAGCGCTTCGCACGAATTTCAAGCAAGCAGTGAGAAAGTTGATATTACTGCTTGCGTTCCTGCGGCACCTGTCTATAATGCGCAACTACTGAGACGGCACAACGGCTTACAGGCCAGCGGCTCAGGAGGTTCAGGAAGTATCTGAACCGCCGGAAAAAACTTCTCAAAAAGAAGTTGACTCCGAAGGAGGAAAGCGTAATATACGCCACCTCGCAACTGATGCTTCAGGCACTGATTGCACCGCTCTTTAACAATTTATCAGACAATCTGTGTGGGCACTCGCAGGATTGATATCAAGACACCTTCGGGTGTCGAAAAAATATCAAGTCTTAAGAGTGAACACATAATGAAATTCATTATGACGTTTTACACTTGAGCATCGCTGCACTTGTTGCAGCAAATCGAACTTTTAATTGAAGAGTTTGATCATGGCTCAGATTGAACGCTGGCGGCAGGCCTAACACATGCAAGTCGGACGGTAGCACAGAGGAGCTTGCTCCTTGGGTGACGAGTGGCGGACGGGTGAGTAATGCCTGGGAAACTGCCCGATGGAGGGGGATAACCACTGGAAACGGTGGCTAATACCGCATAACGTCTTCGGACCAAAGTGGGGGACCTTCGGGCCTCACACCATCGGATGTGCCCAGGTGGGATTAGCTAGTAGGTGAGGTAACGGCTCACCTAGGCGACGATCCCTAGCTGGTCTGAGAGGATGACCAGCCACACTGGGACTGAGACACGGCCCAGACTCCTACGGGAGGCAGCAGTGGGGAATATTGCACAATGGGCGCAAGCCTGATGCAGCCATGCCGCGTGTATGAAGAAGGCCTTCGGGTTGTAAAGTACTTTCAGTGGGGAGGAAGGCAGAGAAGTTAATAGCTTCGCTGATTGACGTTACCCGCAGAAGAAGCACCGGCTAACTCCGTGCCAGCAGCCGCGGTAATACGGAGGGTGCAAGCGTTAATCGGAATTACTGGGCGTAAAGCGCACGCAGGCGGTCTGTCAAGTCGGATGTGAAATCCCCGGGCTCAACCTGGGAACTGCATCCGAAACTGGCAGGCTAGAGTCTTGTAGAGGGGGGTAGAATTCCAGGTGTAGCGGTGAAATGCGTAGAGATCTGGAGGAATACCGGTGGCGAAGGCGGCCCCCTGGACAAAGACTGACGCTCAGGTGCGAAAGCGTGGGGAGCAAACAGGATTAGATACCCTGGTAGTCCACGCCGTAAACGATGTCGACTTGGAGGTTGTGCCCTTGAGGCGTGGCTTCCGGAGCTAACGCGTTAAGTCGACCGCCTGGGGAGTACGGCCGCAAGGTTAAAACTCAAATGAATTGACGGGGGCCCGCACAAGCGGTGGAGCATGTGGTTTAATTCGATGCAACGCGAAGAACCTTACCTGGCCTTGACATCCACGGAATTTTGCAGAGATGCGAAAGTGCCTTCGGGAACCGTGAGACAGGTGCTGCATGGCTGTCGTCAGCTCGTGTTGTGAAATGTTGGGTTAAGTCCCGCAACGAGCGCAACCCTTATCCTTTGTTGCCAGCGGGTAATGCCGGGAACTCAAAGGAGACTGCCGGTGATAAACCGGAGGAAGGTGGGGATGACGTCAAGTCATCATGGCCCTTACGGCCAGGGCTACACACGTGCTACAATGGCGCATACAAAGAGAAGCGACCTCGCGAGAGCAAGCGGACCTCATAAAGTGCGTCGTAGTCCGGATCGGAGTCTGCAACTCGACTCCGTGAAGTCGGAATCGCTAGTAATCGTAGATCAGAATGCTACGGTGAATACGTTCCCGGGCCTTGTACACACCGCCCGTCACACCATGGGAGTGGGTTGCAAAAGAAGTAGGTAGCTTAACCTTCGGGAGGGCGCTTACCACTTTGTGATTCATGACTGGGGTGAAGTCGTAACAAGGTAACCGTAGGGGAACCTGCGGTTGGATCACCTCCTTACCTGAAGATACCTTCCCGCGCAGTGTCCACACAGATTGTCTGATAGAAGTAACGAGCAAAAGTAGTACCCGAGTCCCCATCGTCTAGAGGCCCAGGACACTGCCCTTTCACGGCTGTAACAGGGGTTCGAATCCCCTTGGGGACGCCATACCGGTAACGACGTGAAAGACGTTGCCACCCAGTATCTCAAAGCTGACTTTAACGAGTCATGTTTGAGATATTTGCTCTTTAACAATCCGGAACAAGCTGAAAATTGAAACGACATGTCGTTTTCATTCTCCGTAAATAAGAATGAAATCAACGATATGTTCGAGTCTCTCAAATGCTCGCAACAGCAATGTGTCCTCCGGGACGCTTGTGGGTTGTGAGGTTAAGCGACTAAGCGTACACGGTGGATGCCTAGGCAGTCAGAGGCGATGAAGGGCGTGCTAATCTGCGATAAGCGTCGGTAAGGTGATATGAACCGCAACAGCCGACGATACCCGAATGGGGAAACCCAGTGTGCTCCGGCACACTATCATGTCATGAATACATAGTGGCATGAGGCGAACCGGGGGAACTGAAACATCTAAGTACCCCGAGGAAAAGAAATCAACCGAGATTCCCCCAGTAGCGGCGAGCGAACGGGGAACAGCCCAGAACCTGAATCAGTTTGTGCATTAGTGGAAGCGTCTGGAAAGTCGCAGGGTACAGGGTGATACTCCCGTACACAAAAATGCACTTGCTGTGAGTTCGATGAGTAGGGCGGGACACGTGACATCCTGTCTGAATATGGGGGGACCATCCTCCAAGGCTAAATACTCCTGACTGACCGATAGTGAACCAGTACCGTGAGGGAAAGGCGAAAAGAACCCCGGCGAGGGGAGTGAAAAAGAACCTGAAACCGTGTACGTACAAGCAGTGGGAGCACCTTCGTGGTGTGACTGCGTACCTTTTGTATAATGGGTCAGCGACTTATATTCTGTAGCAAGGTTAACCGTATAGGGGAGCCGCAGGGAAACCGAGTCTTAACTGGGCGTTAAGTTGCAGGGTATAGACCCGAAACCCGGTGATCTAGCCATGGGCAGGTTGAAGGTTGGGTAACACTAACTGGAGGACCGAACCGACTAATGTTGAAAAATTAGCGGATGACTTGTGGCTGGGGGTGAAAGGCCAATCAAACCGGGAGATAGCTGGTTCTCCCCGAAAGCTATTTAGGTAGCGCCTCGTGAACTCATCTCCGGGGGTAGAGCACTGTTTCGGCTAGGGGGCCATCCCGGCTTACCAACCCGATGCAAACTGCGAATACCGGAGAATGTTATCACGGGAGACACACGGCGGGTGCTAACGTCCGTCGTGAAGAGGGAAACAACCCAGACCGCCAGCTAAGGTCCCAAAGTCATGGTTAAGTGGGAAACGATGTGGGAAGGCACAGACAGCCAGGATGTTGGCTTAGAAGCAGCCATCATTTAAAGAAAGCGTAATAGCTCACTGGTCGAGTCGGCCTGCGCGGAAGATGTAACGGGGCTAAACCATGCACCGAAGCTGCGGCAGCGATACGCAAGTATTGTTGGGTAGGGGAGCGTTCTGTAAGCCGTCGAAGGTGGCCTGTGAGGGCTGCTGGAGGTATCAGAAGTGCGAATGCTGACATAAGTAACGATAAAGCGGGTGAAAAGCCCGCTCGCCGGAAGACCAAGGGTTCCTGTCCAACGTTAATCGGGGCAGGGTGAGTCGACCCCTAAGGCGAGGCCGAAAGGCGTAGTCGATGGGAAACGGGTTAATATTCCCGTACTGGGTGTTACTGCGAAGGGGGGACGGAGAAGGCTATGTTAGCCGGGCGACGGTTGTCCCGGTTTAAGCATGTAGGCTTGAGTTCCAGGCAAATCCGGAACTCTTTAAGGCTGAGGTGTGATGACGAGGCACTACGGTGCTGAAGTAACAAATGCCCTGCTTCCAGGAAAAGCCTCTAAGCATCAGGTAACATCAATCGTACCCCAAACCGACACAGGTGGTCAGGTAGAGAATACCAAGGCGCTTGAGAGAACTCGGGTGAAGGAACTAGGCAAAATGGTGCCGTAACTTCGGGAGAAGGCACGCTGGCGCGTAGGTGAAGGGACTTGCTCCCGGAGCTGAAGCCAGTCGAAGATACCAGCTGGCTGCAACTGTTTATTAAAAACACAGCACTGTGCAAACACGAAAGTGGACGTATACGGTGTGACGCCTGCCCGGTGCCGGAAGGTTAATTGATGGGGTTATCCGCAAGGAGAAGCTCTTGATCGAAGCCCCGGTAAACGGCGGCCGTAACTATAACGGTCCTAAGGTAGCGAAATTCCTTGTCGGGTAAGTTCCGACCTGCACGAATGGCGTAATGATGGCCAGGCTGTCTCCACCCGAGACTCAGTGAAATTGAACTCGCTGTGAAGATGCAGTGTACCCGCGGCAAGACGGAAAGACCCCGTGAACCTTTACTACAGCTTGACACTGAACATTGAGCCTTGATGTGTAGGATAGGTGGGAGGCTTTGAAGCGTGGACGCCAGTCTGCGTGGAGCCAACCTTGAAATACCACCCTTTAACGTTTGATGTTCTAACCTGGCGCCGTGATCCGGCGTGGGGACAGTGTCTGGTGGGTAGTTTGACTGGGGCGGTCTCCTCCTAAAGAGTAACGGAGGAGCACGAAGGTCAGCTAATCACGGTCGGACATCGTGAGGTTAGTGCAATGGCATAAGCTGGCTTGACTGCGAGAGTGACGGCTCGAGCAGGTGCGAAAGCAGGTCATAGTGATCCGGTGGTTCTGAATGGAAGGGCCATCGCTCAACGGATAAAAGGTACTCCGGGGATAACAGGCTGATACCGCCCAAGAGTTCATATCGACGGCGGTGTTTGGCACCTCGATGTCGGCTCATCACATCCTGGGGCTGAAGTAGGTCCCAAGGGTACGGCTGTTCGCCGTTTAAAGTGGTACGCGAGCTGGGTTTAGAACGTCGTGAGACAGTTCGGTCCCTATCTGCCGTGGGCGCTGGAGAATTGAGAGGGGTTGCTCCTAGTACGAGAGGACCGGAGTGAACGCACCACTGGTGTTCGGGTTGTCATGCCAATGGCATTGCCCGGTAGCTAAGTGCGGAAAAGATAAGCGCTGAAAGCATCTAAGCGCGAAACTTGCCTCGAGATGAATTCTCCCTGACTCCTTGAGAGTCCTGAAGGGACGTTGAAGACTACGACGTTGATAGGCCGGGTGTGTAAGCGCAGCGATGCGTTGAGCTAACCGGTACTAATGACCCGTGAGGCTTAACCTTACAACGCCAGAAGCGTTCTGGTGAGCGTTATGAGAGACGCGAAAGACGATTTTCAGCCTGTACCGGAATTAAGTCCGAAGTATTTTGCGCTGTGACAAGGCGGCCAGTGAAGTGAGGGAAGGAGCATACATGAGTATGTGACTGAGCTTACGAGCGCAGGCAACGCAGTCAGAGCACAAAAGACACAGGACAGAGCACAAAGAATTTGCCTGGCGGCTTTAGCGCGGTGGTCCCACCTGACCCCATGCCGAACTCAGAAGTGAAACGCCGTAGCGCCGATGGTAGTGTGGGGTCTCCCCATGCGAGAGTAGGGAACTGCCAGGCATCAAATTAAGACCCGTAAGCGGGTCGTGACCTTACCCCTGACAAGGTAAGGGCGAAACACCTGAAGTCAGACGCAGTCTGAAGTCAGTACAGAATCGGTGGAGCGGTAGTTCAGTTGGTTAGAATACCTGCCTGTCACGCAGGGGGTCGCGGGTTCGAGCCCCGTCCGTTCCGCCACTTAAACAGGAAGCCCTGACTCATAAGAGTCAGGGCTTTTTTGTATTCAGTTTTTCTATTTTCATTTCCTTACGTACAATCCTGCGCGAATTGGCGCTCTCCGATTGAAAGTAAGCGGCAAAGTCCCTATAACTGGTAGATGGTAAATCCATTCAGTTGTAAAAAGTGCAGGCGGTAACGTGCAGAAAAAGACTTATGCCATGAGATACGTAGCAGGTCAGCCAGCGGAGCGTATTTTCCCTCCCGTGGCGATGCTGCATGTCGGACAGGCATTGCCGCCAGGCGCGCCACTCACCCCTGAAGCTCGTATCAAAGTACTGGTATGGAATATTTTCAAGCAACAGCGTGCTGACTGGCTTTCGGTTTTGCAAACCTTTGGTAAGGATGCTCATCTGGTATTGCTCCAGGAGGCACAAACCACACCCGAGCTGGTGCGTTTCGCTACCACTAATTATCTTGCAGCCGATCAGGTTCCCGCTTTCATGCTACCCCAGCACCCTTCGGGTGTGATGACACTCGCCTCAGCTCATCCAGTCTATTGTTGTCCATTGCGTGAGCGTGAGCCGCTTCTCAGGTTGGCTAAATCAGCGCTGGTCACCGCGTACCCTTTACCGGGTAATCAGATGCTGATGGTTGTGAATATTCACGCGGTTAATTTCAGCCTGGGTATTGATGTCTACAGTAAGCAACTGGGGCCTATCGGCGAACAAATTATTCATCATCAGGGGCCAGTTATTATGGCCGGTGACTTCAATGCCTGGAGCCGGCAGCGAATCAATGCGCTATATCGTTTTTCCCGGGAAATGGGTTTGCGCGAGGTGCGTTTCACCGATGACCATCGGCGCAAAGCCTTTGGCCGCCCGTTGGATTTTGTTTTCTATCGTGGATTAAACGTTGCGGAAGCCTCTGTGCTGGTGACCAGCGCATCCGATCATAACCCGCTGCTGGTAGAATTTGAGGCACATCCATCGGATTCTGTTTAACAAGGATATTGCTACCAATGGCGTCAAAGCACCATGATAACGTAGATAAACAGTTTGGCGAGCAAGCCGGGGCCTATCTGAACAGTACTGTTCATGCCAGCGGTCGTGACCTCGTTCGACTGGCAGAGCGCCTGTTTGGTGGATCAGATGCGACGGTTCTCGATCTGGGATGCGGGGCAGGACATGCGAGTTTTATTGCTGCACAGCACGTAAAAAAAGTCGTGGCATACGATTTGTCAGAAAAGATGTTGGAGGTTGTGCGGTCAACGGCATTAGAGCGGGGCTATCACCACCTTACTACTCAGCAGGGATATGTGGAGAGCCTGCCCTTTGCCGAAAGCGAGTTTGATATCGTTATCAGTCGCTATTCAGCGCATCACTGGCACGATGTTGGCAGTGCACTGCGAGAAGTCCGTCGCGTTTTAAAACCAGGTGGAAAAGCGATATTTATGGATGTGAGTGCACCTGGTCACCCGGTGCTGGATATCTGGTTACAGACGGTGGAAGCTCTGCGTGATACTTCCCACGTGCAGGACTACGCTCCTGGCGAGTGGCTGACATTAATGACAGAGAGCGGGCTGGTGATCCAGTCTGTGTCACAAGATCGTCTTGATCTTGAATTTAGCAGTTGGGTAAAGCGGATGCGCACTCCCGATGTATTGGTGAAGGCGATACGCGCTTATCAGCGTTCAGCCCCTGACGAAGTGCAGCGTTACTATGCGCTACAGCCAGACGGCAGTTTCAGCACAGATATCATTTTTATCGAGGCCATCCGGCCATAAAAAAAGCCCGTCAATGACGGGCTTTTTTGTCTGGATTTTTCATCCGGCAGTGACTGACGATTAACTGTCAGGCGTCGCGTTATTATCCACAAACAGCGTCAGTTTATCACCGGGCTGAATGTTTTTAGTATTACTGGCGACGCTATTCCAGCGCACAACATCCTTGATGTTTACGCCGTGACGTTTTGCGATACTGGCCAGAGAATCACCCTTACGTACCTTATAGGTGATGCTGTCGCCGTTATCTGCCAGTCGCGTACTGCTGTTGCCCAGGCTAAGTGTCTGACCGGGTTTGATGCTGGCACCGCGCAGATTATTTGCACGTTGCAGATCTCTGACAGGAACCCCGAGACGTTTAGCTATGCCTGACAGAGTATCACCGCTGCGCACCTTGTAAGATGCCGGAGAAACACTGTTCTTCGCAAGAGAAGTTGGCTGTACCGCTGAGATATCACCGCTTGCCAGTGAGTTACGCAGCTTGGCGACATTGGACTTCGGAACCATAATGTAGTGAGGCCCATTAGGTGCCGTCGTACCGCGTTTGTAGCCGGTATTAAAGCTCTTCAATTTGCTTAGAGACATGCCAGCCATTTCGGCTGCCTGTGTCAGCTCAATCTGCTGACCAACTTCAACTCGCGCCAGAGCACGTGCTTCGTTTGGTGCTGGCAGACGTACGCCATAGCGCTTACTGTCTTTAAGGATCTGCCCTAAAGCCAGCATTTTTGGCACATAGACCGTTGTTTCTCTTGGCAGCGCAAGTGACCAGAAATCAGTTGGCCGACCTTTAGCCTTATTGGCTTTTATCGCTTTGAGTACGCGACCTTCACCGCTGTTATAGGCGGCAATGGTCAGTAACCAGTCACCGTCAAACATGCCGTTAAGGCGCTGCATCATATCCAGAGCAACTTTGGTCGATGCGACAATATCGCGTCTTCCGTCATACCACTGGGTCTGTTTAAGACCATAATTTCGCCCAGTCTGCGGCACAATCTGCCAGATGCCAGCGGCATTCGCAGATGATGTAGCGTGGGGATTAAAAGCGCTCTCCACTATGGGTAGTAGTACCAGTTCCATCGGCATTTTACGTTGCTTAATCTGCTCGACAATCCAGTACATATACGGCTCTGCCCGTAATGTTACATCGTGGAGATAGCTCTTGTTACTCAGGTACTTCTGTTTTTGTTCGCGTATCCGGTAATTATCCGGAACCTTCATCTTCAGCTCGTCGCCAATGAAATTCCACAGATCTCTGTCTTGCGCAAGTGACGTTCCATCGTCCTGCCAGCGCGGCGACAACATTTCATCTGAGTACTGTCCATTTTCACCTTGACCTGCCGAAGACAAACTCTGTGCATGCTGTTCGGGGATGTTAGCATCGTGCCTTGACGCCTGGCATCCGACCAGCAAGACTGAGGCGAGTAATATCGCTTTAGCCTTCATGTGTATGTCAATAGTTCGCTTAAAAGACGAGCAATGATACGTGGTCGATCCAGACAACACAACCAAAAATATCAAAAAGCGTCTTTCTTCTCGCGTAGAGCCGCAAATACCTGCCATTCATGTTGCGGAGTTGTTTCTAATCCAATTTGTTGTTGTAAATCATGGCGTTGCGTGAGCAAAAAAACATTAATTTTCCGCTCCAGTGCCAGTTTTGTAGGCAAACTTATGCCGTTTTTAGCGCGTAACTCCTTAATTTCTCGGTAATAGCGCTCTATTTCCGCATCTTGAGGGTAAATAGCCCGTGCAAAGGTTAAATTTGATAACGTATATTCATGCGCGCAACAAACCAGAGTTTCTTCAGACAATGCGTTAAGCTTCTGAAATGAATCAAACATTTGCTTTGCTGTGCCCTCGAAGAGCCTGCCGCAGCCGCCGGAAAAAAGCGTGTCTCCGCAGAAAAGGTAAGGGAAGCTGAAATATGAGATATGTCCTAAAGTGTGACCGGGTGTAGCATAAATCGTAAAATCCCGACCTAAAATCTGCACGTTATCGCCCTCAGAGACGATAATCTTTGCACCTTTAGCGCGTGTTTCTTCCGGCCCATACACCTCTAAATTGGGGTAGTGAGAGAGCAATTCGGCGACACCACCAACATGATCATGATGGTGATGGGTGAGCAAAATCGCCACCGGTTGCCACTTATTTTCTTCTATTACGCGCAACACAGGGGCTGCTTCGCCGGGGTCAACAATCAGGCAGCGGCCTTCAACATCATTCAACGTCCAGATGTAGTTATCCTGCAATGCTGGAATACTGGTAAGATTCATTTTTATCGCTCCTGGATGCTCAAGGGAAAGAAGATGGTAAAGCATGAAGCCAGCTAAAACACGCCAAATCCGTCACGTGCCAGAGTCATGGTCGCAAATACCCTGCGGTGAATTTTATCGTGATGCTCTGTCACATCATCTGCGGCCCAGTCTCGGTAAGCTTTACGGCTTTCATTTGCTAAAAATTGGCAACCTGAGTGCGGAAATAGATACGGCAAGCTGCGCTATCTCACATCAGGTGAGTGTCGGTTTTGGCAGCGCATCCCATCATGTCAAAGCCGATCCCCTCAGTTTACCGTTTGAGTCGAAGTCGGTGGATGCCTGCTTGCTGGCACATACTCTGGCGTGGAGCAGCGATCCTCATCGTGTACTGCGTGAGGTCGATCGGGTGCTGATCGATGATGGCTGGATGATTATCACTGGATTTAATCTGTTTAGTGTTCTGGGGATCGGAAAGCTGATTCCAGGCGTACGTCGTAAAGTTCCCTGGAATAGCCGGATGTTTACCCAAATGCGGCTGCTGGACTGGTTGAGCCTGCTTAATTATGAAGTAATGGAGCGCACGCGTTTTCAGGTACTGCCGTGGAATCGTCAGGGGGGTAAAATAATTAGTACGCATTTACCTGCGCTTGGCTGCCTGAGTTTAATAGTGGCTCGTAAACGTACTTTCCCTCTCACCAGAAACCCGGCAAAGAAGAGTGCCAGTCAACGGCAGCTGCATGCAGTGGGGGCAACCAGCCAGTATCGGGAAGAGCGCAAAAGTTAAAGACTGATTAGTTAGGGCTGACTACTATTAGAGGTCAGCCCTGGTCGGATAGGTCAGGATTCAGACAGATAACCGACATCGTCGGCGGTTGGGTTACCGGCCGCCGCGCGCGCCAGCTCATCACATCGTTCATTCTCAACGTGACCAGCATGACCTTTAACCCACTTCCAGGTAATTTCATGATGGCTGAGAGCGGCATCCAGACGCTTCCAAAGATCTACGTTCTTAACCGGTTTCTTATCAGCGGTTTTCCAGCCACGTTTTTTCCAGTTATGTATCCACGTAGTGATCCCCTGACGCACATACTGGCTATCGGTACTCAGCACCACGGAGCAGGGCTGCGTCAGCGCTTCCAGCGCCACAATCGCCGCCATCATCTCCATGCGGTTATTAGTGGTCAGATGGAAGCCAGCACTAAAGGTTTTCTCGTGTTTGCCATAGCGCATAATCGCACCGTATCCCCCGGGGCCAGGGTTACCAAGGCACGATCCGTCGGTGAAAATTTCTACCTGCTTAAGCATCTCTGGTAGACTCCCTGTAGAAAAAACGCCAAGTCTGCCATAAACGGGTCCTATGAGCACAGTAAATACCACACGTCAGATCGTTCTCGATACCGAAACCACCGGTATGAACATGATCGGTGTCCACTATGAGGGGCATCGTATTATTGAAATTGGTGCCGTGGAGGTGATCAACCGCCGCCTGACGGGCAATAATTTCCATGTCTATCTCAAGCCAGATCGTCTGGTGGATCCTGAGGCGTTTGGCGTACACGGTATTGCCGACGAATTCCTGCTGGATAAACCGACTTTTGCCCAGGTTGCTGATGACTTCCTCGATTATATTCGTGGTGCGGAGCTGGTAATCCATAATGCCTCGTTTGATATCGGCTTTATGGACTATGAGTTTGCCAAATTACAGCGTGGGATAGCGAAAACAGAAACCTTCTGTCAAATCACTGACAGCCTGGCGATGGCGCGTAAGCTGTTTCCCGGCAAACGTAACAGTCTTGATGCGCTCTGTTCGCGCTATGAGATAGATAACAGCAAGCGTACGCTGCACGGCGCACTGCTTGACTCCGAAATTCTGGCTGAAGTCTTCCTGACCATGACGGGCGGGCAAACCTCGCTGACCTTCTCAATGGAAGGAGATCGTGAAGAGCAGGACGATGGCGAAACTATTCACCGCATTGCCAGGCCACCATCCGGCCTGCGTGTAGTGCGTGCCAGTGAGCAGGAGCTTGCCGCGCATGAGTCACGTCTTGATTTGGTGCAGAAAAAAGGCGGTAGCTGTTTGTGGCGTCCGGAAGAAGTCAGCGGGTCATAAGTGATTAAAATGCGGGTAAAAACGTCCTTACGGTGAAAAAGAGAGCAGTTAAAATAATTCGCTGTAAAAAGCGTTGACGAAGGGCAGGCTCCCCCGTAATATGCGGCTCGTTCCCGACGGGGAACATCGGTGGAGCGGTAGTTCAGTTGGTTAGAATACCTGCCTGTCACGCAGGGGGTCGCGGGTTCGAGCCCCGTCCGTTCCGCCAAGCATTTAGAGAAAGGCCGATTCGAAAGAATCGGCCTTTTTCGTTATTGGCGAACTCTGGAGCAGAGGGGCCAGTTCCTTATGCTCCTCTCTGTAACAATTACTCTTTCTGCATTGCCACCTTTGCAACGTAACCTTTTACTGCTGCATCAGCGATGTCACCACGGGCAATCCAGCGATAACTTCCTGCCCCAAGAGCAACTCCAATAAACCAGCTAAAGTTTGCTACGGCATGTAGCGACGGAATAAAGCTGATCACCAGACCAATAGCTACCGACGGCAGCAACGCCACTATCGCTTTCGGGTTAAAGCCACCGCGATACCAGTATTTCCCTTTAGGCGTGGCATCAAACAGATCGTCAACGGAGATCTGGCTGCGCTTTATCAGATAGAAGTCGGCAAGCAAAATACCGAACAGTGGGCCGATAAAGGCACCCAGTACATCCAGCGTATAGTGGATCAACTCAGGAGACTGGAACAGATTCCATGGTGTCAGCAGTACCGAACCGACCGCGGCGATCATGCCACCTGTACGGAAGCTGATTTTTTGTGGTGAACAGTTGGAAAAATCGAACGCCGGGGAGACAAAGTTCGCCACGATATTAATGCCGATGGTCGCTGTAATCATCGTCAGCAGACCGATAGCCACAGCCAGATCGTTCCCGACCATACTCACTGTCTCAATCGGATCGGTAATCATGCGACCAAACAGCGACTGAGTACCAGACACGATCACCACGGTGACGATGGAAAACAGCAGGAAGTTGAAAGGCAGCCCCCAGCGGTTGCCGCGCCGGATTTCACTCATACTTTTCCCGTAGCGGGAGAAATCACCAAAATTCAACAGCGGGCCAGAGAAATACGACACCACCAGTGCGGTTGCAGTCAGCATTTGCCACGCCTGCTCGCCGCCGGACAGTGCTTTGCTCGCCAGCGTGAAGGAGATACCGTCAAACCCTGTTTTGTATACAATCCATCCCGCCAGTGCCACCATCACCACGTATACCGCCGGGCCGGCGATATCAATAAAACGTTTGATCGCGTTCATGCCGTGCCAGAACACCATTGCCTGTAACAACCACATAATACCAAAGCAGATCCAGCCTAGCTGAGACAGACCCAGCCAGGAAACGTGCGTCAGCGACGATAGCCCAGGCCAGAACTTCAGCGACACCAGCATCAGCGCATTCGCCGCCAGGTAGGTCTGAATACCATACCAGGCAAAGGCGATTAATCCACGGATTACTGCCGGAATATTGGCTCCGAACACGCCGAACGCCTGGCGACAGATGACCGCATAAGGTACGCCTGCCATCTGACTTGGTTTTGCTACCAGGTTGGCACACACCTGCACAATACAGATACCGACCAGCAGACACAGCAGCACCTGCCAGCTGGCAAGGCCCAGCGTAAAGAAGCTGGCCGCCACGACATAGCCGCCCATACTGTGTACATCTGACATCCAGAAAGAAAATATATTGTACCAGCTCCAGTTCTGGTCACGGGTCGGTGCCAGATCCTCATTGCACAGCCGTGGGCTGTAATTTGCTGCGGCGTGAGATGCCGCTGCCGGGGAAGAACCTTGACTGTTTGGCATGAAACCTGCTCCTCTGAATACAGTTATCAATAAACCGGGTTGGAAGAGACATTGCAGGATCCAGGCCAGAATGTAATTTCATGTATACAAAAACAAGTATTCCTGTGTACGATTATTGACGGAAATGATGTTTACCGGAGTAGGGAATGAAGAGTGAAACCGGGCTGAAAACGGCCTCCGACCTGAGTGACAAGGATGAGCCTATCTATCAGGCGCTGATGACGGCCATCGTGGAACATCAGTTACCACCGGGCAGTAAATTGCCGGAGGAGGCCCTCTCGGAAGTATTTGGCGTTAGCCGCACCGGCATCCGTAAAGTACTTCAGCGCCTCGCAGCAGTGCAGATGATCACCTTAACGCCCAAGCGTGGTGCACAGGTTGCCACGCCAACGGTGGAAGAAGCGCAGGATATCTTCCGCAGCCGTAGCCTGATTGAATGCGCCAATCTGCCTGAGGTACTGAAGCACTGTCAGGCACCTCATCTCGCCGCGCTGGAAAAACTCAATCTTCAGGAGCAGCAGGCCCATGAGAATCATGACGGCGCAGCGGCTATTCGTTTGTCAGCAGCTTTTCATATTCAGCTACAGGCTATTTCTGATAACCAGGTGCTGACTGAGATCGTCACCCGTCTGACGCAGCGATCTTCGCTGGTGGTGGCGGCCTACGGTGCGCCGTGGCAGCAGGGGTGCCGTTGTGACGATCATGATCGCCTGATTGTGCTGCTGCGGGAAAAATCTATAACCAAACTGACTGGCGCACTTCAGCACCATTTCGATCATATTGTTGCCAGTCTGCGCTTTGAACGCAGCGGTGAAACACTGCCGGACTTTTCCCGGCTGTTTGCATCAAAAGGAGTGTGATGATGAGTAGCAAACAGATTATTCAGGTCATTAACCCCAATACCAGCCTGGCGATGACGGAAACAATAGGCGCTGCGGCACGGGCGGTAGCAGCAGAAAATACTGAGATCATTGCTGTATGTCCGGCTCAGGGCGTACCTTCAATCGAAGGTCACTTTGACGAGGCTATTGCAGCTATTGGGGTACTGGAGCAGATTAAAGCAGGGCGTGAACAGGGCGTCAGCGGTCATGTTATCGCCTGTTTCGGCGATCCGGGCCTGCTGGCTGCGCGCGAACTGGCACAGGGGCCGGTGGTGGGTATTGCGGAAGCGGCGATGCATATGGCCACCCTGGTCGCCACGCGTTTCTCCATTGTTACCACCCTGCCGCGCACGTTGATTATTGCCCGCCATCTGCTTCAACAGTATGGATTTGAACATCATTGTGCTGCGCTACATGCCATCGATCTGCCGGTGCTGGCGCTGGAAGATGGCAGCGGTAAGGCGCAGGAGAAAGTGCGTCAGCGTTGTATACAATCCATACGTGAGGACGGATGCGGAGCAATTGTGCTTGGCTGTGGCGGTATGGCCGACCTGGCGCAGGAGCTGACGCGTGAACTGGGCGTGCCGGTCATTGATGGTGTGACGGCAGCTGTCAAAATGGTGGAGTCGCTGCTGGCATTAGGTCTGAGTACCAGCAAGCATGGTGATCTTGACTATCCGATACGAAAAAAACTGTCGGGTCAGTTTGAGCGCCTAAACTGAAAGTCGGGTCCCATTTCTTTTTGCCACGTTAAGGACTGAGACGATGAGTAACACTCCGGAAAAAAAAGAGTACAGCTTCAACAAAAACTATCCGCGTGATTTGCGCGGCTACGCAGGCCATCCTCCTCACGCGGCCTGGCCTGGAAAGGCGAAAATTGCGGTGCAGTTTGTCCTCAACTATGAAGAGGGTGCCGAAAATAATGTGCTTCATGGTGATGCAGGCTCCGAGCAGTTTCTCTCCGATATCATTGGTGCTGCCAGCTACCCCGAGCGGCATATGTCGATGGACTCACTGTATGAATACGGCTCGCGCGCCGGTTTCTGGCGTATTCACAACGAATTTCAAAAACGCGGCCTGCCGCTGACGGTATTTGGTGTGGCAATGGCGCTGGCGCGACACCCTGAGATTGTCGAGGCGATCAAAGCCGCAGATTATGATGTTGTCAGCCACGGCTGGCGCTGGATCCATTATCAGGGTATGGATGCGAAAACTGAACGTCAGCATATGCAACAGGCGTTGGATACTCTGACCGATCTGTTCGGCAAGACGCCAACCGGCTGGTACACCGGGCGCGACAGCCCTAATACCCGTCGGCTGGTGGTTGAGCAGGGCGGCCTGACCTACGACAGCGACTATTATGGCGACGACCTGCCGTTCTGGACGCAGGTCACCTGTCAGGACGGTACCGTAAAGCCGCATCTGATCATCCCTTATACGCTTGAAACTAACGATATGCGTTTCGCCACTCCGCAAGGGTTTAACACCGCTGAACAGTTTTATACCTATCTGAAAGACAGCTTTGATGTTCTGTACGAAGAGGGTGAAAGCGCCCCTAAAATGCTGTCGATTGGTATGCATTGTCGCCTGCTTGGCCGTCCGGGCCGTTTTCGTGCATTACAACGTTTCCTCGACTATATCCAGCAGCATGAAGCCGTCTGGATCTGCACCCGTCAGCAAATTGCCGACCACTGGATGAAAAAACATCCGGCCCCCGCCGTATAATTCTTAATGGCGGGGATCTCCCCCGCCATCCTTGATCACAAAAACAATAAAATGGCTATTTTCTTATTCAATAAGTGCTAATAAATGATGGCGTCTCTTACAGGTGCTTGTATTAGTTTATATATTGATTGTTGTGCATATTTTATTTAAGGGTTTTTTTTGTGAGAAATGATGAAAAAGATTCAAAACTTGAAGAGATAATCAAACCTCTAATTAATTTCTGGGAAAGAAGTAATGAGTCCTGGTGGGTGAAGAGTCATACTTCTGAGTTTGTTTATGTAAATCAGCATTTAAAAGATTTTTTGGCGATCCCGAAAGAGTTTCAAATGGAAGGCCGGTTTGATGGTGATCTTCCTATTGCCATTCACGAGTTTGAACCACAATTTCAAGCTCATGACAGGCAGGTCGAGCAGGCTGGGGATAGAGTAACTTCTATCGAGATTCATAAGGTTGGAGACAATGATTTCTTCCTGCCATGGTATTGTGATAAGTTTCCAATAATAGACAATTCTGGGAATGTTTTGGGAGTTATTGCTCATAACCGTCCTATTGAATCAATGTTTATTACCCGACTCAAAAAAATAAAAATTCCCACCTCACTGGTTTTTACGCCCCCAACAGAACTTTTTACTGATAAAGAGTGGGAGATTATTTTTTACACGTGTCAGTTATTTACACCGAAAATGATTGAAGCAGCTATCGGTGTATCTAACAGAACGGTAGAAGATACCTTATGTCGAATTTACAAAAAAGCGGGTGTTGGCAATAAACGCGGCCTAATCGATTATTGTATTGAAATGGGATTTAATAACTTCATACCGCAAAGTATTTTTCAGCAATGTGATTCTATTATTCCGTTTGACCTTTAGAGTGTGCTATTCATCTCGCATTAAAATATTCAGGTGAGAGACTATGAAACAAAAAGAGCTAGATCGAAAAATTGAAAAGATTATTACCCCGTTAGTTCGTTTCTGGGAAGGCAGTAACGAGCCATGGTTAGTTAAAAATAATTTATCTCAGTTCGTTTATGCTAATAAACGCATGTACAATTTCATTGGGTTATCGAAAGAATTTAAAATAGAAGGTCGTTACGACGGTGAGCTTCCTTTAGCTATGCATGAATTCGAACCTGCATTTCAGTCCCACGATCGTATGGTAGAAAAAGTAAAAGATCGCGTAACATCTGTTGAGATTCATGAATTCGACAAACAGGATTTTTTACAACCATGGTATTCTGAAAAATTCCCAATTATCGATGAGGATGGTACCCCTCTGGGGGTTATCGCTCACTGTCGCCCGGTTGAGTCGATTTTCATTACTCGTCTGTCGAAAATAAAAATTCCCACCTCACTGGTTTTTACGCCCCCAACAGAACTTTTTACTGATAAAGAGTGGGAGATTATTTTTTACACGTGTCAGTTATTTACACCGAAAATGATTGAAGCAGCTATCGGTGTATCTAACAGAACGGTAGAAGATACCTTATGTCGAATTTACAAAAAAGCTGGTGTTGGCAATAAACGCGGCCTAATCGATTATTGTATTGAAATGGGATTTAATAACTTCATACCGCAAAGTATTTTTCAGCAATGTGATTCTATTATTCCGTTTGATACCTGAGTGAAACTTAAATGAGGAGGGGCTATTTCCCCTCCAGGCATGGCGCGGATAAATCTACACGGGAGGAAACTAATTTAGCTTTACGGGCAGCATACCGACTTGGCCATATTTCGGCGGGATCAAGCCCGATTAGCGTGGCAATAATTTTCTCACCCTTTGGCCATGGGCGAACCAGCGCGTTAGCAAGGGTTCCATCAGCAAGTCCATGCGCACGTGACAGACCTGCAATTGAGTAACCTCGCAGGCGGATAGCACACTTTATCTCTTCACGATGCCAGTCTTTCACTGAGGATGAGTTTTGTACTCCGGTGGCTGCTTTCTGAAGCATTTGCAACGTCATCTGTATATCCTTTTCAAAATGAAGGGATACCGAGTTGTATCATCGGCAGCCAGGCTGCACCACCGTGAGAATTACGGAATATTATCTCGATAACATCATGGCCTCGGCTGAAATCATCAACTCATTAAACTGACCTGTGCCGCTACGATCCGCCAGCCACAGGGAAGTTTTATCCATGTCTGCTGCTGGCGCCCCGTTTTATCACTGCCCTCGCGGGTGAACTCAGTGCTGCACACCGCGAAATCATCGCCGTAACTGGTGATAACCGTATTCTGTAGCTGGCGAAATAACCCGGCTGAAGGACGGGCCGCACGGAAGGCGCGAATAGCATCAATACCGTATAGATTTTCTCCGGCACCGAGGCGTACCGTTCTTTTATCATGCCAGAACAGCTCATCCAGCACGGCAATATCATTGCTGATTAATGCCTCTTCATAGCGATAAAAGGCGGCGGTAACTTCAGCAAGAATTACCGGGCGATCAATATGTTCACTGTTCATGACAATAGCTCCATGCTGGCAGGTGTGGCCTGCGTAATACCCATCTGCTCCAGTGCCCGGGCGGCACGCAGACAGGCTGCTTCGTTAAAGGGGGCTGCAATCAGTTGCAGGCCAATGGGCAACCCAGTGGCGGTACGCAACGGCACTGTGGTCACCGGCAGACCCAGGAAAGAAATGGGCTGAGTCAGCATGCCCATACTGGCGCGAACGGGCAAGTCCACACCATTAATATGCATTGTTTCCTGACCGATTAAGGTCGCACTGGTAGGAGTGGCTGGTGCAATCAGCACATCCACATGGTTAAACAACGGCAGTACCTGCTGCTGAAAATAGCGGCGAAAACGCTGTGCCTGAATATACCAGGCTGCCGGGATCATTGCCCCGGCGGTCAGGCGCTCGCGCGACAGTGGCTCGAAGCGTTCCGGGGAGTTGCGCAGTGCGGGCAAATAATGATTCCCTCCCTCAGAGGCGCTGATAATAAACGCAGAAGTACGCGCCAGCTCGGCTTCCGGCAGCACAAACTCTTCGCTGGCATTTAGTGCACTGGCAACCAAAGTGACCGCTGCCCGGGCGTCGCTATCGCACCACTGCTGAAAGTACCCACCCAGCACTCCGCAGCGTAACCCTTCACCGCCTTGCCTCAGCAGAGGGCTTACGGGTTGATTCGCATTCTCTGCCTGGAATTTATCCGCTGGGTCAGCGCCCTGCAATATATCGTAGATGTGGGTAAGATCGCTGACTGAGCGTGCAAAGGGGCCGATATGATCAAGACTGGCAACAAACGGATGGCTACCGCTGCGCGACAGACGGCCAAAGGTCGGTTTCAGGCCGAAAATACCGCATAACGACGCGGGTACGCGAATTGAACCATTAGTATCGGAGCCGAGGGAGAAGTGCACCAGGCCAGCCGCCACCGCCGCCGCCGAACCGCCGGAAGAACCCCCAGCGATACGTGCATTATCGTGGGGATTACGGGTCGCACCGTAATGGCTGTTTTCCGTGGTAAATCCGTAAGCGTATGCATCCATATTCAGCATACCGCACAGCATTCCACCGCTGTTGGTCAGCCGTTGTACCGCCCAGGCATCCTGGCTGGCGGGTTTACGCTCGCTAAACAAGCTGGCTCCGGCCAGCGTGGTATGTCCGGCAATATCAAACAGATTTTTCACAGCATAAGGTACCGCCGCTAATGGCGGCAGCGGCTGACCGCTGCATTTAAGACGATCCAGACGTTCGGCCTCCTGCAACATGCGATCCTGCGTTATATGAGTCCAGGCATTCAGCGTCGGGTTGTCGCGCTCAATGGCTGCCAGCGTGTGATGGGCAATCTCGCGTGCGCTTAACTCTCCGGCAGCAAATGCCTGAGTCAGTCCGGCAATCGATAGGGAGGCCAGATTCATGCGTTATACACTCCCGCCACTTCCATGCGGTCGTCCAGCGGGAAGGCTAATAAAGGGGCGGCCATACCGGCAATGCGGCTAAACTGAAGCAGCAGTTCTGCACGACGTAGCTCATCAAGTTCCAGATTTAAAACCTGTTCCATCTGGGTAATATAGGCCGTCCAGTCGGGGGCAGTTTGTTGCATATATCTCTCCTTTCTGATCATCGTTCAAAATCCTGCCGCGCTGCCGTTGCTGCGCGGATCGAATGCCCCTTCAAGCATGCCGTTGTTGTGGCGCACGATGGCTCCGGCATGACCCACGGCTTCGCTATAGTCAGGCAGCAGCTCTACCTCATGGCCCAGAGTGCGCAGCATGGCGATGGTTTCCGGCGAAAAGCGGCCCTCCAGCTTGAGTGAATCAGACGCCTGGCCCCAGGTACGCCCCAGCAGCCAGCGTGGTGCACTGACCGCCTGCTGCAACGGCATCCCCTGTACAACATGACGGGTAAAGATTGCCGCCTGAGTCTGGGGCTGACCATCGCCACCCATCGAGCCGTAGACCATCGTCCTGCCATCGTTAAGCCTTGCTGCTGCAGGGTTCAGGGTATGAAAAGGCTGTTTGCCGGGCAGTAGAGCCAGCAGATGGTCAGGGTTGAGGCTGAAGGCAGCCCCGCGATTCTGCCAGGTGATGCCGGTACCGGGGATCACTACTCCGCTGCCGAACTCGTGGTAAATACTTTGGATAAAGGAAACCGCCAGCCCGCTGCTGTCCATTACGCCCATCCACACCGTATCCCCTGGCCCTTTACCCGTACCCCACGGGGCCGCCTGACTGACATCGATTTGCGCCGCCATCTGCCGCAGGCGATCGCTGTCGAGCAGAGCCTGCATCTGTTCAGGCATATGCAGAGGGTCGGTGATATAACGATCGCGCAGGCCAAACGCCAGCTTGGTCGCTTCAACAATACGGTGGATTGTTTGTGCCTCATCGGCATCGGCCATATTCAGGTGGTCGGTGATCCCAAGGATGGCCAGTGATACCAGCCCCTGTGTGGGCGGTGTCATATTGAAAACGTCGCCATACTGATGACGAATACGTAGCGGTGTGCGGCGTCTGGCTCGTTGACGATTAAGATCTTCCAGCGTAACGGGCATTCCCAGGCAGGACATCTCACTGGCAAGCTTGCGGGCGAGAGGCCCGCGATAGAAGCTCTCCAGCCCGGCTTCGGCCAGGTGGATCAGCGTGTTTGCCAGATCAGGCTGAGTAAAACGGCTGCCGCATGCGGGCACGGTGCCGTCGGGTAAATAGGTGGCAGAAAATCCCGGCTGATTCACCAGTTCTTCATGTTTACTTGCGGTGGCTGCTGCCTGGGAGGCGGTGACCGGAATACCGTCAGCGGCATAGCGGATAGCATCGGCCAGCAGGCGCGGCAGTGGCTGCTGCTGACCACCCATTTCACGAGATATTTCCAGCGCTTCTGACCAGCCGCTGACTGTACCGGCTACCGTCAGTGCCGCTTTCGGGCCGCGATGGGGAATAGTGCTGCTGCCCCGATAGAAATCGATGGTTGCCAGCGTTCCCGCAGCCCCGCTGGCATCAATGGCAACCGGATCGCCCTTTGGTGGCACAATCAACCAGAAACCGTCTCCTCCCAGACCATTCATATGCGGATAGACCACCGCGATAGTGGCGGCGGCGGCCACCATTGCTTCAATGGCATTCCCGCCTTCGCGCAAAATTCGCAATGCCGTTTCACTCGCCAGGTGATGAGGCGTCACTGCCATCCCCAGCGGGGCCAGATTACTTTGATTCATTTTTTTCTCGTTGGCCGGATAGCTGATGCAGTAACTAAAGCAATAGCCGTTCCAGTTTTTCGAGTCTGGGTCAGAGGCGTGCGATCTCAGTCATTCTGGCCGCATTGTTTCGCTGATTTTAAAGCGTTTTCAGCACTCGCTACAGACGGGCACGTTATTTGTATATCATTCAACAGATGAAACGAACGTTACAGGGCTAACACCATGATGCAGCTTGACGAACGCCTGCGCAGCCATTACGCGCAGCTTTCCCCACAGGAACAGCGTATAGCGGATTTTGTTTTCGACCATTTCGATGACTTGATCAGCTACAACAGCGCTGAACTGGCACGCCTGAGCGGGGTTTCTAAAGCGACGGTAAGCCGCCTGTTTAAGCATTTAGGTTATGAAAAATATAAAGATATGCGCGATGAGCTGCGTACCCTGCGCCAGAGCGGAATGCCGCTAACGGACAACCGGGATGCAGTACAGGGCAATACGCTGCTGGCTCGCCACTATAAGCAGGAGATGGCCAACCTTACCCAGTGGGTCAACGAAATTGATGCGCTGCATTTTGGCGAGGTGGTACAGGCGCTGGCAAGAAGTAAGCGTATATTTATCATTGGGATGCGTAATGCCTATCCGGTGGCGTTGCACCTGCGCCAGCAGCTATTGCAGGCCAGAACCCAGGTACAGGTTTTGCCACAGCCGGGGCAAACACTCTCCGAGGAGCTGGTGGATCTAACCCCGGACGATATGGTGGTGGTCATGGCATTTCGCCGCCGTCCACGCATTATCCGCCCGCTATTACAGCAGCTACAGCAGAGCGGTATCCCCACGCTGGCACTGTGTGAACCGCAGGCCCAGGGGGTAATTGCTCTGGCACGCTGGCAGCTCTGCGCTCCGTTGGATAGCGTATCGGCCTTTGACAGTTACGCGTCAGCCAACAGTCTGATCAATCTGCTGGCTAACGCGCTTTTACATGAATTATTAAGCCAGGGCCGACAGCGTATTCATCAGATTGCCGACCTTTACGGGCAGCTGGATGAACTGGAACAACGCTGATGGGGCGTCGTTATGGTGCATTGCATGGTTTTAGGGCGCAAAAAAGCGCCCTTTTTTATTTCCGTTTCCTGTCCGTTTCCTGAATATGAGTTACCCTGGCTTCTGACTCTCACCGCAGTTCTGGCGGGTTTTTGTAGATAATATGAGGATTTTGCTCGAATTCTTTCTTTATCGGTAAATGCTGAATCAATAAATCTGGAACCCTGCATTCGCTGGCACATAAGTTGCAATAAAATCCTTTAAGAATCTTTCGTTTCATGATGTATTAACCGGGGAAGTGAAGATGAAAAAAGGCTTATTCGCAATACTGGCAGGTGCAGTGCTGTTAACTCAGGCAGTAACAGCCCATGCCGATCAGCTACAGGATATTGAAAAACGCGGCGTTATCCGCATCGCTGTGCCGCAGGATTTCCCACCGTTTGGCTCGGTTGGTACTGACTTACAGCCGCAGGGCTACGATATCGACATGGCGAAATACCTGGCGAAACAGATGAAACTTAAGTTGCAGCTGGTGCCGGTGACCAGTGCCAACCGGGTGCCTTATCTGCAAACGGATAAAGTGGATCTGGTCATTTCCAGCCTGGGCAAGAATCCGGAACGCGAAAAAGTTATCGACTTTAGCCGCGCCTATGCGCCGTTCTTCCTCGGTGTATTTGGCCCGAAAGACGGCACGCTGAAAGATGCGGCAGCGCTGAGTGGTAAATCGATTGGTGTCACCCGTGGCGCGGTAGAAGATATGGTTCTTACCAGCATCGCCCCGAAAGAAGCCCAGGTGAAACGCTACGAAGATAACAACACCACGCTGTCAGCCTGGCTTTCAGGCCAGGTGGAGTATGTCGCTACGGGTAACCTGGTGGTTGCGGCTATTGCCCGCCAGAATAGTGATAAAGCCCCCGTTGCTAAATTTATGCTGAAAGATTCACCGTGCTTTATCGGGATGAAGAAGAATGAACCGGCGCTGAAAGCGAAAATTGATGGGCTGATTGAGCAGGCGATTCAGGACAAAACCCTGAATAATCTCTCCGAGCAGTGGCTGAAAGCACCGCTGCCTGCCAACCTCGGTTAGCAGAGGGCTGACAGATGATCGGGCAACTGAATTTTCCCGCACTTTGGCCCTACTGGCCAGATCTCCTTTCCGGCCTGTGGGTAACCATCCAACTGACGGTGATGGCAACAGTAGGCGGGGTAGCGCTCGGTATTTTCGGCGCGGCGCTGCGTAGCGGCAAACCCTCGACGTTAAGCCGTATCTGGGGCCTGTATGTCGAGCTGATCCGTAATACGCCTTTTGTGGTACAGCTGTTTTTTATCGTCTTTGGCCTGCCGAATCTGGGGCTGAAGCTGACGGCCGGAGAGGCGGCGCTGCTGGCGATGCTGATTAATCTTGGCGCTTACAGTACTGAAATTATCCGCGCCGGAATCCAGGTGACGCCGAAAGGGCAGTGGGAAGCAGGCCGGGTACTTGGCCTTACGCGTACACAGACGTTTATCCGGGTGGTATTGCCACCGTCGATGAAGCGTATTTACCCGGCTCTGGTCAGCCAGTGCATTATCGTCATGCTCGGTTCGTCGGTGGTGTCGCAGGTCTCCTATGAGGAGCTGACCTTTGCCGCCAATCTGATTCAGTCGCGCACCTTTTTGAGTTTTGAAGTCTATCTGGTGACCACGCTGATGTATCTGGCGCTGTCGATAGCGATGCGTCAGCTACTGCTGGCTGCGGGGCGTAAGTGGTTTGGAGAGCAGCCATGATGACAACTTTTACAGACTGGGACATCCTGCGCAATCTGCTGCTGGCAGCACGCTGGACGCTGGCGCTCTCATTTACCGCCTTTCTCGGCGGTACGCTGGTAGCGATGCCGCTGGTAATGGTGCGTCTTAGCGGGCGTATCTGGCCAAACCGTGTTGTCCGCTGCTATATCGAGCTATTTCAGGGCACTCCGCTATTGATGCAGCTCTTTCTCGCCTTCTTCGGCGTGGCATTATTCGGCATTGATGTTTCACCGTGGACGGCAGCCTCGCTGGCACTGACCTTTTACACCAGTGCTTTTCTGGTGGATATCTGGCATGGCAGCATTAAAGCCTTGCCAAAAGGGCAGTGGGAAGCCTGTCGATGCCTCGGTCTGAGCTTTGGCCAGACCCTTTATCGCGTGGTACTGCCGCAGGCGCTGCGCATTGGCATCGCTCCAACCGTTGGTTTTGCTGTTCAGGTAGTAAAAGGAACGGCGCTGGCCTCAATTATCGGCTTTATAGAGCTTACTAAAGCGGGCACCATCCTGAATAATGTGACCTATCAGCCATTTAAAGTGTTCGGGTTAGTGGCCCTCGGCTATTTCCTGATGTGTTACCCGCTGTCACGCTACAGCCAGTATCTGGAGAAGAAATTCAATGCCGCTCATCACCATTAATCAGGTGCAGAAATACTATGGCGACAACCACGTACTGAAAGGCGTGGATCTCGATATCGAAATGGGCGAAGTAATCTCCATTATCGGCCGTAGCGGTTCGGGTAAAAGCACTCTGCTGCGCTGTATCAACGGGCTGGAAGGTTATCAGGAAGGCAGCATAAAACTCGGTGGCATGACCATAACTGACCGGGATACCCAGGCGCGCGATATCAGCCGCTCCGTCGGAATGGTCTTCCAGAACTTCAATCTTTTCCCGCACATGACTGCGCTGGAAAACGTGATGCTGGCACCGCGCCGCGTATTGAAGAAGAAAGAAGCGGAGTGCCGCGAGCTGGCCGCGCGCATGCTGGAAAAAGTCGGTCTGGGTGACCGTATGGATTACTACCCTGCCAATCTCTCCGGCGGTCAGCAGCAGCGCGTAGCCATCGCCCGTGCGCTGGCGATGTCACCAAAAGTGCTGCTGTGTGACGAGATCACCTCGGCTCTTGATCCTGAGCTGGTGGGGGAAGTATTGAAAGTGCTGGAGCAGCTGGCAAAAGAGGGCATGACGCTGATCCTCGTTACGCACGAAATGAATTTCGCCCGTGAAGTCGGTGACCGCGTGGTGTTTATGCACCAGGGGCGTGTGTGGGAGCAGGGCGATAGCCAGACGGTATTTGCCAATCCCCAGACGAATGAATTAAAACAGTTTATCTCTTCGGTGCGTGGCCTGTAGGCTATCTGGTTTGCCGTTTTAAACCAGAGCAATGCCTGGACTGGCAGTATCAGGAGTGTCTGAAGTGTAATCATCAATAAAAAGGAATCGATGATGGATTTATCAAAATACCCACAGATTAACCCGCCGCAGCGTCTGCTGATGGGGCCAGGCCCGATCAATGCTGATCCACGCGTGTTGCGTGCAATGTCCAGCCAGCTGATCGGACAGTACGATCCGGCAATGACGCACTACATGAATGAAGTGATGGAGCTGTATCGCGGCGTGTTCCGCACTGAAAATCGCTGGACGATGCTGATCAACGGCACTTCTCGCGCCGGAATTGAGGCGATACTGGTGTCGGCGATCCGCCCCGGCGATAAAGTGCTGGTGCCGGTATTTGGTCGCTTTGGACACCTGCTATGTGAGATTGCCCGCCGCTGCCGTGCAGAAGTCCATACTATCGAAGTGCCGTGGGGCGAAGTATTCACCCCGGATCAGATTGAAGATGCCATCAAAAAGGTGAAACCGCGCCTGCTGCTGACGGTGCAGGGCGATACCTCCACTACCATGCTGCAACCGCTGGAAGAGCTGGGTGCAATCTGCCGTAAATACGGCGTGCTGTTCTACACCGATGCCACCGCCTCGTTTGCCGGTAACGCGCTGGAAACCGATGCCTGGGGGCTGGATGCCGTCTCTGCCGGGATGCAAAAGTGCCTTGGTGGCCCCTCCGGCACCTCGCCAATAACCCTGAGTCCGGCAATGGAAGCAGTGATTCGTGAACGCAAATGTGTGGAAGAGGGGCTGCGTACCGACGCTCATCATGACGGCGACGACGAGATGATCTACTCCAACTATTTCGATCTCGGCATGATCATGGATTACTGGGGCCCGGAGCGCCTTAATCACCATACCGAAGCCACCTCTGCGCTGTTTGGGGCACGTGAATGCGCGCGTCTGATCCTCGAAGAGGGGCTGGATAACGGCATAGCCCGCCACAAACTGCATGGTGATGCGCTGCTGAAAGGCATCCAGGGTATGGGGCTTGAGACTTACGGCGATCTGAAACACAAAATGAATAACGTGCTCGGCGTTATTATTCCGCAGAGCGTTAACGGCGATCAGGTGCGTAAGCTGATGCTGGAAGATTTTGGCATTGAAATCGGTACCTCATTTGGCCCGATGACCGGCAAAGTCTGGCGCATCGGCACCATGGGTTACAACGCTCGTAAAGACTGCGTGATGCAAACCCTGAGTGCGCTGGAATCCGTGCTGAATCACCTCGGTTTCCACAGCACACAGGGCGCAGCGATGCAGGCCGCCTGGGATCATTACAACGGGAGTCGTGGATGAGTGGATGCCTGATGAATGCCACAGCAGCGGCTGCGGCCGCTGCGCGGGTGATGGCCCGCTGTGATGCGTTGGCAGAAATCAGTGAAACCCCGGAATACCTCACTCGCGTCTACCTGTCACCGGAGCATCTGCGTGCTAATGCCATGGTGGGCAAGTGGATGCAGGCAGCGGGTATGCAGGTGTGGCAGGATAGCGTAGGCAATATTTGCGGACGCTACGAAGGCCAGCGGCAGGATGCGAAAGCCCTGCTGCTGGGCTCACACCTGGATACCGTGCGTAATGCCGGGCGCTACGACGGGATGCTAGGCGTGCTGACGGCGATTGAAACCGTTCAGTATCTGCACGATCGCGCCGAGCGTCTGCCGCTGGCAATCGAGATTATCGGGTTTGCTGATGAAGAGGGAACCCGCTTCGGCATCACGCTGCTTGGCAGTCGCGGCCTGACTGGCACCTGGCCTGAGCACTGGCTGTCGCACCCGGATAGCAAAGGTATCACCGTGGGGCAGGCGATGAAAAATATCGGCTTCAACCCGGATCTGCTGTGGCAGGCCGCGCGTGACGCTGAGGATTTTGTCGCCTACCTGGAACTGCATATTGAACAGGGGCCTTGCCTGGAACAGGAGCAGCTGGCGCTGGGGGTGGTCACGGCCATTAATGGCGCCCGCCGCCTTAACTGCCGCTTTACCGGTGAGGCGGGGCATGCGGGCACGGTGCCGATGACCCATCGTAAAGACGCGCTGGCCGCTGCGGCGGAGTGGATGGTGTTTATCGAGCAGCGCACCCCCCAGCATAATCCACAGCTGGTGGCGACGGTGGGAACGCTGCAATGCCATCCTGGCGCGGTCAATGTAATTCCCGGTGAGGTGACGTTGACGCTTGATGTTCGCGGGCCGGAAGAGCTGCCGCTGGCGACGCTGCTGGATGAACTGCTGGCTCAGGGCGATGCTATTGCACAGCGCCGTGGTCTGAAGTTCAGTGCAGAAGAGTATTATCAGATCCCGGCTACGCGCTGTGATGATGGTTTGCAGGCGGCTCTGACCCACGCAGTCACCACCGTTCAGGGGCGCAGCCTGTCACTGCCAAGCGGTGCCGGACATGATGCGATTGCTATTGCCGAACGCTGGCCGGTGGGGATGCTGTTTGTACGTTGCGATCGCGGAATCAGCCATCATCCAGCTGAATCGGTGATGGTCGATGATGTTGCGCTGGCCGTGCAGGCATACGTTCAGGCTGTTACAGACATCGGGCGAACCGGGTTGAAGGGCGGCAACAATGAATCTGATTCACTTTAACCTGGCGAGTGCGGCCGAGGCACAGCACAGCATTGATCACTGTGTGGCGCTACCGGACTGGGCTGCGGGGCTGGTGGATGCCAGGCCTTTCTCCTCCCTCGAGGCTCTTTGGCTTAAGGCCGACGCTCTGGCGCAGGCCTGGGATGAAGCAGCGCTAAACCAGGCGTTATCTGCCCATCCGCGTATTGGCGAACGGGCACCAGGCACAGGCAAAGAGGCTGAACTCTCCAGCCGGGAGCAGGGGCAGGTAAACCCGGCAGATACAGCGCTGGCTCAGGCATTACGGGCGGGAAATGCGGCCTATGAACAGCGTTTCGGGCGAGTGTTTTTGATCCGCGCCAAAGATCGTAGCGGTGAGCAGATCCTCGCGGAACTGCGCCGTCGTCTGCTGAATGACGCGCAGCAGGAACAGCGTGAGGCCCTGCAACAGCTGCGGGAGATCACGCTGTTACGCTTAAAGGAGACGTTCAGGTGAGCACGATTACCACGCATATTTTGGATACGGCCCTGGGCCAGCCGGCAGTCGGCGTTACGATCATCCTGGAGCGGGAGAACGGCACAAATTGGCTGTTGCAGGCTACAGGCGTAACTAATGATGATGGCCGCATCAGCGATCTGACTCCGCAGGGGCTGGCGCCAGGTCACTACCGGCTGACGGCAGCCATTGGCGACTACTTTGCTGCCAGCGGCCGTGATGCGCTCTACGTCTCGGCGCAAATCGATTTCGTACTTCCGGCCACGGGCAGCCATTATCATCTGCCGTTTCTGATCTCTCCGTGGTCATGGTCGACCTATCGCGGGTCATAAGCCTGCCCGCCGGGGGGCTGTAACGTCAGGAGGCCGGATACCGCCTCCTTCAGTATCACAAACTAAAGCTGTCCGCGTCGCGCCATGCCGGAAACTTCTCGCGGTATTCACGCAGGTTTTCCAGCGACAGTGCGGCATCCAGACGAGCAGGCTGCCAGGGCTCACCCAGGGCCAGAATCTCACCCTGTGGGCTGATAATACGGCTATCGCCACTGTATTGATGGCCATTACCGTCGCTGCCCACGCGGTTACATCCGGCGATATAAGCCTGGTTTTCAATGGCCCGCGCCTGTAACAGCGTCTGCCAGTGCAGCGTTCGCGGTGCAGGCCAGTTGGCGACATACAGCGCCAGGTCGTAATCGTTCTGATTGCGTGCAAACACCGGGAAGCGCAGGTCGTAGCACACCTGCGGCAGAATTCGCCAGCCGCGCCATGCGATCACCTCGCGGCGATCCCCTGCCAGATAGTACTCATGCTCCCCGGCCATGCGGAACAGATGGCGCTTATCATAGAAATGCACCTTGCCTTCAGGCTCAACGAGGAAGAAACGATTGACTGCTCCTTTCTCAACCTGAATAGCGGCACTGCCTGCCACCATCGCCTGAGTTGCTGCGGCCTTAGCCTGGAGCCAGGCAATCACATCTTTTTCGGGCAGCGAGCTGGCCGCTGCCTCCATCGCAAAGCCGGTAGTAAACATCTCCGGCAGGATAATCAGGTCACGGCCCTGAACACCGGCCAGCAGCCCGTCGAAAAACGCCAGGTTCGCCGGGCCATCCATCCACACCAGCGGCTGCTGAAGTACGGTAATGTTTAAAGTTGACACAGGCGCTCCGCGGCAGCATCCAGCGTGGCTTCCTGTTTTGCGAAGCACAGGCGGATCAGTTTATGGGGGAAGGTGTCAGCGCAGAACACCGACAGCGGTATCGCGGCTACGCCCACTTCCTGGGTCAGCCACTGGCAGAACGCAACATCGTCCAGATCGGAGATGGCGCTGTAATCTGCCAGCAGGAAATAGGTACCTTCACAGGGCAGCAGTTTAAAACGACTGCCGGACAGTGCTTTCACAAAGCGATCGCGCCGTGCCCGGTAGAATTCCGGCAGTTCGCGGTAATGCTCCGGATGCTGCTCCAGCATATCGGCAATCGCCAGCTGTGCCGGGGTATTCACCGAGAAAGTCAGATACTGATGAACTTTGCGCAGTTCGGCACTTATTGCAGCTGGTGCCACACAGTAACCCACTTTCCAGCCGGTCATATGGAAGGTTTTGCCAAAGGAAGACACGGCAATCGCACGGGCGCGCAACTCAGCATGGGCCAGCACGCTGGCGTGACCGTGAGTGTCAAAGCAGATGTGCTCATACACTTCATCGCTCAGTACGTAGATTTCCTGCTGACGCACGGCTTCCCACAGCTGGGTAAAATCGCTCTGCTGCCAGACGGTGGCAGACGGATTGTGCGGAGTATTAAGGATAACCAGCCGGGTTTTCGGCGACAGCAGCGCGGCAAATGCCTGCCAGTCAGGACGGAAGCCCGGCGGCTGCAATGCGATACGCTTCAGCACGCCGCCTGCCAGCGTTACCGCCGGAGCATAGCTGTCGTAGCTGGGATCAAAGCAGATAACTTCATCACCCGCCCGCACCAGCGCGGTAATCGCCGCATAGAGTGCTTCAGTAGCCCCGGCGGTAACGGTAATTTCGCTATTCACATCGGGGGCATAGCCGTACAGCTCGGCGGTTTTTCTGGCAATCGCTTCACGTAAGGGGGCTACGCCGATCATCGGTGCATACTGGTTTGCCCCCTGGCTGACATGATGTGCCAGGCGCTGTTGCAGATATTGCGGGCCGTCAAAATCGGGGAAACCCTGGGACAGATTGATGGCATTGTACTGCTGTGCGAGTGCGCTCATCTGGGTGAAAATCGTGGTACCCAGCGCAGGCAGCTTGCTCTCTGGGATGAATGGCGTCTGGCTCATAGATCTCAACCCTTGTGAATGCGGTTTTATGATGTTGGACTCTGAATATATCACGGTGATAGTATTTGGCAATCAAGACGCATAGACGTCTATATTCTCCTTTATCATCTTTCACACTAAGGAAAGAGATGACGCAAAGCTCTCAGTTAGACCAATTAGTTGCTGCCTGTCACTGGATTGGTGCGCGCGGCTGGGCACCCGCCACCGGCGGTAATATGTCGCTGCGCCAGGATGCAGAGTTCTGCCTGCTGAGTGAATCAGGCAAAGACAAAGGCAGCCTGACGCGTGACGATTTTATTCAGGTCGCGATTGCCACCAATAGCGTTCCATCCGGCCGCAGGCCTTCAGCTGAGACTGGCCTGCACACGCTGATCTATCGTCTGTTTCCTGATGCTGGCGCGGTGCTGCATACCCATACGGTAAACTCCACCGTGCTGTCGCGCGTAGAGAAAAGCAGTGCTCTGACGTTACAGGGCTATGAAATGCAGAAGACGCTCTCCGGGCAAAGCTCGCATCTCGACAGCGTGTCGATTGCACTGTTCGATAACGATCAGGATATTGACGGGCTGGCGCAGCGAATTGAACAGTTTGCCGCCCATACGCCGCTGCGTTATGGTTTCCTGCTGCGTGGCCACGGGCTGACCTGCTGGGGCAAAGATGTCAATGAGGCACGCCGCCATCTTGAAGGGCTGGAATTTCTCTTCCAGTGTGAATTACAACGCCGCGTTCTGGAGAGCCAATGATCCGCGCTATCGTCACTGATATTGAAGGCACCACCAGCGATATTCGCTTTGTGCATAACGTCCTGTTCCCCTATGCGCGTCAGCATCTGTCGGGCTTTATTGCTGAACATCATCAGCAACCGATGGTAGCCCAGGCGCTGGACGATTTGCGCGCTGAGATTGATAACCCGCAGGCCACTGCGGATAAGCTGGTGCAGGTGCTGTTTAGTTTTATGGATCAGGATCGTAAATCGACGGCGCTCAAGGCGCTGCAAGGCATGATCTGGCGTGCAGGCTACGAGAATGGCAGCTTTACCGGCCATCTGTATGCCGACGTGCTGCCTGCCCTAAAACAGTGGCAGCAGCAGAGTGTGGCGCTGTATGTTTATTCATCTGGCTCAGTAGCTGCGCAGAAATTGTTATTTGGCTACAGCGATGCAGGTGATATCACTGGGCTGTTTAGCGGATATTTTGATACCCATGTGGGTGCCAAACGTGAAGTCGATTCCTACCGCACCATCGCCAGCCACATCGGTTTACCGGCACAGGAACTGCTGTTCTTATCCGATATACACCAGGAGCTGGACGCAGCACAGGATGCAGGCTGGAACACCGTGCAGTTAATACGCGGCGAAGCGGACACCGAGAGCCGTCATCGCCAGGTTGCAGGTTTTGATCAGATTAACCAGGAGCTGTTAAATCCATGAGCGCACTGACAATTTTTACCGATACCGAAGCGACCACGCCGGTCTGGCACAGTACCGATGCGGCAGAGATTGCTGACAAGCTGCGCAGCAAAGAGGTACGTTTTGAACGCTGGGAAGCTGACCGCGATCTCGGCGAAAATCCGGATTCTGCTACGGTAATTAACGCCTACCAGCACGCTATTGACCGGCTGGTGGCAGAGAAAGGCTATCAGAGCTGGGATGTGATCAGCATGCGTGCCGATAACCCGCAGAAAGAGGTGCTGCGCACCAAGTTTCTTTCGGAGCACACCCACGGTGAAGATGAAGTGCGTTTCTTTGTGGAAGGTGCGGGGCTGTTCTGTCTGCACCTTGATGGGCATATCTATCAGATTCTGTGCGAGAAGAACGATTTGATCTCCGTGCCGGCCGGAACGCCGCACTGGTTTGATATGGGATCATCTCCTCACTTCACCGCTATTCGAATTTTCGACAACCAGGAAGGCTGGGTGGCGAAATTTACCGGTGATACGATCGCTGACGCTTATCCTCGCCTCCCATAATACTCGCCGCAAAACCTGGCCCCGCCATTTCTCGCAGGGCCAGGCACGCCTGATCCGGAAATTAACCGCTGCACCATAACCTGGCTGACATCACCATTTTTCCCAGGGGGCAGGCACGCCTGACCCGGAAATTAACTGCTGCACCATAACCTGGCTGGCATCACCATTTTTCCCAGGGGCCAGGCACGTCTGACCCGGAAATTAACCGCTGCACCATAACCTGGCTGACATCACCATTTTTCCCAGGGGTCAGGCACGCCTGATCCGGAAATTAACCGCTGCACCATAACCTGGCTGACATCACCATTTTTTCGTAGGGGTCAGGCACGCCTGACCCGCAAATTAACGTCCTGGCTGAAATTCGCCCGCCTGCACCTGCTGTGGCGTCACCACTCCGGTATCCAGCACCCAGCCGCTAATCAGTGACGCGGGCGTAACATCAAACGCCGGGTTATAGACCTGCGCAGCTTCTGGTGCCCACTGCACATCGCCAAAACTGCCTGCTGCGCCGGTCACTTCACGGGCGGCGCGCTGCTCGATGGGAATGGCGTCACCGTTCGGGCATTCGCGATCCAGCGTGGTATGCGGGGCCGCAACGTAGAAGGGAACGTTGTGATATTTCGCCAGAACCGCCAGGCTGTAGGTACCGATTTTATTAGCCACATCACCGTTCGCGGCGATGCGATCGGCACCGACCCAGATAGCATCAACCTGCCCCTGCGCCATCAGGCTGGCGGCCATCGAGTCACAAATCAGCTTATAAGGTACGCCAAGCTCGCCCAGCTCCCATGCCGTCAGGCGGCCACCCTGCAACAGCGGGCGGGTTTCATCTACCCAGACGCTGGCGACCGAACCTTCCTGCCAGCCGCGGGCGATCACGCCTAATGCGGTACCGACGCCTGCCGTTGCCAGCCCTCCAGTATTACAGTGGGTGAGCAGACGGCTGCCCGGGGTAATCAGTGCGCTACCGGCAGCGGCAATACTGTCACACAGCGCTTTATCTTCATCGATCAGCCGCAATGCCTCAGTGCCAAGCGCACTGACGAAATCGTCCTGGGCCAGCGCCAGCTTCATCCGATCGAGATTATTCATCAGGTTGACCGCCGTCGGGCGGGAGGCGCGCAGTACCTCAAGTGCCTCTGCCAGCGCGGGCTTCGCCATACCATTTTCAGCCAGCAGTGCCAGCAGCAGGCTGGCAGACAGCCCGATTAGCGGCGCACCACGCACGCGCAGCGCTTTAATATGACCCACCAGTTCGGCGACGTCCGGCGTCGGACACCAGATTTTCTGCTGTGGCAGGGCCTGCTGATCGAGGATCCAGAGCTGATTATCACGAACCTGTAAGCTGGTGGTGCTGAGTGTTTGCATGGGTTAAATCCTGGTTGCTTTAATGCATCATATTGTGCCAACATGGTTAACGGATGTATAGACGTCTGAACGGCTTATTACAACTAAACACAGGTTATTTTTGAGGGGCTGATTAATGTCGCAATACCGTACGTTCACCGCAGCGGATGCCGTGGAATATGCTCGCCAGTTTGGCGGCGTGGCTAACCCCCACACGCTGGTTGATTCGCAGGAAGTGGGCGATGGGAATCTGAACCTGGTGTTCAAGATTTTCGATACGGCAGGCGTCAGCCGCGTGATCGTTAAACAGGCACTGCCCTATGTGCGCTGCGTCGGCGAATCCTGGCCTCTCACCCTTGACCGTGCGCGTCTGGAAGCTGAAGTACTGATTGAGCACGGAAAATTCTGCCCACAGCATACGGTGAATATCCTGCATTACGATCCGGATCTGGCGGTGATGGTGATGGAAGATCTCTCCGATCACGCTATCTGGCGCAGCGAACTGGTGAATGGCGTTGAATATCCGCAGGCGGCAGGGCAGTTGGGGGAGTACCTGGCGCAAACCCTGTTCCATACATCCGATTTCTTCCAGCATCCCTACCAGAAAAAAGCGGACGTGATCCGTTTTACTAACCCTGAGCTGTGCGACATTACCGAAGAGCTGTTTTTCAACGAACCTTACGAAATTCACGAGCGTAATGCCTATCCGCGAGCGCTGGAACCGCTGGCCGAATCGCTGCGAGATGATGAAGCACTGAGACTCGCCGTCGGCGGTCTGAAGCATCGCTTTTACTGTCATGCTGAAGCCCTGTTGCACGGAGACGTGCATAGCGGTTCGATCTTTGTGGCTGAAGGCCGCCTGAAAGTGATTGATGCAGAATTTGGTTTCTACGGCCCGATGGGCTTTGACATCGGCAGCGCGCTGGGCAATTTACTGATCAGCTACTGTGCGGCACCAGGCCTGCTGGCACCGCGTGAGGCGGCGGCTGCGCGTGAAAATCGTCTCAACGATGTACGCGAAGTATGGCTGAGTTTCAGTGAGAGCTTCCTTGCGCTGGCGGCAGAAAAAAGCCGCGATCGTGCGCTGGCGGTACCCGGTTATTCCCGCGAGTTTTTGCGTAAGGTCTGGAGCGATACGATTGGCTACTGCGGTACTGAGCTGATTCGTCGTACCGTTGGTATGTCGCAGGTGGCAGATATCAAGAATATTAAAGATGAAGCGATGCGCGTTGAATGCGTACGTCAGGCCATTATCCTCGGCCGCAGCCTGATCCTGCTGGCCGATCACGTTGCGGATCCTGAGGCGCTGATTGCACGTATCCGCCAAAATAGTTAACGTTTTTGAGGGGCGGGGCCGCCCCTGACAGATGTAACGGATATTCTGCCCGGGGCGACCATTTAACAGCGGTCGCCCCGTCAGTTTTAGACTGTGTCGCGCTGCGCGGAACGCTGTGGCAGCAGCAGGATACAGACAGTGATAAATAACATCAGGGTTAAAGACGCACCGAAGCGACTAAGATCCAATCCGCCGTGTGAAAGAGGCTTATCGAGGAAGTCTCCGACTACTGCCCCTAACGGACGCGTGAGAATAAAGGCCGCCCAGAAAATTGCCGTACGTGACCAGCGGGTAAACAGATAGCAGCCCAGCAACCCCACCAGCGCCAGTACAAAAATCGCGATGCCACCCAGATATCCCATGCCAGCAGAGTCAGCGGTCCAGTCGCCCAGCGCGGTACCCAGGGTCTGGGAAAACATAATTGTTACCCAGTAAAAGATCTCTGCCCGACGGTTATTAACTGAATAGACTGAAACTGTGCCACACATCATGCGCCAGCAAAATAACGAGGTAATTAACAGCAGGCTGAGAATAATTGACCCGCCCAGGTAACCTATGCCTAAAGAGCGGTCGGCAAAGTCGGCCAGCGTGGTGCCAACGGTGGTGGTAGCAATAACGGTAAACCAGTAAATATAGGGATTGAAGCGGCTGGATTTAATCTGGACGATAACTGCGGCAATAAAGATCACGGCAAAAATCAGCGTACCGGTCAGATAGCCAAGGTTCATAGACATAGTCACTGCATCGCCACCGGTTTCACCCAGCGTAGTAGCAGCAATTTTGATTAACCAGAAGATGGCGGTTATCGCCGGGATTTTACTTAAGTTACGCTGCGTTTCGTTCATTATTATTACCCCAGATGAAAGCGATGTGCTTTACCGGGAAATATAAGTGTTTTTTATTAGTTTAAGATTAAGAAAAGCAGCCGGAGGATAAAAAGAGGGATCGGATCAATAGCGAACTAATATTTAATATCAGAACTATTTATCAGTTAAAAAAAAAAAGGCGGCCCCTGTCGGCCGCCCTTTTGATACTCGCTGTTATGCCGCTTCAATCTTTCGTGGCAGTGCTGCCGTTTCTTTTACCGGCTGGGTTGCCAAAGCATCGGGATCAAACTCGTCAACGTTAATCGAACGCAGGCGGCTGGCTTCAGCGCGAATCAGAATGTCAGCCTCTTCCTGGGTGATCCATCCGTTCTCCAGCCCCTGTGCGGCAAGTGCATCAAGACGGGTAAACGACAGATGTTTCTTCTGCTGTTTACACAGGCGATCGTGAATCACTTCTGCTGCCATCACATGTTGCAGAGCTTCCTCCAGCTGACCAGCCGGATTATGCTCGCCTGGTGCCAGATACTGTCCGCGCCCCAGACGGCTACGGGTTGCAGACGGAACTTGCATGATAAGCGCCAGCTGATGATCAAGGCGGTCTGACGGTGCATGGCTGCGGCGGCCGGTCGGGAAGACCACCATGCGCACCAGACCTGCAACCAGACGATTCGGGAAGTTACGCAGCAGATCGTCGATGGCGGTTTCCGCCTGATTTAGCGCATCCTGCACACCCCAGTGCAGCAGTGGTAAATCAGCTTCATTACGTCCTTCATCTTCATAACGTTTCAGCGCAGCGGAGGCCAGGTAGAGCTGGCTGAGAATATCCCCCAGCCGGGCGGAGATACGCTCGCGTCGTTTCAGGCTGCCGCCGAGTACCGACATGGAAACATCGGACAGCAGAGCAAGGTTGGCGCTGATACGATTAAGATGCTGATAGTAGCGGCGGGTGGCATCGCGGGTTGGCGACGCACTGGTCAGCCCGCCGGTGATCCCCAGCCACAGGCTGCGCATGGTGCTGCTGCCCACATGACCGATATGGCTGAATAGCGCCTTATCAAAGGCAGTAACGTCGCCGTTCTGCGCCGCAGCCATCTCTTCCAGCACGTAAGGATGGCAGCGAATAGCCCCCTGTCCGAAGATAATCATGCTGCGGGTCAGAATATTTGCCCCTTCTACGGTAATGGCAATCGGTGCGCCCTGGTAAGCACGGGCAAGGAAGTTGCTGTTGCCCAGCATAATCCCCTTACCACCGGCAATATCCATGGCATCGACGATCGCCCGCTGTCCGCGATGGGTGCAGTGATATTTAACGATGGCAGAGAGAACCGCAGGTTTTTCACCGAGCATAATCCCGCTGGTGATCAGCGTCGCGGCGGCATCCATTACGTAGGTGTTCCCGGCGATGCGTGCCAGCGGCTCTTCAATCCCTTCCATCTTGCCAATCGGCAGGCGGAACTGACGGCGAATATGCGCATAAGCGCCAATTGCCAGCGCGATACTTTTCAGGCTGCCGGTGGAGTTGGACGGCAGGGTGATACCACGGCCAACCGACAGGCACTCAACCAGCATCCGCCAGCCCTGACCGGCCATTTCCGGGCCACCGATAATAAAGTCAATGGGCACAAAGATATCTTTGCCGCGCGTCGGGCCATTCTGGAACGGTACGTTAAGCGGGAAGTGCCGCTGGCCAATCTCTACGCCCGGCGTCTGCGTCGGGATCAGGGCACAGGTGATCCCCAACTCTTTTGTTTCTCCCAGCAAGCCGTCAGGATCGGAAAGTTTAAATGCCAGTCCAAGCACTGTGGCGACAGGAGCGAGCGTGATATAGCGTTTATTCCAGGTGAGGCGCATACCCAGCACCTGGCGACCCTCCCATTCACCCATACAGACCACGCCGACATCCGGAATGGCGCCCGCATCGGAACCGGCTTCCGGGCTGGTCAGGGCAAAGCAGGGGATCTCCTGACCACGCGCCAGGCGGGGCAGATAGTGATCTTTCTGCGCTTCGGTACCGTAATGTTGCAGCAGTTCCCCAGGCCCGAGGGAGTTAGGTACACCAACGGTAATCGCCAGGATACCGGACACGCCCGCCAGCTTTTGCAGCACGCGCGCCTGAGCGTAGGCTGAGAATTCCAGCCCGCCGTACTCTTTTTTGATAATCATGGCAAAAAAGCGATGCTGTTTCAGATAGGCCCACAGCTCAGGGGGCAGATCGGCCATTTCATGGGTGATCTGGAAATCATTCGCCATACGGCAGGCTTCTTCTACCGGGCCATCAATAAATGCCTGCTCTTCCGGCGTCAGTCGCGGTTGCGGATAGCTATGCAGTTTCTGCCAGTCAGGCTTACCACGGAACAGATCCCCTTCCCACCAGGTGGTGCCCGCTTCGATAGCTTCTTTTTCGGTGCGTGACATCGGCGGCATCACTTTCTGGAAGGTATTCAGCGTGGGTTTGCTGAACAGCGCCCGGCGCATCGGCAGAAAATTAAACGGCAGCAGAATAATCGCCAGCGGCACCAGCAGCCATAATGTCCACAGCCCAGAAAAGCCGAGTGCCGCAGTCCAGACCAGCAGTGCAGCACTGGCAGCCAGTAGATTTATACGGTGATAAAACAGGGCGCCAATCAAAAGGATCGTCGCCACAATACTGAGAACCATCATAACGTGTGCTCCGTAAGTAGTAAGAGGTCTGACCTGTTGGTTATATGTTTAGATTACCCCGGCGCTGTGTGCAATCTGTTTACATAATAATTACAACCTGGCTCACAAAGCGCGGGCACAAAGGGTTAATCCCTCAGGGTGACGGGGAGATCGCTTCCCGCCTCTCTGGCAACTTGATAAACTCCTGCTATACCTCTTTCCAAAAAGGACATCCCCTATGTATCAGGACATCATTCGCGCCGAGCTGGACGAAGCGGCACAGACGCTAAATAAATTTCTAAGTGAAGATGCAAACATTGAGGCGATCCAGCGTGCGGCAGTGCTGCTGGCGGATTCATTCAAAGCGGGCGGAAAGGTTCTCTCCTGTGGTAATGGTGGTTCGCACTGTGATGCAATGCATTTTGCTGAGGAACTGACCGGGCGCTATCGTGAAAACCGTCCCGGCTATCCGGCGATTGCGATTTCTGATGTCAGCCATCTCTCCTGCGTAAGCAATGACTTTGGCTACGATTTTGTTTTCTCACGCTATATCGAAGCGGTGGGTAAAGCAGGGGATGTGCTGTTAGGGATCTCCACCTCCGGTAACTCCGCTAATATTATTAAAGCCGTTGAAGCGGCGCGGGCCAAAGGGATGCAGGTCATTACCCTGACCGGTAAAGACGGCGGGAAAATGGATGGCGTGGCTGATGTGGAAATCCGCGTACCGCACTTCGGTTATGCTGACCGTATTCAGGAGATTCACATTAAGGTAATTCATATCCTGATGCTACTTATCGAAAAAGAGATGGTAAAAAAATAGCCTTCTCTTTCGCGCCGCAGCTGCGTTAGCTTTACGCGTAATCCCCCGGTAGCTTATTGAGGTAACCTCCCGGGGGGTTACCTGATTGCCGCCTTGCTGTAATGTGAAATCAGCGGCTATTTTGCTGTCATCCTGCGGGGCGAAACTGATCTAATTACTGAGGTAATCCTATGTGCGAACTGCTCGGGATGAGCGCAAATGTCCCGACGGACATCTGTTTTAGCTTTACCGGGCTGGTGCAGCGCGGTGGCGGAACAGGTCCGCATAAAGATGGCTGGGGCATTACCTTTTATGAAGGGAAAGGCTGCCGTACATTTAAAGATCCGCAACCCAGCTTTCAATCACCCATTGCCCGGCTGGTTCAGGAATATCCGATTAAATCCTGTTCGGTGGTGGCGCATATCCGCCAGGCGAACCGTGGTGAAGTATCACTGGAAAACACCCATCCCTTTACCCGCGAACTGTGGGGACGCAACTGGACATACGCGCATAACGGACAGCTAAAAGGTTACAAAAACCTTGATACCGGCCCGTACCGTCCGGTGGGTGAAACCGACAGCGAACTGGCCTTCTGCTGGCTGCTGCATAAGTTGACCACGCGCTACCCGCGTACGCCGGGTAACTGGCCGGCAGTGTTCCGTTATATTGCTGAGTTGGCGGCAGAAATGCGGGAGAAGGGCGTATTTAATATGCTGCTTTCGGATGGACGTTATCTGATGGCGTTCTGCTCAACCAATCTATTCTGGATCACCCGACGTGCGCCGTTTGGCAAAGCCAAGCTGCTGGATCAGGATGTGGAAATTGATTTTCAGAAGCAGACCACGCCAAATGACGTGGTCACAGTGGTTGCCACTCAGCCGCTGACGGCGAATGAAACCTGGCACAAGATTGAGCCAGGTGAATGGGCGTTATTTTGTCTGGGTGAGCGCCAGAGCTGATTCCGGTGCGCCTGAGTTGCCCGCAATCGGGCGGCTCAACACGTACTTGCCGTCGCTGACATTCACTGACGGTGGCTGTCTGGTCTGGACAAACTGCGTATAACCCGGCTGTAGCTGCTTCCAGAAATTAATATAGGTGGAGTAGCGGTGACGCTGCATATTGCTTTCCGTCATGCGGAACGGATAAATGCTGACCTCAACGCGCGGCTGGCCGTTACGCAGCGCCGCTTCCACATAGTGATAAATTTCGTCCATATAGGCATCGGTCATGGCGTAACAGCCAATTGACACGCAGTTGCCGTGGATCATCAGATATTTACCCTGATAACCTTGCTGACGGTCATACTCGTTCGGGAAGCCGACATTAATCGCACGATAAAAGCGACTGTCGGGTTTCAGCTGGGAAATACCTACGCTGTAAAAACCTTCCGGGCTTTTAAAATCACCCTGAACACGCTTAGGCCCCAGTCCACCAGAAAAATTACAGATGCGGTAACTGTTAAGCAGGCGGAATTCATTGCCGATCTTGCCGTATAACTCCAGCGTGCGCTCTTCTTTGAAGATTTGCAGGTACACGGGAGTGCCAATTAATTGTTTCTTTAACTCTTTGCTTACCGGCGCCAGTGGGGTTACCGAATCCGGTACGCTGGCAAAGACAACGGTTGGCAGAAAAATCATCGCAAACAGCAGTGCGATTTTGCCCATTCTTGTTCCCTTGAAATGTAGGGTTGAAAGCAACGCCGGACGGCGTCGGTACTGACAATATCGGACGAATCCGCTATCGCTGCGTCACCTTAGCACTGTCTATTTTTTTATCAAGACAGCGGAGAATAAAAAAACTTAAATTGTGCATCTTTTGGCGCGTATTGAACTCTGATAATTAGACTGTATACTTATCCAGTACTGTCGGAGGGGCTATGCGTAAAATCATTCACGTTGATATGGACTGCTTTTTCGCCGCAGTAGAAATGCGCGATAATCCCAGCCTGCGCGATATTCCCATCGCTATTGGCGGCAGCGAAAAACAGCGCGGTGTCATCAGCACAGCCAACTATCCGGCACGAAAATTTGGCGTACACAGCGCAATGTCAACGGCGATGGCGTTAAAGCTCTGCCCGCATCTGACGGTGATTCGCGGCCGCTATGAGGCCTATAAAGAAGCCAGCGTCCATATTCGTGACATCTTCTCCCGCTATACCTCTCTGATTGAACCTCTGTCGCTGGATGAAGCCTACCTCGATGTCACCGACAGCCTGCACTGCCACGGTTCCGCCACGCTTATCGCCCGTGAAATACGTGACACCATCCAGCGTGAACTCAACCTTACTGCCTCGGCTGGCGTTGCACCGATTAAGTTTTTGGCAAAAATCGCCTCCGATATCAATAAGCCCAACGGCCAGTTTGTGATCACCCCCCATGAGATGTCGGATTTTCTGACAGCTCTGCCGCTGGCGAAAATCCCCGGCGTGGGAAAAGTGACGGCGCGTAAGCTGGAAGAGCTGGGGTTGACCACCTGCGCCGATGTGCAAAAAACCGATCTTGCTACGTTGTTAAAGCGTTTTGGCAAGTTTGGCCGTGTGCTGTGGGAGCGATGTAACGGTATTGACGACCGTGCAGTGATCACCTCAAGGGAGCGTAAATCTCTCGGCGTTGAGCGTACGCTGTCGGAGGATATTCATCAGTGGGATGACTGTCTGGAGATTATCGATCTGTTGTACGACGAGCTGGAACGGCGGCTGGATAAAATCAAACCGGATCGTCAGATCGCCCGTCAGGGAGTGAAGCTGAAATTTCATGACTTCCAGCAGACCACGCAGGAGCATGTCTGGCAGATGCTGAATAAAGCCGATTTAATCGAAATTGCGCGCAAAAGCTGGGATGAGCGACGGGCAGGGCGCGGCGTAAGGCTGGTGGGGCTGCATGTGACGCTGCTCGATCCGCAAATTGAGCGCCAGCTGCTGCTGGGATTATAACCAGCCACGGCCTGAATACCGTAGGGGCGAGGCATGCCTCATCCGCGCAACGCAGGCAAAATTGTTACAGCGATCCGAATACCGTAGGGGCGAGGCACGCCTCGTCCGCGCAACGCAGGCAAAATTGTTACAGCGATCTGAATTCCGTAGGGGCGAGGCACGCCTCGTCCGCGCAACGCAGGCAAAAATTGTTACAGCGATCTGAATACCGTAGGGGCGAGGCATACCTCGTCCGCAAAACGCAGGCAAAATTGTTACAGCGATCTGAATTCCGTAGGGGCGAGGCACGCCTCGCCCGTTTAACCCACGGATTAATTACTTAACCGGAATCGCCTTCAGCAGCGCAGTCAGCAGCTGCCAGTACAGGCCAACGCTGGCAATATGCACCTGCTCATCCGGCGAGTGTGGCCCGGTAATGGTTGGCCCAATCGACACCATATCCATCTGCGGGTACGGCTCTTTAAACAGACCGCACTCCAGACCTGCGTGAATAACCTGAATGTTCGGGGTTTTATCGAACAGTTTTTCATAGGTTTCACGCACCAGCGCCATAACGGGTGAATTGGCATCCGGCTGCCAGCCAGGGTAGCTGCCTTTAGCGAGGGTTTTTGCCCCGGCCAGCTGACCAAGGGCAGTCAGCATTTCCACCACGTACTCTTTACCGCTGTCGATCAGTGAACGAATCAGGCAGTTAATTTTTGCTTCATTACCTTCAAACGACACCACGCCCACGTTCAGCGAGGTTTCAACTACGCCTTTCATCACGTCTGAATTACGGATCACACCGTTCGGAGTGCTGTTCAGCAGGGCGATAAATGTGTCACGGCTGGTGGCGCTCAGAGCCTGCTCTGCATGAGCCAGCTCTTCCACCACTACGGCGATATTCTTCTCTTTCAGGCTCAGTTCATTTTGCAGCGTCAGCAGATAGCTTGCCGCCAGTGATTTGAGTTTGTCGAGATGGGCCGGTGCAACCGCCAGCGTGGCAAAAGCTTCACGCGGGATAGCATTACGCAGCGTACCGCCGCTGAAATCGACCAGACGCAGATCCAGATCTTGCGCATGAGCGAACAGGAAGCGCGCCAGCAGCTTGTTGGCATTGCCCAGACCGACATGAATATCACAGCCGGAATGGCCGCCTTTCAGGCCCTTCAGGGTCAGCTTCACCGTCTGATAACCAGCCGGAATCGCTTCACGGGTCAGTGCCAGGGTGCTGGTAAAGTCGATACCGCCCGCACAACCCATATAGATCTCACCTTCTTCTTCAGAATCGGTGTTGATCAAAATATCTGCCTGTAACCAGCCCGCCTGCAAACCAAAGGCCCCGGCCATACCGGTCTCTTCGGTCATGGTCAGCAGCACTTCCAGCGGCCCGTGCTCCAGGCTGTTGTCAGCCAGCACCGCCAGCGCAGAGGCCATACCAATACCGTTATCCGCGCCCAGCGTGGTACCGCGGGCTTTCACCCATTCGCCATCAATCCATGGCTGAATCGGGTCTTTGGTAAAGTCATGAACGGTATCGTTGTTTTTCTGCGGCACCATATCAAGGTGTGCTTGCAGGGCCACAGGTTTACGGTTTTCATAACCCTTAGTTGCCGGTTTACGGATCAGGATGTTACCCACCTGGTCGCGCTCATTCCACAAACCCTGCTCTGTCGCCCAGGCGGTCACATGGGCTGCCAGCTGTTCTTCATGATATGAAGGGTGGGGAATGGAGCAGATTTTGGCAAAAATATCCCACAGTGGCTGCGGGGATAGTTGAGACAATTCAGACACGATAACTCTCCTGTGTCAGCACCGCCTTTCTGCCGCACAGGCAGGAGGCATGCATTGATATCGGTTGGAAAATTCCCGCCAGCGAATCCGGCGCGATGGCAAAAGAATATCATCGTTTCCTGACTCATGCTCACGCTGCCCCAGGAAAAAAGGGGCTACAGGGCGTTGCGGGCTGGTTTTTAGCGCCTCAGATCACTATAATTTCGCGCAACCGCTCCCATTGCACAATTTTTAAGCCAATTTTACTGGCCGGGATTCTTTTAATGAGTGAAAAATACATCGTCACCTGGGACATGCTACAAATCCATGCCCGTAAACTGGCCGAGCGTTTGCTGCCGGCTGAACAGTGGAAAGGCATTATTGCCGTCAGCCGTGGTGGCCTGGTTCCTGCCGCCTTACTGGCCCGCGAGCTCTGTATCCGCCATGTCGATACCGTTTGCATCTCCAGCTACGACCACGATAATCAACGTGAAATGACCGTGCTGAAACGTGCAGAAGGCGACGGCGAAGGGTTTATCGTTATTGATGACCTGGTCGATACCGGCGGTACCGCGCAGGCGATTCGTGATATGTATCCGAAGGCGCATTTTGTGACGATTTTCGCCAAACCGGCCGGTCGCCCGCTGGTAGACGATTACATAATCGATATCCCGCAGAACACCTGGATCGAACAGCCATGGGACATGGGCATTGCCTATATTCCACCGCTGGTAAAAAGCTGATTCAGCGCCCCTGACTTTCAGGTTTCCAGCCATAATCTACGCCCTTTAAGGTGTTTAGATCAATTCGTGCCCGAATCTGTCGGGCGCGTCTGTTTTTACCCTTCGCCTGAACCCCTCCGCTGCGATAGACTCTATGCCTGTTCGTACTTTGGAGGATCTCCCTGTTATGTCGCCGAAAAATCTCAGCGAAGAACTCTTCAAGCCGCGTTTTAAACACCCGGAAACCTCAACCCTTGTGCGACGTCTGTCCCACCATCGCCCGATGAGCATCCAGTCTGCTCTGGATGGTGAGACTCATGCTGGCTGGTATCGTATGATCAACCGCCTGCTGTGGACGTGGCGCGGCCTGACACCGCAGGAAGTGAGCGAAGTGCTGGCGCGCATTGCCATCAGTACCGTTGAGCACACCGACGATAAGCTGCTGGATACCGTAATTGGCTATCGTGGCGGTAACTGGATCTATGAATGGTCCAAACAGGCGGCGATCTGGCAGCAGAAGGCCAGCGAATGCAGCGACGATCACGAAGCGGGTCAGTGCTGGCTGCATGCGGCAAACCTCTACAGCGTAGCGGGCTATCCACATCTGAAAGAGGATGAGCTGGCAGAGCAGGCGCAGCTGTTTGCCATCCGCGCCTATGAGGAGGCGACTCATCGCCTGCCCGGGGAGTTGAAATCCCTGGAATTTGCCATCCCAGGCGGCAGCCCGGTCACCGGCTTTCTGCATATGCCGCCGGAGGTTAAAGCTCCGTATCCAACGGTGCTGGTGTGCGGCAGCCTTGATGCGCTGCAAAGTGACCACTACCGGCTGTTCCACGATTATCTCGCTCCGCGCGGCATAGCGATGCTGACGCTGGATATGCCGTCAGTCGGATTCTCATCAAAATGGAAACTGACTCAGGACACCAGCTTCCTGCATCAGCATGTGGTACGCCAGCTGGAAAATATTCCGTGGGTCGATCACACTCGCGTTGCCGCCTTTGGTTTCCGTTTCGGTGCCAATATCGCGGTCAGGCTGGCATATCTGGAAAGCCAGCGTCTGCGCGGCGTTGCCTGCCTCGGGCCGGTGGTACACAGTCTGTTAAGTGATACCAACTTGCAGGATCGCGTACCAGAGATGTATATGGATATGCTGGCAAGCCGGCTTGGTATGTCCGGGGCAACGGATAGTGCGCTGCGCACTGAGTTGAGCCGCTTCTCGCTTAAAATACAGGGGCTGCTGGGCCGCCGTTGCCCGACCCCCATGCTCTCCGGCTACTGGGCTAATGATCCGTTCAGCCCGGAGGAGGAATCACGCTTGATCACCAACTCCTCCAGCGCCGGACGCCTGTTAAAAATCAATACCTCTCCGGTTATGGAGAACTTTGATAAAGGTCTTCGCGACATTTGTGACTGGTTGGTGCAGCGCTTAGGGGCATGAGTTGCTAATATTCATGAGTTTGTGATGCACAAGCAGCATGAACGATGACGAGTACACAGGCCCAACCAAGGAGGTTAAGCAATGACGTTACCAAGTGGACATCCTAAGAGCAGGCTGATAAAGCGCTTTCACTCTTTAGGTCCTTATATCCGTGAAGGTAAGTGTGAAGGCGAAAAGTTCTTCTTCGATTGCCTGGCAGTTTGCGTCAATGTGAAACCACAACCAGAGCTGCGTGAATTCTGGGGCTGGTGGATGGAGCTGGAAGCCCAGACTGACCATTTCACCTATGAGTATCACTTTGGCCTGTTTGATAAAGAAGGCAACTGGAAGCCGAGCACGGTGAAGGGTAAGGATAATAATGCCCGTCTTGAAGAGACGTTACGTAACTTCCATGTGCGTTTAAAAGCGACGCTGGCAGAGTTGGAGCTGGGGCTGATCCCGGCAGCCGGTTTTGCTGATGAGCAGGTCAAGCTGACCGATTAAAACATCAGATGAAGAATGAAGAAAGGCTGGATTGCTCCAGCCTTTTTTTTGGTTCAGACACAGCATGAGGGCGTTTTAACGGCTTACTGCGGCAGTGGCATGGCGCAGCGTTATAGCACTGTCAGAACTGATACATCACACCAACAGCGACGATATCGTCGGTGTTCAGACCCAGTTTGTTGTCATCGTTCAGCAGGTTAACTTTGTAATCTACGAATGTTGACATGTTTTTGTTGAAGTAATAAGTGGCACCGATATCAACAAATTTGTACAGGTCAGCATCGCCAATTCCGTCTTCCATATCCTTGCCCTTAGCCTGAACATAGGCCAGGGATGGACGCAGGCCGAAATCAAACTGGTACTGAGCAACCACTTCAATGTTCTGTAATTTGTTCACATAGCCAGATACGGTACGGGTTACGCCGTTGGCCTGAGTAAAGGTTGCACCGCTGTTGATTGGGTTCATATTACGCGTTTCAGCGTAGGTCGCTGCCAGGTACAGGCTGCTGTCGTCATATTTCAGACCGGTTGCCCATGCATCAGCTTTATCACCAGAACCGAACTCGCTATCTTTCTGCGTCTGGATCAGACGGTTTGATGAAGAGACCGCACCGTTAATGGTTACGCTATCGATAATTTTATAAGAAAGTGAGGCGCCGTAGCCGTCACCGTTAGAGACGTTGCCGCTGCGCGAAGAGGATTCGTCGTTTTTCCCCTGGTACTGCAAGGCAAATTTCAGGCCATCAACCAGACCGAAGAAATCGTTATTACGGTAGGTCAACATCCCGTTACCACGGGTCAGCATATAGGTATCAGCGCGGGTGTAAGCAGTGGCACCAAACTCAGGCATCATATCGGTGAAAGCTTCTACATCGTAGATCACGCCATAGTTGCGGCCGTAGTCGAGGGAGCCAAAATCTTTCAGTTTCAGACCTGCGAAGCCCAGACGCGTCTTGTTGCCGTTTTGCGCATCAGTGCTGCTTTCGGAGTTGCTGGCGCTGAAGTTGTATTCCCACTGGCCATAGCCGGTCAGCTGGTCGTTAATCTGGGTCTGGCCCTTGAAGCCAATACGAACGTAGGATTTGTCAGCGTTGTTGCTGGCGTTGGTATCCGCGTCGCTCATGTAACGCATTGCTTTAACTTTGCCGTAGAAATCCAGCTTGTTGCCGTCTTTGTTATAGACTTCTGCGGCTTGTGCAGCGGTGGACAGAGCCAGAGCTGCGGTTAAGATTGCCAGTGCGCTTTTCTTCATCATTTTGCTATCAATCCCGAAAGAGTAAAAGTAATAAGTGGCCCGTAGGTTCTTCTTAAAGCACGGACTTTTTACCCTTTATCTATTAAACTTTTATTACACTTTTCAACATTTCTTGTTAATTGCGAACTTTTCGACTAGCAAATGGTCTGGGCTTTTTCGACCTTTTACCCAGCTGGCTGTTGGCTTCGGGCACCACACCTGCTAAAACGTTTCTTTGTATACTTTTTTGCGAAATGGCAGGAAATAATGAGCAGCAGCCAGACCCTGGTAGTGAAACTGGGGACAAGCGTACTGACCGGCGGATCGCGTCGGTTGAATCGGGCACATATCGTGGAGCTGGTGCGTCAGTGCGCGCAGCAACATGCGGCGGGTCACCGGATTGTGATTGTCACTTCGGGTGCCATGGCAGCCGGACGTGAGCATCTTGGCTATCCCGAGCTGCCCCCGACCATCGCCTCAAAGCAGCTGCTGGCTGCGGTGGGGCAGAGCCGCCTGATTCAACTGTGGGAACAGCTGTTCTCTATCTACGGTATTCATATCGGCCAGATGCTGCTGACGCGTGCTGACCTGGAAGATCGTGAGCGCTTCCTTAACGCCCGTGACACCATGCGCGCGCTGCTCGATAACCATATTGTTCCCGTGATCAATGAAAATGACGCGGTGGCCACCGCCGAAATTAAAGTGGGGGATAACGATAATCTGTCTGCGCTGGCTGCTATCCTCGCGGGTGCCGATAAACTGCTGCTGCTGACCGATCAGCAGGGGCTGTTTACTGCCGATCCGCGCAATAATCCCCAGGCGGAACTGATTCGCGACGTTCACGGCATTGACGACGCGCTGCGTGCGCTGGCCGGTGACAGTGTTTCTGGTCTTGGCACGGGCGGTATGGCAACGAAATTACAGGCGGCCGATGTAGCCTGTCGCGCCGGTATCGACACCATCATTGCAGCGGGCAGCCGCCCGGGAGTGATTGGTGATGTGATTGCCTCTAATCCGGTAGGCACCCGTTTTCACGCCTTTGAAACCCCGCTGGAGAACCGTAAGCGCTGGATCTTTGGTGCGCCGCCCGCAGGTGAACTGGTGGTGGACGACGGGGCGCTGTCAGCAATTCTGGAACGCGGTAGCTCACTGTTGCCAAAGGGTATCCGTGAGATCAGCGGTAACTTCTCCCGTGGTGAAGTGATCCGCATTCGCAGTATGCAGGGGCGCGACGTTGCCCACGGCGTATCGCGCTATAACAGCGATGCCATGCGCATGATCGCCGGGCATCACTCCCAGCAGATCAGCGACATTTTAGGTTATGAATATGGTCCGGTAGCTGTCCACCGCGACGATATGATTGTTTCTTAAGGAATGCTCATGCTTGAACAAATGGGTAAAGCCGCCAAGGCCGCCTCGTATCAGCTGTCGGTACTCTCTACCGCACAGAAAAATCAGGTACTGCTGACTATCGCGGACCATCTGGAAGCGCAGAGCGCGTCCATCCTGGCAGCCAACGAACTCGACCTGGCGGATGCGCGCCAGAACGGTATGAGCGCGGCGCTGCTGGATCGCCTGATGCTGGATCAGTCGCGCCTGAAAGGGATTGCGGATGATGTTCGTCAGGTCTGCCGTCTGGCCGACCCGGTAGGCGTAGTGATCGACGGTGGCAAACTGGATAGCGGACTGCGCATTGAACGCCGCCGCGTACCGCTCGGTGTGGTGGGGGTAATTTATGAAGCGCGCCCGAACGTCACCGTAGACGTTGCCAGCCTGTGTCTGAAAACCGGCAATGCGGTGATCCTGCGCGGTGGCAAAGAGACATATCGCACCAATGCTGCCACCGTGCGGGTCATTCAGGATGCACTGAAGCAGCACGGCCTGCCAGCCGGAGCGGTACAGGCCATTGAAAGCCCGGATCGTGAGCTGGTGAACCAGCTGCTGAAGCTCGATCGCTATGTTGATATGCTGATCCCACGCGGCGGTGCCGGACTGCACAAGCTGTGCCGTGAGCACTCCACCATTCCGGTGATCACCGGCGGCATCGGTGTTTGCCATATTTATGTCGATCGCAGCATTGAACAGGACGCGGCGCTGAAGGTGATCGTCAATGCCAAGAAGCAGCGCCCAAGCGCCTGTAATTCGCTGGAAACCCTGCTGATCGATGCCTCAATCGCTGACTCTTTCCTGCCCGCTCTCAGCGCCCGTATGGCGCAGGAAGGTATCACCCTGCATGCCGATCCGCGTTCATTGCCGCTGTTGCAGAATGGCCCGGCCAGCGTCAGCGCCGTTACTGAAGAGCAGTATCGTGATGAGTGGCTGGCGCTGGATCTGAACGTGAAGCTGGTGGACTCGCTGGATGAGGGAATTGCCCATATTCGTGAGTACGGTACGCAGCACTCCGATGCTATTCTGACGCGTACCATTCAGCATGCAGACCGCTTCATCAATGAAGTGGATTCATCTGCGGTGTATGTGAACGCCAGCACCCGTTTTACCGACGGTGGCCAGTTTGGTCTTGGCGCAGAGGTAGCGGTCAGTACCCAGAAGCTGCACGCACGCGGGCCGATGGGCCTTGAAGCTCTTACTACCTATAAGTGGGTGGCCTGGGGTGATGATACCGTACGTGCTTAAGCTTTAAGCCATACCGCAGAGAGGGTGGATAAGCGTTAATCGAGAGATCCCCGATAATATGCGATGACATTGCGTATACCGGGGATTTAACAGCCGATCTGTTTAGCGGCCAGCCAGTTTGCTGGCGGCGCTGATGGTCTTCCACACCTCCTCCAGTCTCAGGGTTTCATGGCGATTACCAGCCAGATCCCACAGGCCGATGCGCCGATCGCCGTTAAGCGTGACAATAAACCGACAGCCACTTTTCAGGGCGTTACTGTGCTGACGTTTAAGCCGCGATCCGCTGAAATCACTGAATATTTTCTGTGCAGGCAGATGCTGGCGCAGGGTGTGAGCCAGCAGCAGTGCATCAATATTCTGCTGCGGATCTTCATAGGTAACGACAATATCAGGATTGTTGTGAATATGGTTGTCACCTCCGGTGGTTTGCAGCAGCAGCAGCAGCCGCTCAATGCCGATAGCAAAACCCGATGCCGGTAGTTGTTTATCGCTGAACAGCTCAACCAGGCCATCGTAGCGACCGCCGCCGCAGACGGTTCCCTGCGCGCCAAGCTCATCAGTAATCCATTCGAAAACCGTGCGCGTGTAGTAGTCCAGGCCCCTGACCAGCCGTGGATTAATCACGTAACTGATCCCCGCGTTATCTAACAGCGTGCGCAGCGCGTTAAAATGCTCGCGGGATTCATCGCCAAGAAAATCCAGCAGCCGTGGCGCGCCTTCGATCATCTCCTGCATTTGCGGATTTTTACTGTCGAGAATACGCAGAGGGTTGGTTTCAAGCCGACGCAGACTGTCTTCATCCAGCAAGGCATGATGCTGATTAAACCAGCTGACCAGCTGCTGCCGATGCTCTTTACGTTCGGGCAGGGTACCCAGGGAATTGATTTCGAGACGGATAAAACGGTCCACTTTTAGCGCCTTGAAAATATCCCAGGCCATATAGATCAGTTCAGCATCAATATCGGCACCTGGCATACCAAAGGTTTCGACACCAAACTGGGTAAACTGACGCAAACGACCTTTCTGCGGGCGCTCATAGCGGAACATCGGCCCCTGATACCACAGCCGCTGTGTGGTGTTATAACACATATTATTTTCGACTACCGCGCGCACACAGCCGCTGGTTCCCTCCGGTCTGAGAGTGATGTGCTCCCCGCTTTTATCCAGGAAGTTATACATCTCTTTCGACACAATATCCGTTGATTCACCCACCGCGCGTTCAAACAGCGAGACGGGTTCAAGAATCGGCAGACGCACTTCCTGATAGCCATAGCGCCAGGCAATCGATCGCACCTTACTTTCCAGCCACTGCCAAACTGGCGTCTCTTCCGGCAGGATGCTGCGCATTCCCCGGATTGACTGAATTTTGCTCATGGTAAATCCTTATACTCTGAATCAGTAAACTCGCTGCTTACTGAGTTGCCGGTCTGTCTGAGACAAATCCGGCAACGTCAGGAAGTCAGAAGTGTTTAAGCCGCTCTGGTGGAGCGGTCGGCTATCACATCGTCGATCAGGACGTCGATTTTACTGGTATCGAGATGGTGAGCCGTGGCGATGAGATGTGCCACATCGCCTGAGGTCGCCAGGCAGTGTTTTTTCCACACCGCTTCAGATGGGCAAGGGAAGACCACGGTGATAGAGTTTTTATTGCACCAGGCATTAATACCTGCCTCCTGCAAACGGCGGACAGCGTACTGAGCCATATTCAGACTATGTTCAATACGGCGTTTCCAGTCAGCCTGACTGTGGCTGCGGATAGCTTCCCACATCATCATCGGCGTATGGCCGTTACGCGAACCGGTAATTGTTTTATCATGGCCGGAGATATAGTCAATTTCGACGGTGATACGATCAACATTGGATTTTTTCGCCACAACAATGCCACAGGGGATCGGTGAGCCAATCATTTTATGGCCGGAAACCCCAATAGAGTCGATACCATCAGCGAAAGTGAATGGCTGTGGATCATCAACAAACGGCAGGATCATCCCACTCAGCGCAGCATCGGCGTGCAGATAGTAATCTTCGCGTTTAAAACCGGCATCTTTCAGGCGCTGCTGGATCAGTTTGATATCATCGATAGCCCCGCGTACGGTTGTGCCGATGTTGGCGAAAATAATCGGATGTTTTTCATTATCCCGCGCAATCTTATTAATTAAATCATCATAGTCCACTTCACCATTAGGCAGTGATTCAACCACCCGTGATTTAATACGCAACAGTTTTACGATCTTAGCGACGGAATAGTGGGTATCTTTCGAATAGTAGAGAGTACCGTCAGGGAAAATTTCCCGGCCAAGGTAACAACCAAACATATTACCCTCAGTGCCGCCGTTGGTGACATATCCCCAGCTCTGTTCGAATGGGATTTTGAAAAGATTAGCGAAATACTCCATTACTTCTTTTTCAAATTCGAAAGAGTTCAGAAGGTAGTTACAATATTCACTCCAGTCCCCGCAGTTGTTAATTGAAAAGCGCATAAAACGCTCAAGATTGGTATAATCGAAATCCGCCGATTCAGGATAACCAATATTGAAATATTGGTTTTTAACACAGTGAGACCAGAAGGCGTCCAGTTTGTTTTGATCTTGAATAGATAAAGTCATTTTGTACTCCTTTTTGCGGTTAACGAATTAATTAGTACTGTTATTTTTTATCCAGATAAAGGATGTCTACACCCTTTTTACTGCGACCGGCTGCCACGAAACTAAATAATGGAATAGTAACTATGATCATCACTACGCCCCAGAACATTGATTCTGTACCGGAGCCAAGCATGGCGAAGAGGCTGTAAATCATGCCAATAACCACCATGAAGCTGTAAAAAATAAAGCTGCGTCCACGGTTGAGTTTTTTGGATACCATAATAATTGGCAGTGAAATAAGCGCGTAAATATAAGGAAGCAGTGAGGCAAAAACTGACATCAGAATAACTGTCTGGAACTGTTTTGCCAGATCCGGTGAAGCGGTCATCAATAATACCAGTGTCATCAAGACGCCAGTAAATATCAGGCTTTTCATGGGGACGTCGTTTTTATTGGCGTCAGAGAAGAATTTAGGGAACAGGCCCTGTTTTGCACCTGCACGAGGCCCCTCAGATTGCAGGATTAACCAGCCGGAGATAGAGCCGAAACAGGCAATAATACTCAAGGCTGAGGCGATGTTCCCTGCGGTATTACCAAACATGTAGCGGGCGGCATCGGCAAATGGCGCGGCTGACTTAACCAGTTCTGCATGAGGTACCAGACCCATAATTACCGTACAGCTGCCGACATAGCAGACAGAGGCGATTAACAGCCCAAATACCGTGGCTTTAGGAACGGTAGATTCCGGATTCTCCACCTGACCACTGGAGACCACTGCGGACTCGACGCCAAGGAAGCCCCAGAGAGCAATTGATGCAGCGGCAATAATCGCCGAGGAATCGCTTTTGCCGGTACCGTTATACACCTGAGAAAACATGGTCGGGTCAAACCAGAACCAGCCCACCACGCCGATACCCAGTACCACCACCAGCATACAGCTGGCAGTAAAGGACTGCGCCCGCCCGGCTACGCGTGCGCCGAAGCTTGCCAGCACGATAAATGCCCACAGAATGACAATTGCCACAACGCTACCGATAGCCGGGTTTTTTAACTGCGGGAAGAAGTAGCTAAGATAGCCGACCCCAGCCACCAGCAGCGCTACGTTACCAATCCAGGCGCTTATCCAGTAACACATCGTAGTCTGGAAGCCGATAAAAGGGCCAAAGGCATCGCTGGCATAGGCGACGATCCCACCGCTGCGCGGGGTCACCAGGCTGGTTTTTGAAAACACCAGTGCTAATGCGATTACGCCAATAATAGTGAACAGCCATCCCCAGAGAGAGATATAACCCACTCCGGCAAGGTTAGTTGGTAACATAAATACACCTGAACCCATCATATTTGATGCGGTAACAAGCGTAAGTGCCACAACCCCCATTTTGTGAGCTTTGCCTGCACTTATGGTTCCCATATTAAATGTCCTGTTGTAGTTGCCATAAAAAAGTGATGTCCATGTGGTATCACCGATATGGCTGTGATTTTAATAATACGGGATAGGTTTTTTTAGATAATGGATGAGGGAAAGAGCACGTTGTGTCTTTTATTGGCTAAAAATAGGGCGATTTTTGATTAAAATATTAATTAATCACTCCGTCCCCCTTTTTTTGTGCTTTATGCTTTAGTGGTTGTGTGTAAATAACATGCTTGTTTGTGTGTTTTCATTTAAAAATAACCCAATATTGTTTATTGAAGGTTAAGTTTTACTCCCACAGTTGACAACTCCGGCATGTTTAATGCATTCTTTTATGGGTAAAATATCCAATACGTTGCATTGGGCGATAATACACATGTGATTATATTTTTTAAATATCAGGGCGCAATGTCTAGAAAAGAGCGAATTTATATTCAGGGTTTACCGCAGGTTATACAAATCAAAGGGAATAATCATGACTCTCTCTTTGTGGATAACGAGGATTATGATGTTTTCCTTAATTGCCTTGATAAGGCAATGGCGCTTTATTCATGCGAGTTACATGCTTATTCCCTTCATTCAACAGAGTTTTTACTGTTATTAACGCCGCAATCTAAAGATGATCTCAGTCGCCTGGTGCAGCACATTGGCCGTAGCTATATATTTTATTTTAATAAAAAATATAGCCGGAGCGGTGCGCTTTGGGAGGGGCGCTACAATAATTGTCTGATTGAACCCGGCGCATATTTTTTACTTGTCCAGCAATATATCGATACCGGTATGACAGATAAGCATGATTTACCTATAAGGAGTAGCTATCGTCATAATATCGGTGAGGAAAAATTAGTCAGGATCACTGCCCATGATGAGTATCTGAAGTTAGGGAAAAATGCTGCTGAACAAGCATTACAGTATCGCCGTTTTATTCAGGCGGCCCTCAGCCCGGCGATCCTGCAAAAAATTACCCGCTGTCTCAGCCAGAATTGTGTGCTGGGTACACCGGGTTTCTGCCAGCAGATTGAGTTCTCACTGCATCGTCGTGTCAGGCCGCGACTGCCTGGCAGGCCAAGGAAGTACTACCATAATCAGGTGATGGATTGGGTATGGCTGGAAAATCAGGCGTCACAGCTGTTGCAGCGCTATTGCTATCATGAAATCAGGCTGCCCTTGCTGGAGCGTTGGGGAGAGTCGTTAAGGCAGATACCTGATTTTGCTCATGATGATGCCGGAGAGAGCCTGATTTCCATTGATCACCCAACGCTGTTACGGCGTGAAGGAACTCTGGGTTGCCTGCGTGCTATCGGCCAACACCGGGATCTGCAATCAACCAGTAAGCTGTGGTATCTGGGGGCGATGTTCCGCGAACCGAAAGATGAACATAATCATATTGAACAGTATCAGCAGCTGGGTATTGAGGCTTTCGGTTATCCGCATGTGGATATTGAGCTGGAACATTTTATTTTACAGTATGACTTCTTTAAATCTCTGCGGCTGGAAAGCCATATTGAGTTGAAGATAAATACTCCGGGCACTGCTCAGGAGTTTTTTACCTTCCGTCAGGCCCTGCGCGAGTATTACCAGCCCTTTATTCCCTTTCTCAAAGAGCAGTGGATTGACTGGCTGGCAGATAAGCCAGAAAAACTTTTGCAATCAACGGATATCCTGCTTGCCACCTTGCGGAGTAAAGCACCTGAACTTGAAACTTTTGTATCGGCATCCTCACGCCAGCGCTTTGAGTCGTTACTCAATGGGCTGACCCGTGCCGGTATTCCGTTTGCGGTCGTGAAGACGTTCTACCCGGCGAATGCCTACTGTCATACTTTTTTTGAGTGGCACAGCGATAAACTGGAGGAGGGAACTCTGCTATGCCGTGGTGGCCGTTATGATCACAGTGCCAGCGCTCTGCTTGGCAGGAAGATATACGCCTGTGGATTTGCATTTATGCTTGAGCCATTAATGCGTCTTCAGCAGCTCACCAACAAAAACAGGCTGAAGGCGCGCATGACCGACGTAGTGATAATCTCACGTACCTGGGAAGCCAGAGCACATGCGCTTGGGATTGGTCGCATGCTGAGAGAGGCCTTTCCACAACTGAGTATTGTGAACGATTGCTCAGAAATGCGCATCGGCGCCTCTAAACGCAATGCGGATCGTCAGGGAGGGCGCTTTATCATTGTTGTGCCGCACGAAGATCCCGTCGGGCAGATGGAAATGTACGATCAGGAGCGGCAGCAAAAACAGAGGGTCAATGTCACCACTATGATTGGCATTCTCAGCCAGAGTCTGAATCTGTAAGCCGCCGTTGGATGCTGATTTTCCGTACATTTTCCTCCACCTCTGCTGTATAGTAAGAAAAATCTTATATTTGGGTGGATGGATTCATGTGGTTTTTGATTGCCATTATTGCGCTGGCGGTTATTGGAAAATTTATCGATAACTCGAAAAAAAAATCTGCGCCAGATCTGGCATCGATAAATAAGCCCCGCCCGGTTGCTACCCTTCCCACTGCCGCTGAAAATACACTCCGTTTATCGCCAGAATCCACGGGGCGTAAGACAATGGTCGAGTTAATTAAAGAATTTCAGCAGCAGCAGACCGATATTCGCGCAGATAACCTGAAGCGGTTTGAAGAACATTTTGATACTTATGCGGCGGCAACACCCGTCAAAGAGAACCAAGATGATTTGCTGGTTAACGATATCAGCATGCAGCAGTGTCTGACGCGTGCCTGTAAGAACATTGGCCTGACGCCGCAGCATAAAGATCGAGAAAAGATCACCGGCCTGCCTGCATCGGTTTTTGAACAGATTGAGACTGCTTTTTCTCCGCGCACCATTGATCAAGTGCCACTTGATGACTGGCTGGCGGCGGTGATCCTGATGAAAGAGCAGCACTTAGGCCGGCTGCGCTTTAGCAAAGTATTTCATATGACCCATCAATCTAACCTGGCTGGGATCCTGACGCGTGGACTGCTATCGCATCGCGCAGTTGCAGAATATACCGACATCTCCGACCGGAACATTAACCAGTCACGATCGCGTAAAATTGAAACCGTGTTCAGGAAATCGATCCATCATTATGTGCCTTTTTATTTCAATATAAAAAATGCCATGCTCTATCGGGTTCAAAAAGAGCACCCCGATCAGATTGCTATCGTTGAGATGCGGCGCACCCTCTGTTTATTACCGGAGAGCCTGTTTAGCTATCACAATGCTGCTGCAAGATCGGCGACGTTTACCAGTGCGATTGCTGAGGCAGCGCAGTGGGAATGGGAGGCGGTGTTCAGCGAGGAGTGGGCTGAAAATGAGAAGATAAAACAGCTGATGATGAGTGAAATGCTGATACCTGAACGGGTTGATCCGCTATTTATTGATACATTTCATTTTTCTTCGGTAAGGTCAAAATCGCGCTTTCTGGCGCACTGCGCGCAGGAGAGTATTACCTTGCCTGGCCATATCACACTGAGTGTCAGCCCGCAGCGCTTCTTTACCCTGCATTAATCGTGCAGGGTAAGCTGTCCGATACTTTGCTGCTGACGCATAAAGTCGAACAGCTTAATCAGAGTCTGTTCACCAACGCCCTTAATCGACATCAGCTGATTAATCTGATGGTAAGGTTGTAATTTAACCGCGCTTTGTATCGTGCTGATAATATGCGATCTGACCCCGGTTAACGTGGCGATCTCGGTCGCGGAATGATCGAGAATCATTCCCTCAAAGCGCTGATATAGATCGTCAGAGGCATCGGGCTGGTAGTGATAGATCTCGACGTCAATATTGAGTCCGGAGAGCGACTGGATCATCAACTTCAGAACATCCTCTTCATTCAGCCCGCCGTTGCTGGTACCCAGCAGGGGAAAGGCGATCGATGTGATCCCCTTCTCCTGGTATTTCTCACTAAATTTTTCCAGTCCTGACTGAATAAAGCGCATCTCTGAGGGCGCTCTCCAGTCATCCTTAGTGGGGAAATTCAGTACGGTTCTGTCAGCCGCCTGATACACCCAAAGCAGGCCGGGTTTCAGCTGACCGCTGGTACAGATTCGGGCATATTTCTCAAACATTTCGGGGTAACGCAGGCGGAACTCCAGCGCAATACCGCGGCCCATAAAGCCGCTGCAATTAACGGTATTCACCAGCGTTGTGCACCTGCTGTTGAAGATATTGCCGCGAACCACGGTAACTGCCATTGTTTACCCCATACTGATGTGCCGTTACTCATCCGGCTGGAAGGCTAATGTTAAAGTAAACCTTGCGGAGAAGCCATCCAGCCGGAAATTACTGCGTTAGCCTGATGTGTGACTCAGCTCGCCCGGTGCTAAACGGCCTGCCAAGGAAGCGGCAGCCAGCAAGGGTAATCAGCCAGGCGATGGCTCCCATTACGATATAGGTGCTGGCAAAGCCGTACCGATCGTAGAAGTGTCCGGCAATCGGGTTGATAGCGGTAATGCCAAGATAGTTAAAGCAGCCCAATACCATATAAATAGTACCGGTCAGCCGCTTATCAAAATGGCTGGCGAGAAATTTGAAGATCGATACCAGCAGCAGTGACATCTCAAGGCCATAAAATGGTTTTAGAATAACGATCATCCAGGGTTCAGTGGCGAAACCGGAGAGGATCAGTCGCAGACCAATAACAAACCCCGCCAGCAGCAGACCGTTCCGCGCACCAACCCGGTTAATCAGCCAGGGAACGGTAAACATCAGCAGGAATTCACAGGCTGACTGTACAAATCCCATATAGCCCAGCAGCGCATTACCCGACTTATGGTCGCCAAAGAAGCTGACAAAATAGCGCGGGAATTGCTGTTCGGCGCTCTGCATCATCCAGATTATGCCGCCATAAAACAGCATCAGTATCCAGAAACGACCATGACGAAACAGTGCTTTCACATCGCCGCCGCTCACTTTATCTTTGCGGGCTTCGTTAACCGCCTGCCAGTTAATGCCCTCACCCCGGGTTTTCAGCGTCATCAGCATCATAAGCACTAACAGCGACACGCAGGAGGTAATCGCGAAGTTGTAATGGGGATCGAGATTGAACAGCTGTCCGGCGAAGATGGACGCCATTGCCCATCCCAGCGAGCCCCACATCCGCACCCGGCCAAACTCAAATCCCCAGGCCCGGCTGTAGCGATCGGCATAAGATTCAAATACCAGCACTCCGGAAAGGTAGGCGGTGCCAAGATAAAATCCGCCCAGCACCATCCCCAGTAGCCGGTGACTGTGCAGCAGGTTTTGATAAAGATAGATAAAGAACGGAGCGGCGAAAATGGATGCGATGGCAACGGCGATTAGCAGGCCTTTATTTAAGCCGAGCCTGTCCATCACAAAGCCAAAAATCGGTTTAATTGCCAGGGCAAACAGCGCATTGATTGACAGGGTATAGCCTATTTGCGTACTGCTGAACCCAACCACATCGCCAAGCCAGATCGCAAGGAAAGACCAGCTGATTGACCAGGCAAAATAGTACAGGAACAGACAGGTACTGATCCGCATATAAGCGGAACGGTGAGCCACGGAGGTAACCATGATTTATTCCTTATTATTATGTTGGTCAATGCTTAATACCGAGAGCGTACCGGCCTTGAGCGCCAGCCCGGAGGCGGTGTCGCGCTGAATGGGCAAGGCTTCCCAGCGCAGGAAATGGGCCGGAGGCTGACGATATAGCTCCGGAATTAGCTGTACTTCCGCCTGTGGATGAAGATGCTGGTGGCAGCGATAGTAGTCGGCGGAGAGTGCCTGAACGTGGGCGTTCTCTGTGGCGATCACCCGCAGGTCATCCTCGGCAATGCGCCAGCGGCCAGAGCGGCCATCCGCCAGAGTGAAACTGACTGACAGATCGCCCTCTGATATAAAGGGTGCAGAAATGATGACATCTGCGGGGATAGAACCCATGCCGCGAAAGTCCCAGCGGAAATGCCACTGACTCAGGGGCCGGGTATGCCAGCGTCCTGCTTCAACGCGTGCGATCCACGCCTGCGAATTGCCTGCCGCATCGTAGCGGTGGTAAGTCACAACCGGGTTGCCTTTACTGTCGAAGCCGAGATTTTGGCTCATATTGATCAGCCCTTCTCCAGGAAGCGCGCCATCAATCAGGTCGCCGCTCTCCAGCGTGATTGGCAGCGTCAGCGGCTGACCGTCGTGGCGCGTCCAGTTCAGCAGATCGGCACTGCGGGCATAAGATAATGAGTGATTGGTTTCACAGTGCGGAGTTTCGCGCCACATCCAGATCATATGCCACATTCCATCGGGACCAGCGACGGGCAGGCGGGCATAGGCATTGCGCAGGCCGTGTCCGCTTAACAGCGGCTGCTCTAACAGACGCTGCCAGCGCTGGCTCTGACTATTCCAGCGGTTGTAAATATCGTCGCCATTACCGCTTTCACCATCACGATAACGAAACAGGAGTTCACCCCGGGCATCCGTAAAAAAGAGTGGATAAGTGGTGCTCTCTTCACGCAGTCCGGTCATGGGCTGCTGCACCAGATGATGGATATCACCTGGTCCGGCAGAGCGGAAATAGACCAGCTTATCTTTATGCATATTCCCGGAGAGGTGAATATAGCCCAGGCTGTCGATAGCCAGTGTCAGATAGTTGTGGCTGTCGTATTCGGTCTGATGCATAAAACGCTGAACTTCAGGCAGCCATTCTCCCAAAGGATGGCTAATCTGCCAGCACTCCTCCTGCGGTAAGCGGCTGGCAACCGTCAGACAATGATCGTGGTTATAATAGGCAACATAAAATTTATCCTGGACTAATAGACAATAATCCACGGTAAAATCAGCGCAGCATTCTCCGATAACCGATTCAGTTATCAATGGGTTTTTTGGATCTGACATTATTATCTCCTGAGCTGGCTTATGAAAAAGATCATAACAGCTTGTGATAAATTCAGAGTGTTACCTAAGTCACACCGCTGGTTTAAATAAATAAGATTTTTTTGATGTTTAATTAACTGGCAGATAATATTCCTGATGATTTATATTTTTTCTAGAAGTAGTAGCGAACACCAAGGCGAATGCGATACTGTTCTTTACTGTAATCAATCCAGCGGTCTAACCATGAAAGCTCAATATAAGGTTTCCAGTGTGGGGTGTAGTTCCAGGTCAGCTTGTTGTTTAATTCCCAGCTGTTATCGCGGCCATTTTTTTGGTGGTAATCATTGACGACAATATAATAATCCGGTTCAAAAGTGTAAGACCAGCTTTCATTGATGCGGTAGTTCCAGTACATAATAAACTGATGAACATCATTTTTATCGTTATCTCCCAACAGGTTAATGGTGTCATGGTTTTTATGATTATAACGGTAGCGCGCGGTGACGTTAAAATCAGGTGTGAATTTATAGTTAACGTCACCATAGGCGGCGCCACCCGAACCATCCTTGCTGGAGTTAATGATTCCACCTAGCTGTAGCGTAAGTTCAGGTGATGGTTTATATATTGGATACCAGCCTTCCATTTCGTTATAGCTGGTTTTAAATTCATCCCAGCGTTGAGTGCTGTAAGCATTGGTATACATAATTCCTGCGCCATTTTCAAAACCATATCCTGCGCGCAGGGCTAATTCATGTTTATCTGAAGCTGTATTATAAGCTTCGCGGGCTTCAATATAACCTCCGGCCGATATAGCCGTAGAGGAGTATAATACGCAAGCGGCACCCAGCCACAGCAATGTGTGATCTTTATTCATTTTTTTATTATCCGGTCAGAGGTTTTTTATTAATAGTGATATTGCCAGGGAAAACCGGGCAATATCGTTCTTTTTACCAGTAAAGCTCCCAGCACTGCGTCATACGCACCAGCGCCTCCATATAGAAATAGTCACCCCACAGGCAGCACTCATCCACACCTTTATTGCTGTCAAAGTGATAGACGGAGTGTTTCAACAGGCCATCGCAGTTGTCATCTTTGTTCACCAGATAGTTGCGGGTCAGTGAGGACATAATAGCTATCGCCCACTGCTGATACTGTTCGCGTTCAGGGTCGGTCACCGGCAGCTGCTTCACCAGCTCCAGCAGCCCGCATACCGCAATGGCAGCGGACGAGGAGTCACGCAGTGCATCACTCCCCAGCAGTGCCAGATCCCAGTGGCAGACGGCATCGTCAGGCAGGCGATTGAGGAAGTAATTGGCGAGGCGTTTTGACAGCTCAGGCAGGCTTTTGTCGCCGGTATAGCGGTAGCTCAACATAAACCCATAAATTCCCCACGCCTGGCCGCGTGACCAGCAGGAGTCGTCGGCATAGCCTTGCTGGGTATTGCCGTAACGCGGTGCACCGCTAACCACATCCATATAGTAGGTGTGCCAGGTGGAGGTATCGGAACGTACCAGGTAACGTGCAGCCTGGCGGATATGGGCGCGGGCGGCATCTGCAAAGCGGCGATCGCCGGTCTGCTCGCTGGCCCAGTAAAGCAGCGGCAGATTCATATTGCAGTCAATAATCATCCGTCCTGCTTCCTGCGGATCGTTCAGGTTGCCCCAAGCCTGGATAATCTGCGCAGTGGGGTGGAAGCGCTCCATCAGCGCTTCTGCTGCCAGCAGCGAGAAACCACGGGCTTCGCGGTTGCCCGTCAGCCGCCAGGCGGGGACGCAGGATAGCGTGTAGAGAAAACCCAGATCATGCGTGTTGGTATCATGGCGGCTGGCAATGCGCTGACCGAAGGAGCGAACATGTTGCTCCGCCCTCCGAAGAAAGGCTTTATCCCCGCTTAGTTCCCATGCCAGCCACAGCTGTCCTGTCCAGAAGCCGGTGGTCCACTCCACGTTATCCGTTAACGGGTAGCGGCCATTAACACAGTTTTCAGCCGGAAAACGTTCACCAAACTGCGTCAGTCGCTGTTTCAGCAGAGTCAGCGTCTGCTCTTTCGCCGTCTGCATTTGTTGATAAAACGCTACTCGATCGATTCCCCCGGTGGGGGCGGGCGTTAATGTCTCTTTAAAGATGTGGTCTGACATACTTCACTGACTCCTGTATTTCAGGACAACAGATTTATTTTTCACTCTGCTGTGTTTTATTACCCGTTTTCTGCGGTAATCCGCTCTTTTCCATCAAGAGAATAATGAATCGACGGTTGCCCGAAATGTTATGTCGGTCACATCTGCTATTTATTTATTATCGGGAATTTTTGAAATTTAAAACGGTGGTTTAGTCTTAGTGTTTAGCGTCCTAAAATTTAAAACGGTTGCACTATGGTGGAAGATGAACGTCTGGAACTGATTGCCCTAAAAGACAGTATCGTGTCGTTTAGCCGACTGTTTGCTAATCCGGTGCGCTATCACCACTGGCATCAGTGTCTTGAGGTGCTGTATGTGGAGGAGGGGTATGGCGTGGTGATGGTGGGCAACAAGCAGTACACCATGCGCCCCGGCAGACTGTTTATCTTTCCACCTTTTACCATTCATAAAATTATGGTGGAGGAGGGGGCACGCGACTGTTACCGGCGAACCATTATTCATGTTGACCACCACGCAGTGCTGAATATCCTGAAAGAGTTCCCGCAAAACCAGCATCAGCTACAGCAGCTTTCACAGCGTGGCAGCGATGCCGTGGTGCTTGATGCGGCTAATATTCATCAGCATATTGATCATCTGTTTTCCAGCTATGCCGCACGCGCAGCCGGAGGGGCATTGAGTGCTGAACATGTTGCCTGTCTGCTGCTTTCGCTGTTCGGCATGCTGCCGGAGAACCCGCCCGCAGTGTCCGCAGATACCTCCCGGCTCTCTACGCTGGTGCTGTTCTGGATTGAGGATCACTACATGGAAAAATTCAGCCTTGCACGGCTGGCGGCTGCGCTGGAACGCTCAAAAAGCTACGTATCCCGACGCTTTCAGGTCGAAACCGGGGAGATGATCCATGATTACCTGACTACCTTTCGGCTGCGTAAATCCTGTGAACTACTGATGCAAACCTCGCATTCCATTCAGCAGATTGCACTGATGGTGGGGTTTGCTGAAGTGACCTACTTTATCAGCACGTTTAGGAAAGGCATGGGGGAAACCCCGCTACAGTACCGGAAAAATCACGGTTGAGCGGGGTGCCCGCAGCAGGTGTTATGACTGACGGGCATACTCTGCGGCCTGCCGGAACAGCGCGTCATCCGGACGCACGCCGGTATACAGGGCGAACTGCTCCACCGCCTGGATGGCGAACACCTCTGAACCGGTAATCGTTGTTTTCTGCTGGCTGCGGGCATATTTCACCAGCGGCGTCAGCTCGGGCAATGCCACTACTTCAAAGACCACGCTGGCGGCATCAATGGCTGCTTTATCGAATGACAGCTCGTCGGCATCAGCACCGCCTGCCATGCCGGTTGGTGTGGCGTTGATCAGCAGTCCGGGCTGAATTCCATTGAGATCGGCACGCCATTCAAAACCATATAACCCGGCCAGCTCGCGGCCACGCTCCTCATTCCGCGCAATAATGAAACCCTGATGAAAGCCGCTATCTTTTAACGCGCAGGCGACCGCTTTTGCCATGCCGCCGCTGCCGCGCAGGGCGAAAGTCAGCCCGGCCGGCACCTGATACTGCTTCAGCAGGCTGACGATGGCGATATAGTCGGTGTTGTAGGCTTTCAGGTAGCCATTGGTGTTAACGATGGTATTCACCGAATTGATGGCCTTAGCTGAGGCGTCCAGCTCATCCAGCAGGGGAATACAGGCCTCTTTAAACGGCATTGAAATGGCGCAGCCGCGAATACCCAGCGCCCGTACACCGCCAATAGCAGCGGTGAGATCGCTGGTGGTAAAGGCTTTGTAGAGGTAATCCAGATCGAGGGCGTTATACAGATAGTTGTGGAAACGGGTGCCAAAATTGCCCGGTCGTGCTGCCAGTGACATGCAGACCTGGGTATCTTTACTGAGGTTTCTGGTCATCGGATCATCTCTGAAAGGGAAAGTGACAACCAGAATGGACTAAAAGCGCGAGATAAAAAACTGCTGAACAGGCTGAATAACTTCCCCTTTTAGCATCACTGGCCGCAAGGGGAGTTTCCGCAGTGACATTAGCCACGTAAAGCAGCGGCTGTTTTTTGCAGCTGCTCAACGCTGCTGGTGGCTCCGCCGCAGACGATTACCAGCAGTTTTTGATAGGCGGCGATCTGCGGATGTGCTTCATAGACCAGCGCGAGGCTCGCTCCACAGGCGGGTTCTACCAGTACTCGGTGATCGTCAAGAAAGCGTTCGCAGGCGCTGACGGCTGCCAGGTCGGAAACCAGCAGGCTCTCTATCGGGTGCTCACTGGCGCAGCGTAACGCCTGGTCGCATACCCGCTTGGCTCCCAAAGAAGAGGCGATGCTGTTGATTTCAGCCAGTTCAACGCTGTGTCCGGCAGCCTGTGCCGCGTGGAACGATGCTGCGCCTGTGGTTTCAACTGCCAGCACCGGAACATCCCGCCAGCCGTTACGCTGTAGCCCGGCGACCACTCCAGCCAGCAGGCCGCCGCCCCCTACCGACAGCACCACGGCATCCGGTTTGATACCGCTTTGTGCCACTTCATCAATCATGCTTGCATGCCCCTGCCACAGCAGCGGATCGTCGAAGGGGTGGAGAAATGCATCCCGTGCACCGAGCAGCGAACTGGCATATTGATTGGCCTCCTGCCAGGAACTGCCGTAAACGATCACCTCCGCCTGCTCCTGGCGCAGCAGCTCCTGCGCACGCAGGGAAGTGGTTTCCGGCACCACTACGGTGACGGCAACGCCGAGATGACGCCCGGCCCAGGCCACGGCCAGCCCGGCATTTCCCCCCGACGAGGAGACAAAGCGCTGCGCCCCCTGGCGCTGGTAAGTTTCGCAGGCCAGCCCGATTCCGCGGATCTTAAATGATCCCGGCGGCTGTAACGCCTCCATTTTCAGCAGTACTTCGCGCCCGGCCAGCAGACTCAGCGGACGAGAGGAGAGAAGCGGGGTAGTAATATGCAGACTCATGATGCGTTCCCAGACCGCTCATCGCGGAGTTCATCCAGATAGTTGTAGATGGTGTAGCGGGTGACGCCGAGCGCCGCCGCCGCTTTCTCAATACCGCCTTTAACAATAAACATGCCGCGATCCTGCATTTTCCGTACCGCCGCCAGCTTGGCCTGTTTACGCGAAAGGCGCGCATCGCCGTTCATTTCATTTAGTGAATCAGCAATGATATCGGTCATCAGCTGCTCCATATCCGCGCTCTCCTCCGCCGGTTGCTGTGTGCTGTCCGCGCCGTTAAGCAGGCTGTTAAGGCAGCGCTGCGCCGCCAGCAGTTCGCTGTTATCGGTATTGATACAGAGCGCGGCAAACGGCTGGCCGTTGCTGTCGCGATAGAGTGCGGTGGCGCTGCGGAGCGTCTGACCGTTTTTACCCCGGGTAGGGTAGTCGGGGATCACCGTCGGCGTATTATCGCCCGTGCGGGCATCATCATTGAGTAACGTCTTCAGTCCCTGATCTTCAACGGGCACCGCCAGCACCGGGCTGCCCGGTTTGCGGCCGGTAACATGGCCGTTAGCAATCGCCAGCACCGATTTTTCCGGATGATCCAGGTCATGGAGGACGATTTCAGTATTGCGACCGACCACGGAGCCGAGCGCCGTGACGGCAGCGCGTAGCGTTTGCAGAATCAGAGCACGTTCGCGAGTAATAGCCGGGGTATGAGCAGACATGAGGTCTCTACGCGGGTAAGAAAATAAGAGGGCAGAATATCAACGAGGAGTTTAGTAATCAACAAATTGTTGAATTCAGGTGCGCTTGCGGGTCTGCACTGCCCCTTGCAAAACCTCCGGGCGCTGATTATCTTAAACACCACAAGGTGATGGTGTTCCACCTTTCCCAACCGCCCTGAATATAAAGGGCTGATGACGCCTGATAACCCTGACTCTGTTAAACCAGAGGTCGGTCTGTCAGGCTATTTGTCATCCGCCTGCTGGTGCCTTCCTCTCCATCCTGAGGATTTTATGTTGAAACCATTACTGGCTGTCATGATTGGCGGCTGCGCGGGCTGTGTGATCCGCTGGCTGCTGGCCGTACGTCTGAACTCTCTGTTTCCCAATCTGCCACCCGGTACGCTGCTGGTTAATCTGGTGGGCGGTTTTATTATTGGCGCAACGGTAGCGTGGTTTGTGCGCCACCCGGGGATCGACCCCGCCTGGAAGCTGCTGATCACCACCGGGCTGTGCGGCGGAATGACCACTTTCTCCACCTTTTCGCTGGAGGTCGTTACGCTGCTACAGGCGGGAAACTATCTCTGGGCTATGGTCTCGGTCACCGTGCATGTTATTGGATCACTGCTGATGACTTTCGCCGGGTTCTGGCTGATTTCACTGTTATTTTAAGGCTAGCGCGCCAGTGCGCTGGCGCTGGCTGCATCAAACAGCGACAGGCTCTCAATCTGTTCAAGCATAATCACCTTACGGAATGCCATCGCTGATTTCGGTTCTGAGTCCAGCGTGATGCCATGCTCGGCGTACCAGCGGCTGTAGTTATGCTCAATGCATAAGTTAAGACTTTTGCCGTCGCGGTAGCCGCTCAACATCGGGATCAGCACCACGTTTGCGGTAGCGACATTGTCATACGAAGCGGCGTGGATCATGCCGATATAGATGCGGCGCGATTTAAGCGTGATCCATGCCAGCTCTCCCTCCTCCATACACTGAAACAGCAGTCCTTCGACGCCATTTGATTTGGAGAGCTTCTTATACAGTTTTTTTCTGCCGCTGCTGTCCAGCCGGGCGCTGCCTGACCAGCTTGAGCGATACAGGCAGAAGGCCACCGCAAAGGTCAGCATGATCACTACCGGTGCCTGAATGCCTAAAAAGCTCCAGGTCATAAACTCGATCTGCCACTGATGATGCAGGCCGTCAGCCAGCGATGGGATCGCATTAAACGTTGCTGAAATAGCCAGCAGCAGCAGCCAGATCAGCCCGGTAGCCAGCACCCCCTGAAGTACAAAGATGCAGCCATATAGCGCAACCAGGAAGTAAACATCCCAGCCGAATGAGCGTTTGATTTTAAACCGGGTAGAGAGGTCGCGGCTGGTGTACCAATAGCCGCACACCATCAGCACCATAAATATCGCCGTTCCCATTTTACGCCCCCTTCAGTTCATTAACGTGGCGGGCAAAGTCTTCGTGCACCTCGTAACTGGAAAAATTCACCATCGCACAGCCATCTTCATCAATCAGAATACGTTCTCCCTCTTCAATAGATTCGGCGATATCGCGCTGGCTCATCACCTGCAACAGGGATTCCGGGCTGGAAAACAGAGAGCAAATAAAACGGAACATTAGGTTCTCCTCATGGGTTTCGGAGAAGTCTGGCAGCTGAGTTCAGTTTGCGCTATCAGACGAAGGCGAAAGTGCGTTCTGAGAGATTGTCTGGAAATCGCGATAAATTGCTTTATCACCCCGCCTGCACTGTTTACCCGGATTAGGGACAGTGGTAATTTCATACGGATAATCTGATACGGATGGATAATAGCGACATGAAGCAACTGGTCATCGATATTTTAATGAAGCTCGCCAAAATGGATGTTGATACGAAAGAGCTGACAGCCCAGGTGGAAGCGCAGTCACTGCTGATTGCCGCGCTGCTGTTGACCGCAGGTAAAGAAGGGTCATCCTCCATCTCGGAAAATATTAACAATGCAGTACTGACGGCGTCACGCAGCGGCGACGGTTTTCTACAAACCGATGTTGATCTGCTGCTGACACACGTTAACCGCCTGCTGGCGGTCACACGATATGTAGATGACGCGGCATCGACCGAAGAGAGCTAACGATAAACCTCGCCGCAGAGCAGTACGACGTTTGGACGACGTTTAAGAATACGTTCAGCCATCTGTTCACAGGCGCTTCGGGTGGGATAGATATGCTCGGAAACCGGAAGCGCGTCACAAGCATCATATCCACAGGCACTGACGAGTAATACGAAGCCGATTAACATGACTCACTCCTTTGACCGAAAAGGGACTGAAGCTGAAATAGAGTATAGGCGACAACTCCCCGGGAGTGTAATCCCCTTGTGCTGGTCAGTTTTGTTTTTATTACAAATCGTTGCCGCGCTTTTTCTGTTATATCAGGAGTTTTTGTCATGCAGTTTAACGGACTCTCTGCTTTCCCCATAACGCCGACAAATGCGGCCGGTGTGGTTGATATCCCTGCCCTGGAAAAGGTGTTGCTCAGACTGAAACAGGCAGGCGTGGACTCGGTGGGGCTACTTGGCAGTACCGGGCTGTATGCTTATCTGAGCCGCGAACAGAAGCAGCGCGCCATTGAAGCCGCAGCTGACTGTCTTGGCGCAGATATTCCGCTAATCGCCAGCGCCGGAGCACTGCGCACTGATGATGCCTGCAGGCTGGCTGAAGATGCAGAACGCGCCGGAGCACGAGGTATTTTACTTGCGCCAGTATCCTACACGCCGTTACGTGAAGAAGAAGTATTCCAGCATTATGCCGCTGTCGCACAAAGCAGCAGCCTGCCTGTCTGTATCTACAATAATCCCGGCACGACTCACTTTACCTTCACCCCTGCGCTGTTAACACGGCTGGCAACACTGCCACAGATCAGGGCGCTGAAACAGCCCGGCCAGGCGGATCTGAATCAGGGTGATGTGGCCGGGCTGCGTTCGTTATTTCCCGCCGGTTTTGCCGTTGGCTATAGCGGCGACTGGCATGCAGCCGGAGCATTACTGGCGGGAGGCGACCTGTGGTTTAGCGTTATGGGAGGACTGTTGCCCCGGCAGGCGCTGGCATTAACCTGCGCAGCACAGGCAGGCGAGAGCGAAAAGGTTGCGGAACTCAATCAGCAGCTGGAACCGCTGTGGCAGTTATTCCAGAGTCTGAGCAGCCTGCGCGTGATGTATGCAGCTGCGGATATTCTGGGGATTTGCCAGCCTGAACTGCCACGTCCGCTATTGGGGCTGGATAGTACTGAGCGCAGAAAAGTTGAGCAGGTGCTGCTGGCGTTGCCGGAAGTGGAGTAATCAATACAGAAATGGCCCGGCGAAATCGCAGGGCCATTAAATGCTGTGTGCTAAATAAAAACTAGCGGGAAACGGTAGATGTTGTTGTGGTCGTTGTCCCGGTGTTAGAACCATCGCCGCCGCCGTATGTAGCAAGGGCAACGCCCAGCAAAGCAGCGACTACGCCCACGCCGACTGCATCTGATGTGCCGTCTGACATGGATGACGCGCTACTGCCCGCTGCCTCACCTGCACCGGTGACGGCCCAGGTGTTGGCGCTGCCTGCCAGTAATACCAGCAGAAAAACTGACTTAATATATTTCATTTTATTATCCTCGGGCATGGAGACAGCAGGTGCTGCCAGGGAAGGATAATAAGATTTAAGGTGTTGTGATATGGCCATCTCACAGCCGATCGATTGCGACTCCAGCCCCTCTGGACGGGAAAAAGATCCAGCTATAGCTGGTCTTTTTTACCGTCATAATAATGTCATAGTCGCTTTTAGCGCAGCGGCGCAATGCGGGTGAGAATTTTCCGTTATCAATCGCGGGTAATGCTGGTTGTGAAACGTGTCCGGAGATGGCTGGAAAATCAGCCCGTTTTTCAGAATATGCCCTTTTCCCGGTAATTGGCCACTTCCCTCCCGGAAAGTTTGCGATTAATCCTGGTTTTAACCAAATCCCCAAGGTTTTAAGAACTTGTTAAGCCAGATATGGCCTACTGGAGACTGCCGCGCTGAACTGAGGGGAATATGTTGTTATCCGCACTGTCGTATATCAAGAATAAAACCGGGTATCTTCAGGAGTTTATTGCAGACCCCCGTAAGACGGGCACCATCGCCCCTTCATCACAGGCACTGTGCAAAACTATGTCAGATGCTGTGGACTGGCAGCGCAGCCTGCGTATTGCCGAGCTGGGAGCAGGGGACGGCGTATTAACCCGACATCTGTTAACCCGAATGCGCCCGGATGCCAGCCTGCTGACCTTTGAAACCAATCCGCGTTTTCACCCGCGGCTGGCGGCACTTCAGGATACGCGTTTACAGGTGAGTGGCGAATCAGCGGAGACACTGAGCGGTGAGTTTGATGCGATATTTTCTGGCCTGCCGCTGCTGTCGCTGCCCCATGAAGTGCGCCACCGTATTTTGCAACAGGCAGCCTCACAGCTGAGTGCTGACGGTGTATTCGTTCAGTTCCAGTACACTTCCCTTTGCGAACCGCTACTGTCCGGTTATTTTGCCTGGAACCGTACGCGCGTGCTGGCGAATCTGCCGCCTGCGTGGGTCTATCGTGGTCATTCCCTGGCGCAGTTACCCTGGGCCAGTCGCAGCCTGTAATGAGATAGATCCGACTCTGACTTGTTATTGTCACAGCTTTGCTATGCTTAATCTTTAACCCAAGAGGAGGACAAGATGAGCACTGAAGAAGCGGTACCAGTTTCAAGCGAAGAAGAAGTGTGTAATATCATCGGGAAAGCAGTGGTTGACCTGAGTATTACGGGGCAGCCGGTTAACAAATCCACGCTGGGCTTAAAGCTGCTGGCGATGGCCGACCAGGATCAGGATGACGAGCGTATTCTACTCTATTGGATTGCCCGTCGGGCGATCAACCAACCGCACAAATTTGCGGAGGCAAGGTTCTGATACCCTGTCTGTAAACGGTGCTTTTGTTGCCGTACGTCAGCGGCCGTTCAGTAGTTCACTGAACGGCCATTGTACCGCTATCAGGTCAGGCGCTTAAGCCCGGGAACGCGTTCCATCAGATAGATCAGCAGTGCTGACACCATAAAGCTGACCAGTGCGACGCCAGGAATACTCAGTACCGAATAGTAATCATTAAAGCTCACCGACCACAGCCGCAGTAACGTTTCCAGCACCAGCATATGCACAAAGAATATCCCGACACTGAGTCTGGCCAGGGTGCGGATAATCAGATTCACCCGCCGTGAAAATTGCAGCGGGGCGTTGAGCAGCATAAAGAAGCAGGCCAGCGCGAGAGTCACAATAGTTGGCGCAGAATAGAACAGGAAAATCTCGTTTGGTTCACCAATACTTATCGACAGTGAATACCCCATCACGGCGGTTAATACCGCGCTCAGGATAAATATAATTGTCGCAATTGTAACTTTTGGCGACAGCTTATATCGACGAACTACTCCACCAATAATATAAAAGCCTGAAAGGTAGACCACCATATCAATATTACTGGGGATCTGTGCAGGGTGATTTTCCAGTACGGTCTCTTTGAAATTATCAAACAGCATATATACGGAAGCCAGTGCGAACCAGACGGCAAGAATGTAGTTTATTCGCTGCTGGCTGCCGTGCTGAATAAAGGTATTGAGCAGCGGAGTCACCAGAAACAGCAGGATCAGGGTATAGATAAACCACAGATGCCCGTAGGCCGGGGTACTGAGAAGATCGAGCAGACTAAATGCGGTGGTACTGCCGTTAGCCATACGGTTGTAAATAAAATAAATCACAGTCCAGGCGATCAGCGGTAACAGCAGATCCAGCACGCGCGTTTTCAATGTACTTAGCAGTGATTCATTTTTATTCAGCGAGATGTAACCGGCGATCAGCAAAAATAAGGGAAACGAAATTCGCCCCAACGCGTCATACATGACCGCTATCGACCATGCACTATGAAAGGTGCTAAACGGGATCGCCGCGGTATGTAACAAAATGACCAGGTAGGTGGCGATAAGCGTTAACAGTTTAATATTCAGGGTTTTCAAACAACTGATTCCTTTGCCAAAGGGCTACGCTGCATAGTAGCTGCAGGTATTCACTCCCATAAAGGTATCATATCTCTGCTGAAGTCTGCTGTTTAACCTGCAAAAATTAGCATTAACTAACTTTTCTGAATGTTGACAGTAATTTCCGGGGCGCAGGATTCGCCGGGTTTGACGATGCGAAACTCAGCTTTACCTTGATGAACATAGATACAGGCACGGCCTGCATCGCCGCCATCCTGCTCCTGGGATAAAGAAATAACCCTTTTTTCTGCCGTGGAAAAAGGCGTAAAAAGGCTCAGACCGGCCATCAGGAGAATGAGCGGAATAGCTGCGGTGATGTCTGTTTTGTCGCTAAACTGCGACATAGGGTGCCCTCCATTAGCCTTGCTGTTATTGCATTCAGCGCAGGTCACTACGACCCGATCACATTACGACCGTAACTTGTCATAAATCTGGGGCAATATCGGTGTTAATGGGGGCGCTTCTCTATGAGAATACTCTTAATTTGACTGGATCTGAAGTAAAGGCGGAAACAAACGTGTTTCCGCCCTGAAGCACAGTGATTAATGCTGTGAAAACCGATGGTTAATGTGCTGATAAAAGAACAGACCTTTCGACGGCGCTGCCATAAAAAAATGCCAGGTAGTAAGTGGAACATCACGGTAAGTCGATGTTCCGCTACCGCGCAGTTCCACTTCAAGTATCCGTTTGTCAGCATCGTAGCCAACAGAGTGAATTGCAGATGAGGCAACCGGTTGACGTTTCATATCCTCCTCCTTGAACCAATAGGTGTGATTAAAATTTAATCTATTTCTGTAATTTTACTTTGTCGTAAGTCACAAAAATTTGCCTCGGGCACATTTTGATTAACGGGGGATGGAGTAGTGGGGGGGAGGGGGAAAAAATGAGCCTCGGGAAGTGGGAAACCCAGCAACACTTCCCGAGGCCATGCAAATGCATAATTCGTTACGGGGGCTACTCTACCTGTCGGGCACAAACTTGTACAACATTAATTTTTATTGTACAGGTTTTTGGCGGTGCGGTCTGTGGGCAAAAAGGATGTCGCCCGACGTTCAAACTTGCTAAAGTGCCTTACCTCACTGGTTTAGCGGAATTTGATATGTCGAATGAAATTGCACACCCGTCCAACAGCCCAAAACAGGCTGCCTTACAATTAGTGATTGAACTGGTTCGCGCAGGTAAATTAAGCCCGTTACAGGGCGATGCGGCCAATATGATCTCGATCTACGAGCAGTTTAAAACTCACTTCGAAGCAGAAAAGCACAAGCACTCGTCAGAATCCGCCATCTCCTGAGACGCGTCTCAGTGAGACCTGTTTTGCAGCTACGGGTCGCGGCCCGTAGCTGAGGTTCACTATTTTTTACTGACCAGATCGAAATAGAGCAGACTGTTGCCAATCCCCTGATAATCCCCGTCAATATTTTTACCTAAGCCAACCTGTTTTTGCCCCTGTAACGTCACCACGTACGGCGAGTTCTGCTCGATATCGGTTTGCAACTCCTGATACAGCGCGGTACGTTTTTTGACATCGCTTTCTGCCGCCGCCGCACGGGTTTTGGCACTCAGCTCTGGAATATTCCAGCCAATACGCCAGGCCAGCGTTTTCGGCCCTCCTGCAACGTTATAGGCGAAGGTGCTGGCATTGCTGTTGGCATCAACGTAATCCGCGCCCCAGTAAATAAAGATCGACTGAAAATTACGTCCACGCATTTTTCCCCACAGCTCGGATTCAGCCACCGGCTGAATATCTATCTGAATATCGGCCCTGGCAAAGCTGGCCTGTAATGCCTGCGCCACATCGCTGTACGGCGGCTGATTAATTATCGTCAATGAGAAACGAGTACCAGGCTTAATCCCGCCTTTTGCCAGAATGGCCTTGGCTTTCGCCAGGTCGTAATGGAAAGGTTGACTGGTCAGTGCACCGTCGAAACCGGCAGGCAGGAAGGCCTGATGGGGTTGATACTGGCCCTTCAGCAGCTGCGTGGAGAGGCTGCTGTAATCTACCAGCCAGCGGGCAGCCTGCCACAGTGCCGGATTACCCAGCGCGGGCTGCTGCTTATCCTGGGTGTTGAACGCCAGATAATAAATCAGGCTGGAAGGGTAGCTGGCAACGCGCACATTGGTCTGATTTTTCAGCGTGGCGAACTGGTCTGCCCCCAGGTCATAAGCTACGTCAGCATCGCCTTTTTCCAGCAGCAGTCGGCGTGATCCGGCATCGGCCACGCTTTTTAGCAGCACACGCTTCAGGTGTGGGGCAGGCTGCGCATGAGGATTTTGTTCCAGCACCAGCGCCTGCTGTGGCACATATTTGCTGATGGTATAGGCACCGCTGCCTGCGGAATGGGTACGTAGCCAGTTATTGCCGTAATCCTGCTGGCTGACATGCTGCTGCACCAGCTTGCTGTCCACCGTTGAGGCCACGGCAGAAGTCAGCAGGCGCAGCGCCAGATCCTGGCCAATGGCTGACTGCCAGCGCAGCTCAAACTGCGAGTCGCTTTTTCGCGTGAACTGCGTATCAATATTTTCTGGTGTCCAGCCGAATTCGCCCAGAATAAATACCGGAGTTTTATTCAGCTTAACCGCGCGCGTCAGCGAGTAGATCACATCGTCGCTGGTGACCGGGTTACCGCTGGCAAACTTCTGTCCGGGCTTTAACGTAAACAGCAGGCTGTGATCCGTGCTGCCCGGCTGCCATTTGCTGGCGAGAGCTGGGGTAAGGTTGCGCTCGTTGTGGATCTCCGGGGCCACCAGCGTCTGGTAAACATTACGCAGGCTGCTGGTGCTGACGGTCTCAAAACTTTCCGCAGGATCGAAGCTGATAATCCCGTCAAGTGAGAGAGCCACCACCAGCGTATCGGCAGGAGTAGCGGCCTGAGCGCTATAGGTTAAAGCCAGCGTGCTGGCAAGGAGCAGTGGAACAAGTTTTTGCATGAAGAGAGTCCTGAAACGGGAGAGATATCAGGACTATAGGCGGATACTTTTGCGATCAGAAATGCCGTATTTGACTATGGTTAGCTGTTAAAAACAGAACCAGGTTAACCAACGATACGGCCCTGCGCCATCTGTACGGCGCGATCGCACATATGGTCGATCACATCCGGATCGTGGCTCACCAGTACCATCGTCAGGTTGTCCTGCTGTTTAAGCTGATTCAGCAGATTGAGGATCTCTGCCTGCACCGACATATCCAGCGCTGAGGTGGGTTCGTCCAGCAGCAGGATTTTAGGTTCAAGCAGCAGTGCCCGTACGATGGCAACGCGCTGACGCTGACCGCCAGAAATCTGATGCGGATAGCGATCGGCGAGGGCCGGATCCAGTCCGACATGTCGGAAGCCCTGATCGATGCGATCATTAATATTGTCTGTTTTGAGCAGTTTCAGCGGCTCGGCCAGGGTACGACGCAGGCGATGGCGGGGATGCAGTGAGGCATACGGATCCTGAAATACCATCTGTACATCACGTCTGAGCTGCCCGGTAAATGGCTTGCCCGGCTGCGCCTGATGACCCGCCAGCTGCATCTCGCCCTGCCAGTGCGGATTTAATCCCGCCATCACCCATAGCAGCGACGATTTTCCACAGCCGGAAGGGCCAACCAGCCCGAAACATTCACCGGGACTAACTGAAAGCGTCACATCATGGACAACGGTACGCAGGTCATAGCCCTGCTTGTGAGCCACGCTCAGTTGGGATAATTCAATCATGGCTGAGTCCCCTTGCCAGCGCTTCGCGATCCAGTACCGGCAGCGGTTTACCCCGGGTTGATTTGTTCGGGCGGCATGACCACAGCGTACGGGTGTAGGGATGAGTAGCATTCGGTAAATCTGCCGCCGCCAGCTGATCGAGCACTTCGCCCTGATACATCACCATCACGCGCTCGCAATGTTCAGAAACCTGTTGCAGATCGTGGCTGATCAGCAGCAGGCCCATATTACGCTGCTCCACCAGGTTGCGGATCAGTCCCAGCACCTGATCGCGCATCGCGTGATCGAGTGCGGAGGTGGGTTCGTCGGCGATCAGAAAACGCGGTTCGGCGATCAGCGCCATGGCCAGCATAACGCGCTGACCCATACCGCCGGAGAGCTGATGCGGATAGCGTTTCATCTGCTCTGCTGGCTGCGGCAGGCCGACGGCATCAAGCATATCGCAGACCTTTTCTTTGATTTCCGCACGGCTGAAACGGCCATGCAGCTTCAGAGGTTCTGCTACCTGCCAGCCAATGGTGCGCAGTGGATTGAGCGCGTATTTCGGATCCTGCATCACCATGCCAAGCTGACTGCCGCGCAGCTGGCTCCAGCGCCGTTCGTTAAGCGTCAGGGCATCCTCACCGGCGATACTCAGCGTGTTGGCCTGAACTTGCAGTGACGGGGCCAGCAGCCCCATCAGCGAGCGTGCGGTTAATGATTTTCCGGAGCCGGACTCCCCGACCAGCGCCACGCGCTCACGTCCAAGGGTAAAGCTGATATTTTTCACCAGCGCTATACCGTCAGCGCTGCTAATCGTCAAACCGTCAGCGACGATCTGTGCAGAGGAATCAGTTGCCATTGCGGGTATCCAGTCGGTCACGCAGGCCATCGCCTGTCAGGTTAAATGCCAGGCTGGCGAACAGAATCGCGCCACCGGGAACGGCAGCCACCCACCACTGATCAAAAATCACTTTGCTGCCTTCGGCCACCATCGAACCCCATTCAGCGGTCGGCGGCTGAATGCCCATACCGAGGAACCCGAGGCCCGCTGCGGAGAGAATAATCCCTCCGAGGCTCAGGGCGGCGCGCACCACGGCAGTTGGCAGGCAGAGCGGCAAAATATGGCCAAACATCAGACGTATGCCGTTAATTCCCTGCATTCGCGCGGCGGCAAGATAGTCGCTACGGCGCAGCGCCAGCGTCTCTGCTCGTGCCTGGCGTGCGAATGGCGGCCAGCTGGTCAGCGCCAGCGCCAGTGCACCGTTCATTAATCCTGGTCCCATCATGGCCACCAGCGCCAGCGCAATCACCAGATTAGGTAGCGAGAGAAAAATATCGGTGATACGCATCAGTACGCGCTCACTCCAGCCGCCGAGATAACCGGCGCTGATACCGATCAGCATGCCTACCGGAATGGTCAGTACCAGAATCAGCGACACCAGCAGCAGGGTAGGCCGTGCGCCGTAAATCACCCGGGATAACAGGTCGCGGCCAAAACCATCGGTGCCCAGCCAGTGGCTGGCGGAAGGCGGCATCAGGCGCACGCCCATCTCCTGGGCATTGGGATCAAAGGGGGCCAGCAGCGGTGCAAACAGCGCGGCAAAAATCAACAGGGCAACCAGGCTAAGGCCAATGGTTAGCGTAATATTACGACGTGTACGCCGCGCGCGCGGCTTGACGCTTGCAGTTTCAGAAAGAGATTGCGTCATCGGGTTCTCGGGTCGGTCAGATAAGTTAACGCATCCGCCAGCGCATTGATGGCGATAAAGCAGCCGCCAATCAGCAGGGTGGAGCCGAGGATCGCCGGGGTATCGGAGGCGAACAGCGCGGTGGTCATATAACGCCCGACGCCAGGCCAGGCAAAGACGGTTTCAGTCAGCACCGAACCTTCCAGCAGCGTGGCATAAGAGAGCGCCAGCACGGTAATCAGCGTCCCGCGTACGTTAGGGAAAATATGCAGCAGGAGAATACGCCCACGGCTCGCACCTTTGGCACGAGCAAGAGTGACATACTCTTTACTGCTCTCTTCCAGCAGAGCTGCGCGCAGCAGGCGGGTAATGGTTGCCATCGATAGCAGGCCGAGCACCACCACCGGCAGCCACAGGTGAGCAATGGCGTTGCGGAACATCTCCATATCACCGGAGAGCCAGCTGTCGATCAGCACCAGACCGGTCTTCGGTTCCAGGGTGTAAATCCAGATATCATCCAGACGTCCCGGCCCGGCAGACCAGTGCAGCACCGCGTAGAACAGCAGCAATCCGAGCAATCCGAGCCAGAAAACCGGCACCGAATAGCCCAGCAGGGAGATCATACGCGCCACGTTATCCAGCACGCTGCCTGGCTTCCATGCTGCCAGCAGTGCCAGCAAAATGCCAAACACCGCACCAAAGATCATCGCGCACGTCGCCAGCTCAATAGTGGCCGGGAAGGTGCGCAGCAGATCGCTGGCAACGGGCTGATTAGTGATGCTGGAGATACCAAGATCGCCGCGCACTAAGTGTTCCAGATAGTGCCAGAATTGCAGCGGTACCGGCTGATCAAGCCCGAGGCTGGCGCGCACCTGAGCATAGGTAGACTCGCTGGCGTGATCGCCTGCGATTTGCAATACCGGATCGACCGGGGAAAGATGCGAGAGAGCAAAGGTAAACACCAGCAGCCCCAGCAGCGTCACCACCAGCGAGAGCAGGGCACTGAGTGCCCCACCGCTACGGCGCCAGAAAAGCCGGGCAGAAGACCCGGCGCTGTGTTCGGCTACCGCCATTACTTGGTGACCTGGCTGTAGTAAACCATATCCGGGTTGATCCCCTGCACGTAGCCTTTCAGGTTATCGCGCAGCGCCACCAGATTCCTGGCCTGCATGCCGATAACATACGGTGAGTTTTTCTGCACTTCGCGCTGCATTTTTTCATACAGCTCAACGCGTTTAGCTTTATCGGTTTCTGCCGTGGCGGCCAGCGTCTGCTTGCTCAGTTCAGGAATATGCCAGTTAGAGCGCCATGCCAGCGTTTTGCTGCCATCTTCAGGATTATAGGCAAAGGCGGCGGCGTTGGTATTCGGATCGAAATAGTCCGCGCCCCAGGCATTCAGGGTTGATTCGTACTGATGGGCTTTCACGCGGGTGGCTACTTCAGAGCTGATACCCGGCTGCACCTCAACTTTTACGCCACCTTTGGCAAAGCTTGCCTGTAATGCCTGGGCAATATCCAGATACGGCGGCTGGTTGCTGACGGCCAGCTTAAAGCTGACGTTGGTCAGGCCCGCCTTTTTCAGAATCGCTTTGGCTTTTTCCGGGTCGTAGCTGTACGGGTTTTCATTCAGCGCGCCGAGGAAACCTTCCGGCAGGAATGACTGATGCACCTGGAACTGACCTTTCAGCAGGTCGTTAGCGATGCCTTTATAGTCGAACAGATAGCGCGAAGCTTCCCACAGTGCCGGGTTTTTCAGCACCGGGTTAGCATCAATGTTGAACTGAATGTAATACAGAGAGGCCATTGGCACCGCGAGGGTTTTCACGCCCGCTTTCCCTTTCAGGGACGCCATCTGGTCAGCACCCAGGTTACGCGCAATATCGGCATCCCCCTGCTCCAGCAGCAGGCGGCGGGCAGCAGGTTCAGGCACGTTCTTAATCAGCACATTCTTCAGCTTCGGTGCACCCGCCGGAGAGGTCGGGTTAGCGCTGAACAGCACCACCTCATGAGGAATGTATTTGCGAATCTGATACGGGCCGCTGCCTGCGGAATTCAGCGCCAGCCACTTATTACCCAGATCGCCGTTCTGCTCGTGCGCGGTCACGGTTTTTTCATCAACGATGGATGAAACCGGTGCGGCCAGCAGGCTCAGGACATAGGTCGGACTGACATTCGCGCTCCAGCTGATCTGCACATGATTATCGTCGATCTTCTTAAGCTGGGCGTCGACATTCTCTTTTGTCCAGCCCAGCTGGGTCAGAATAAAGGAGGGGTCGAGATTAAGTTTGACCACACGCGACAGCGAGAAGATCACATCTTCCGGGCGCAGCGGATTGCCAGAGGCAAATTTGGCCCCTTCACGCAGGGTAAACGTCATGCTGCGGTTATCGCTGCCCGGAGTCCAGCTGGTGGCGAGCGTAGGTTTGAGATCGATCGGATTTTGCGGGTCAGACTGCACCAGGCGCTGATACAGGTTAGTGAATGCCTGTACTGAGGTCAGTTCGAAGCCATCTGCCGGATCGAAGCTTTTCGCATCATCGATGGACTGGGCGATAACCAGAGTGTCAGCAGGCGTCGCGGCCGATGCAGCAAAGGATGCTGCCAGTGCCAGGGCGATAACAGAAGGGACTGCAATTTTCATGACGTTTCCTGAGGTGACATTTTTGGCGAGTGTAAGGGAACAAGCGATAAGAATAATAGTAGATTATTCGCTATCGTTATGCCTGGAAGTTATAAGCCAAAAAAAACGGTTATAAATTTCCCGTCAGCGCCAGGAAGCGATAGCTATTGACTGAGAGCGCTCCACAGCATTGGACCGATGCCCAGGAGGTTGTTCAGCATATGGAGGAATATCGGTAGTTTTAGTCCGCCAGAGATTATGCGTGCCGCACACAGCAGCAGCGAAAGTATCATCAGGGCAATCATGGTTTGCAGATGCACGTACTGGGTATGCATGGCGGCGAAAATAATCGAGGCCAGCAGCGAGCAGGCGATACGCTGACGCGGTGCCCACATCATAAAAGCCTGGAGTATAAAGCCGCGAAACAGTATCTCTTCAAATACCGGAGCCAGAACCACTACTGCGAGGGTAAACCACAGCAGATTGAGATTACTGTGGCTGAGTTGCTCGCCTGTCCAGCTCTCCTGCCGCAGGTAGAGTGACTGACTGGCAATCACCGCCAGCAGCAGTACGCTAAACAGCAGTGACTGGCGTGCCCGCAGATGGCCCAATGGAATGTCGGAATAGCTACGCAGATACCAGCGATAGATTGGCACCAGAGCGGCAAATTCAAACAGGCAGAGTATCGGCATCAGCAGGCCGCGACTTTTCAGCAGCTCAAAATGAGGAAAACTGCTGAGTATCACCGTAATGGCGTACCAGACCATAAATACACCTGCGCAAAGCAGGGTATGGTTCACCCGGTCGGTCGATGGTGTCATGGATATGGCCCGATAGCAGCAGGAAAAATGCGATGTTAGCAAGCACCATTGAAGCTGTCGAGCCACAGGGAATAGTGGGAAACGCGCTTCTGAACAAGGAGGCAGAAGCGCGGACAGAGGTTAACGAACCCGGACAGCAACCAGGGTCATGATAACGGTGAATGTGATAAAAATGACCAGTTCCATCAGCAGATCCTCTGTTGAGATAACTCTTAAAAGAATAGCTAATGGTTGGTTTAATTGTGAACAATACGTGCGTCTCAACGGTTTCAGCGCACGGTATGCCAGGTGGGATTATGACTGCGCAATATCGCGGTAATCTGTTAGTCTTTCAAAGACATTGCCGTTTTTTTACGCTTGGATAGGAGAAATAACCGTGAAACATTATGGAAAAATTGCCGTATTTGCAGCACTGATTGCTTTATCGGGATGCCAGTCTGGCAGTGAGAAAAGTGCAGCAACGGCCCCGGTCGATCCAGAAATGGATATGTGTGGTGCATCGCAATATCAGCAATATGTTGGCAAGCCGCTGTCGGCGATTGAGTCGCTGCGTTTTGACCGCACGGTACGTGCAATACCGTATAACTCTGCCGTCACCATGGACTTCAATCTTAATCGCATCAACTTTATGGGCGATAAGCAGAACGTGATTAGCCGGGTCTACTGCGGATAATTGTGGTCACCCTGTATCCCTTCAGGGCGGGCGGCTGTTTGATAGTCGCCCCATTCATCGATCAATAATGCCATTTTCTTACCCACCAGAGGCGTAAGCCAATCCCCGGTGCGCTTGTCCAGCCGCTGGTGGTACCAACAACTTCCCCTTTTGCCACAATCAGCAGCGTGGGCGTGGTGGTTATCTGCCAGCGGGCAGCCAGTTCGCCGTGGTTGTCGTTTACCACGGGTAGCGTCAGATGATGTCCATTTAAAAAGCGCACAATGTTAATGTCATTGCCTGAGCGATTAGCGATAGTCAGCACATTGGTATGCTTGTCATTCAGTTTCATCAGCAGCGGGATGGTGTCATGGCAGGTTCCGCACCAGCGATCCCAGAACCAGACCAGTAGAGGCGTTTTCTCACTCAGTTCCGCCAGCGTCAGATTCTTCCCGTCGATGGTATGCAGAATCTGCACGGCGATATCGTCGGGAAGATTTGGGGCGCGAATACCGTCGATCAGGCGAATAAATAAAATCATGACCAGAAGAGGAAGCAGCAGGTAATTGCTGACCTTCTTAAATTGGTTTATCAGTGTGTTGTGCCAGTTGCGCATGTCCTGCCTCCGCCTGAGTAGGCGCTTATCTTAAAGAGGTCATGACGAATGGCAATCATCAGGTGTGTAAACATTCGTATAGGGAATAGTGAGGGGAAGAAAACAGCGCAGCATTGTCATCTTGCTGCAACGTCAGCGGGATAGGGTAAAGCCAGCAATAAACGTGATTTCCTCGTCACGCTGAAAAATATGCAATGCTCGTCTTCTCCCGCCTTGTGCGGGACTTTTTTTGCCCGCAGCGTGACGTTTTTTCCTATCGGGTGCCTGCCAGAATCTGGGCCAGTAGATTGCGATAACCTTCAAGTACCGACTCATCAACTTCCTGCTCCAGACGATCAATCACACTGGCTATTATGGCTTTATTACTAGGCGTTCTGCCGGACTTCATCAACTCATGCATGACCGCTTCCAGTAATTCACTCTCTTTCGGTGCATGAAACGACGGGCTGTTAAAATAATCGGTGATGGCGCGCCCGGCGCCCGGTAGCTGCTGACTCATGGCAAACCTCCACAAACGCGTCATCGGTGGCCATAAGGTCACCGGGGATCAGTTAATTGATAACGCTATCGAAGTGGAACTGGGCTGTCAGAACAACAGCCCGCCAGCTGCCTGGAAAATAAACAGGCGTTGGTTGTTTAATACTCTAGATGGCGTGTGCTGGAATGCCAGTATCAAAAAGTAGTATTTTTTATTTCTGACATCAGCGCACAACTCAGCTGTGGTATGTGGTGATAACTTCAAGGATGCCGTTAATCATAAACTGCACGCCCATACACACCAGCAGGAAGCCCATCAAACGCGAGATAGCTTCAATACCGCCTTTACCAACCAGACGCATAATCGCTCCGGAACTGCGCAGACATCCCCACAGGATAATGCTGACGGCAGCAAAGGTGAGTGGAGGAGCAACGGTAATGATCCAGGGGGCAAAAGGGGTACCGCTGTGAATGGTTGAGGCGGTGCTGATAATCATCGCAATGGTACCCGGGCCAGCGGTACTTGGCATCGCCAGCGGCACAAAGGCGATATTGACGTTTTTTTGCCCGTCCATCTCATCCATTTTGTGATCGGCTTCCACCGATTTCCCTGCCTGCTGTTGCGGAAATAGCATACGGAAACCGAGGAAGGCGACAATCAGCCCACCGGCAATGCGTAAGCCTGGAATGGAGATACCGAAGGTATCCATCACTGCATTTCCGGCGTAATAGGCAACGGCCATAATAGAAAACACATAAACAGAGGCCTGTAGTGCCTGCCGGTTACGTTCCTGATAGTTCATGTCGCCAGCCAGTCCCAGGAACAGCGCTACGGTGGTCAGTGGGTTTGCCAGCGGCAGCAGTACCACAAGGCCAAGGCTAATGGCTTTAATCAGATCTAACATCGCTGGGATCCTTATATGCGATAGAAGGGGGAAGAGCACATCATCATGCATTTTCCCCACAGGGATGCGAAGTGTAACTGAATCGCGGAATGTGTGAGTTAACTTCAAATGATCAGGTGCAGCTAAGGCAGTAATAGCTTAATGACGCTTGCCATATCAAGTTAAACGAAAAGTTAAAATTATATATTTATATAAATCAAGGTATTATGCTTTTTATCTGTTTTTTATCTTTGCAGCACTTGTACTCAAGTCTGCGTTATGAGTAAATGCACTCGTCGGTTTTGATACAGACCCACGTATGCGAGCAATTTTAGTAAAGCAGTCTTCAGTTCAAGCGTTAGCCTAAGCTTCTTCCTGACTTCCTTCTTGAGTGCCTCATAGTAATCCCTGTTGACGAACCCTGTGCCCACTGTGGCTTACTACAATATTGAAGGAAAGACTCATGTCTAACAAAATGACTGGTTTGGTAAAATGGTTCAACGCTGAGAAAGGTTTCGGTTTCATCTCCCCAACCGACGGCAGCAAAGACGTTTTCGTACACTTCTCTGCAATTCAGAACGGCGGCTTCAAGACGCTGGAAGAAGGCCAGAAAGTTGAGTTCTCTATCGAAAATGGCCAGAAAGGCCCAGCAGCAGCTAACGTTACTGCTCTGTAAGATAGAAACTTTTTCGTGAGTATCACACAGAGTCAAATCTGAGTAATACAAAGCGAAGCCAAAAAACCCGCCTTATGGCGGGTTTTTTGCGTCTGGATTTTAGCTAACGCTTCTCTGTTAATATTTTTTATTAAACGTAATTGAGAATAACCTGACGGCTGTAGCGAGTGTTGTTACACTCAAATCTCAGCTCCCCGCGACAGGTTGTACGTACAACACGATGGAATCCTGGAAAGTAAATCTTATCTCCGTCTGGTTCGGTTGTTTGTTTACCGGGCTGGCGATCAGCCAGATTATCCCGTTCCTCCCGCTCTATGTTGAACAACTGGGCATTACCGACCACAGCGCACTGACACTCTGGTCGGGCCTGATCTTCAGTGTCACCTTCCTTGTTTCTGCTATTGTCTCGCCCATGTGGGGTAGCCTTGCCGACCGTAAAGGCCGCAAGCTGATGCTGCTGCGTGCTTCGCTTGGTATGGGCGTGGTCATCCTTCTGCAGGCGTTTGTCACTAACGTGTGGCAGCTGCTGGCGCTGCGCGCGCTGATGGGGCTGACCTCTGGCTATATTCCCAATGCCATGGCGCTGGTGGCGGCGCAGGTTCCGCGTGAGCGCAGCGGCTGGGCGCTCAGTATGGTCAGCACCGCGCAGATCTGCGGAGTGATTATGGGGCCGCTGATGGGCGGCCTGCTGGCGGATTGGGTCGGGCTGCGGGCAGTATTTCTGATTACTTCCGGGCTGCTGCTGATCAGCTTTATGATCACTCTGTTCCTGATTAAAGAGGGCGGGCCGCCACGGGTGAAGAAAGAGGATAAACTAAGCGGCAGTATGGTATTCCACACCCTGAGTCGCCCGGGGCTGGTGATCAGTCTGTTTGTCACCACGCTGGTGATTCAGCTTTGTAACGGTTCAATTAGCCCGATTTTAACGTTATTTGTACGTGAACTTGAACCGAACGTTCAGAACATCGCGTTTGTCAGCGGTATGGTTGCCGCTATCCCGGGCGTCTCGGCGCTGCTTTCGGCCCCCACGCTTGGCAAGCTCGGCGATCGTATCGGTGCGGAACGTATTCTCTTTGCTGCGCTGATTTTTTCCGTGGTGCTGTTTGTTGGTATGTCCTGGGCCGACAGCGCCGTAGAGCTGGGAATTTTTCGTTTCCTGCTCGGCTTTGCTGATGGGGCGATGATGCCGGCGGTTCAGACACTGCTGCTGCGCTACTCCAGCGACCAGGTCACCGGGCGTATTTTTGGCTATAACCAGTCGTTTATGTATCTCGGGAACGTCATCGGGCCACTGATGGGGTCGGGGATTTCTGCCATCGGCGGTTTTCGCTGGGTGTTTGCCGCCACGGCGGTGGTTGTGCTGGTGAACAGCGTGCAGCTTATCTGGGTCTATCGCCAGTCGCGGCGTACGGCTGTGCTGAACCGTGGCACTAAGCGGTGAAGTCGTTATTAAGCTGTGCCTCGCTATAGATACTGTAACAGCGTGCAGGAGGAGGCCTGCTGAAATCAGACCTTCCTCCTTTACCTGCGGCTATTTCAGCATGCCCTGGTTGTATCTGTGCGGGGAAGTGACAGGCGCAGCTGATAACGGTACTGGCGCTCAGATAGCAGGAAGTCCGGACTGACGCTCGGGCTCCAGGAGTCATCACCGCCCACCCCCATATGGTAGCCATCTAAAATCAGCCAGCATCCTGGCTCATCGTGCAGCAGATGGCGGTGCGAAGTCGCGCGCAGCTGCTCCACACTGTGGCGACTGAGTGAAAAGTGGAACTCACCGTTCACCTGCAAGCGGCCATATTCCAGCTGCTGAGTGCCGCCGCGCAGGCCATTCTCGCCGGGGAAGACATACGGCGTGCTCATACTCTTCAGCGGCAGCTGCCAGCGTGAGAACTCTGCCGCCAGCCGACGGTCGGGATAGTTTTCATGCGGGCCAAGCCCCAGCCAGCTGACATTTTCCGTCACCTCTGCCAGCTGACAACGCAGGCCAATACGCGCCGGTTCCGGCTGACCGGCGGCAATATCCACCTCCACTTCGATATGCATCTCGCCCTGCGCGTTGATCCGGTAGCATTTACGGCTGAGGAATCGCACTTCTCCATCAGCCAGCCAGGCGTGTTCACTTCGGATCTGCACACCATCACTAAGCCTGTCCGCATGCAGACGCAGCAGCTGACTCTCCAGTTGATAATGGCCCGCCCGTTTCCAGCGCTCCACCCAGGCATGAGGATCGATGCGCGTGGCTTCGCTGATGCCAATATCATTATCAACAGGCGCACGGGCAAACAGATCGCGCAGCGGGGAGAGCAGCTGGGGATCGCCACTGCGCAGCCACTGCACCAGCTCACCGCTCTGACGGCAGAACTGCCAGCGCTGATCTCCATGCTGCGCTTCAATCCACTGTGGATCCTGACTGAGCTGCGGAATTTCGCCAGCCGCCAGCGGCTGAGGCAGCGACAGTGCAGCAGGCAGACGCCAGCCATCCCATGCCACGCGCTGTCCCGCAGGTGCCCATGAGGTCGCGGAAGGTTGGATCACCTCAACCCGCAGCCATAGCTCACCCGCCAGCGAAGGCAGTGCGCCCAGCGTCAGCTCGATACTTCCTTCCGGGGCAAGATCCAGCGTATGCTGCCCTTCAGCCACCCGCAGCCCCTGATGTTCAATACGCCAGTGCAGCTGCTCGTTGTCACAGCGGCGGAACAGGTATTCGCTGTTAACACGCACGGTTAATGGCGCGGTACAGGTCAGCTCAAACTGGAAGAACTGCTGGGCGCGCTGGGCTTCAAACAGTGCCGGATGAGGAGTGCGATCGGCAAATACCAGCCCGTTCATACAGAACTGACGGTCATTGGGGGTATCGCCAAAATCACCGCCGTAAGCCTGGAAAGGAGTACCGTTTTCGTCATGGTGCGTCAGGCTCTGATCGACCCAGTCCCAGACAAAACCGCCCTGCAAACGTGGGAACTGGCGGAAGGCCTGCCAGTAACGATCGAAACCGCCAAAACTGTTGCCCATCGCATGGGCATACTCGCAAAGGATCAGCGGGCGGTTCTCCTCCGGCAGACCGATCCACTTTTTAATCGACCATTTAGGTACCGCATCAAACGGTTGATCCTGATCGACACGTGCATACATCGGGCAAATGATATCGGTGGCGGCTGTAGCGGCCCCGCCGCCTTCATACTGAACCGGACGAGTTGGATCCTGGCTTTTAATCCAGCGATACAGCGCATCGTGGGTGCTGCCATGGCCGGACTCATTACCCAGCGACCAGATAATAATGCAGGCATGGTTACGATCGCGCTGCACCATGCGAGTCACGCGTTCACTGAAGGCGTTGAACCAGGCGGGATCGTCAGACAGCCGGTTCATCGGCTGCATCCCGTGGGTTTCGATATTGGCCTCATCGACCACATACAGTCCAAAGCGGTCGCACAGGCGATACCATAGCGGATGGTTTGGATAATGAGAGCAGCGCACCGCATTAAAATTATGCTGCTTCATAAGCAGGATATCTTGAATCATGGTGGCTTCATCTACCGCCTGCCCATGCTCAGGATGATGCTCATGGCGGTTAGTGCCACGAATCAGCAGCGCCTTGCCGTTAAGCTTCAGCAGCCCACCGCTGACCTCGACGTGACGGAAGCCTGCGTCATAAGCTTCTGCCTCAATCAGGGTGCCATCGGCATCCAGCAGAGCTACTACCAAGCGATAAAGATCAGGAGTTTCAGCGCTCCAGAGCAGGGGGCGATCGACGTGCAGCGTCAGGCGTGTGCGATCGAGGTAGCGTCCACGTTCGTCGATAATTTCAGTGCCAAACGGCTGCTGATATTGGGCAATCTGCTGCTCTTCTCGCCACAGCGTAACCTGTAATTGATAGTCGCTGGCATCCGTCAGCGAAGTGAGGGCCAGCACTTTTAACTGTGCAGAGCGATACTCCGGGCTGAGGTGCGTTTCGATCTGAACATCACACAGCCTGATCGCGGGCTTATGCAGCAGGCTGACATCGCGGAAGATCCCGCTCATGCGCCACATATCCTGGTCTTCAAGATAGCTGCCGTCACACCAGCGCAATACCATCACGGCAATACGGTTCTCACCCGCCTGCAAACTCTGGCTGAGGTCAAACTCAGCGGGCAGGCGGCTGTCCTGGGAGTAACCGATAAATTCCCCGTTACACCACAGATAGAAGGCGGAGTTGACGCCATCAAAAATAATACGCGTCTGGCCACTGTCCAGCCAGTCAGCATGACAATCGAATGTGAGCGAGTAACATCCGGTGGGGTTCTCGGCCGGAACGTAGGGGGGATCAACCGGGATCGGATACTGTACGTTGGTATATATCGGCGCATCATAGCCCGCCATCTGCCAGTTAGCGGGAACGATTAAGCGGTCTGACTGTGGTAAATCGGCGCTGATCCACTCATCAGGAACTGACTCCGGGCGAGAGAAATAACTGAAACACCACTCTCCATTCAGCTTCCGGATACTTGGGCTGGTGCTATCGTCCCTTGCTGCCTCCACGTTTCGCCAGCTGGCAAAAGGAGGATGGGCAGGCAGACGGTTAAGCTGCGTGACCGCCGGATTTTCCCAGTGACGCTGAGACAGTAGCTGTTGCAGAGAGAGTGGTGCGAAGTCGGTCATGCCAGATTCCTCGAAAATGTTATGCGCTCACATTGATGCTGAACAGCCATGAAGTAAAGAAAAAATAGCGTGGTATGCGATGCCGATCTCAACATTTTCCGCTGAAGATAATCGGTAAATGTCCCGTCTGCCGCAGGGTTATAGCGGGAAAATAGCGGTAAAACAGCAGGAAAGCGTTAAGCGTCGTTACCTCCGGTTAAAACGGCGGGGAACCAGAGTATTCTGCATTGTGGGTGACAGATGTGACGCTTACTATCAGCGCCAGTTGTTATTCACAGCAATACCAGGGGTTATCATGGTTCGTATTATTAAAACAGTCAGTATTATTGCGCTGGTCGCAGCATTAAGCGGTTGTCTGTTTCCACCTCCGGGTGGTGGCGGTGGCTGGGGAGGAGGACATGGCGGCGGCGGTGGCGGCGGCCCTCGCGGTGGCTTTATGGAGCAGGGGCGCTAGAGAGTGACAGGTCGGGGACGAATTCCGTTCCCGATTTATTTCTGGCCGTTGATAAACAGCCGTCATTCAGCGAAACGTTTCGCATAAAAATAGTGCATTAATTGCTCTGTTTTGGGGCATAAGTCACGAAATTATAACGTGAATATCAGTTTTCTTTTTTTTATGAGAATGATACCGTCTTGCTTTAACTCGCTGAGACAGTCGCATGAAAAATCTCATTGCTGAATTACTGGTCAGACTGGCGGAAAAAGAAGAAGAGTCAAAGGAACTGGTCGCTCAGGTTGAAGCGCTGGAAATTGTGGTGACGGCACTGCTGCGCAAGCTGGATAGCAATCAGCTACAGCAGATCAACACCAGTATTTCTGAGGCAATGCACACCGCATCAACCTCAATGGCTCCTGACTATACTAAAGACGCCTCTATGCTGGAAAACTATATCCAGCGCCTGCTGAATCATCCCCGGCAGTAATTTCCAGCCTGATTAAAACGCGGTCGTGCTCACATGTATGTGGCGATGCGCGTATTAATATCACCTTTCTTAAATTTCCCTGCCGATTCACTCGCTGAAAATAAAAGCCATGCCACACTGATATTGTGCTTATAACCAAATTGGGATGGTATGTGAATGAAAGTTCAATTACTGATAGCAGCAGCCCTGTTGTCGCTCACCGCCGCCGGCTATGCTGGCGCCGCAGAGAAAACTGCACAGCAACAAAAGATGACCATCTGTAATCAACAGGCGGGGGACAAAGCGCTGAAAGGGGACGAGCGTAAAACTTTTATGAGTAGCTGCCTGAAGAAAGAGAGCAAAGCAGAGGGCATAACGCCGCAGCAGATGAAGATGAAAACCTGTAATGCTCAGGCCGGTGAAAAAATGCTGAAAGGGGATGAGCGTAAAACCTTTATGAGCAACTGCCTGAAAAAAAGCTGAGTTTATGTGGGCCATCCGGCCCACATAATGATAACCGGCAGCGAGGTCATTACTCTCTGCTCATGCGCTCCGATTTCGCCATACACTGCTGCATCGCTTCAATCACCGCAGAGCGGAACCCTTTTTGCTCAAGCACCTTCACCGCTTCAATAGTGGTACCGCCTGGGGAACAGACCATATCTTTCAGCTCGCCGGGGTGTTTGCCGGTCTCCAGCACCATCTGCGCGGCTCCTTTCACCGCCTGGGCGGCAAACTGATAGGCCTGAGCGCGTGGCATTCCACCCAGCACGGCGGCATCTGCCATCGCTTCAATAAACATAAACACGTAAGCCGGGGCCGATCCGCTGACGCCGACCACCGCATGGATCATATATTCAGGCACCAGCGCCGCTTTACCGAAACTGTTAAAAATTTTCACCACTTCATCGGCTTCTTCGGCACTCACCAGCACATTCGGCGTTACCGAGGTCATACCTTCGTTGACCAGCGCGGGGGTATTTGGCATGACGCGCACAATTTTGCGATCATGGCCCAGAACGGAAGCCAGCGAATCAAGCGTCACGCCAGCGGCGATAGAGACAATCAGCGTCTCTTTGTCCAGGCTCCCGGCAATGTCCTTCAGAACGGACAGGATCACATTAGGCTTTACCGCACCAAACAGAATATCGGACTGCTTTGCCACCTCTTCGGCACTCTCTGCCGGTGTAATCCCGTACTGCTGCTGCATCTCCTGATTGGTAGCTGGCTTATGGTCGAAAACCAGAATATTTTCAGGTTTGACCTGCCCGGCGGCGACCAGGCCCGCAATAATGGCTTTTGACATATTACCGCAGCCAATAAAGCCTACTTTCTTATCCATGATGTTCTCCCTGCTAATGACAGTCTGTAAGAATCCGGCTGATCCTTTCCCTCCACCTTAACTCAGCTCAGGTCAGGCTTAAACCTTAAAGGGTATCTGAATTTTAGGTTGCCATTGAGCGCAACAATGTTGAAGATCGTAATTATTCCCGACTCTTATTAAAAGGAAATCGTGATGCCAATCTGGGTTGATGCCGATGCCTGTCCGAAAGTAATAAAAGAAGTGCTGTATCGTGCGGCAGAGCGTGAGCAGATGATGGTGACGCTCGTCGCTAATCAGTCACTGAGCGTGCCGCCATCGCGTTTCCTGCGAACCCTGCGTGTTGCGGCCGGTTTTGATGTGGCAGATAACGAAATTGTTCAGCGTGTGGAAGCGGGGGATCTGGTGATCACCGCAGATATTCCGCTGGCGGCCGAAGTGATGGAGAAAGGGGCGATAGCGCTAAATCCCCGTGGAGAGCGCTACAGTGAAGCGACCATTCGTGAGCGCCTGACGATGCGCGATTTTATGGATACCCTGCGTGCAAGCGGCGTACAAACGGGCGGGCCGCCGGTACTGAACCAGCGCGATCGCCAGCAGTTTGCTAATGAACTGGATAAATGGCTTCAGCAACAGCGCAGATGAGGTAGAGCCTCTCCCGCCGGGCAGGAGAGGCAATATCACTATTCAGACAAAATTGTCGTCATCAAAATCATTATCATCAAAGCCGTCGTTACTAAAATCGTCGCGAGCGAAATCCTGTTGCAGGCCGTTATCCTGGTTTAGAAAAGAGGCATTGTCGCCGCCGTTAAAGGTATCGAGGTTATTGTTGAAATCAGGATCCGGCAGCGCCGGTTCGTTAATGATATTTACAATCTCTTCCGGCTGCGAATGGTGGAACATACTGGTCAGCATCTCAGCCAGCACCACACCACCTGCCACGCCAGCGGCCGTTTGTAATGCGCCGCCGAGAAAGCCACGGCCAGCGGCAGGGGCGCTTGCCGGAGCATAAGCAGGCTGTTGCTGCGTCTGCGTTGGAGCATTACCCCAGGGCTGTGAAGAAGCAGGTGACGGCTGCACGGGTTGAGCGCGGTTGCCGCCACCGAACAGCCCGGAGAGGAAACCGCCGCTGCTCTGCTGTGGTTGTTGCCGGGCCTGTGTCAGTTCGCTTTCCAGCTGACTGACGCGCGCGTTCAGCTGCTTCAGCGCTGCCTCCTGGATCAAAATGGACTGCGCCATATAGTACGGGGCACCTGGCTGCTGCTGTACCTGCTGCTGGATAAATTTTTCTGCCGCACTGTCACGAGGGCCTGACTGTGATTCCGCCTGTTTTAAGCGGGTAAACAGGCTTTCAATTAACTGCTGTTCTTCGTTCTGCATAGGGATTCTCCGAAAACGGGCGACAGCCTTTATAGTGGCAATACCCGTGGGAAAGTAAATCATGCTGGAGTAAGGAAATGTTGCGGCAGATATAGCCTGTTTTTTGTTGGTGTAAATAAATAATTACACAGGTAACTTTATGTTAAACATGAGGTTAGATGGGTATATCTCTCTTTGTGCTGTAAATAAAACGTTACTACTAGCCCCCTGGAGCAATGTCGGGTATCATGCGCTGCAACGTTAAACATTGGTCGGTAAGCTGCGCGCAATCTCTGGCGTCGGCGTTCGCTAAAAGGAAAAGTGCCCGTTATGTCATTACCTATTTATCTGATCGGTGCACGCGGCTGCGGCAAAACAACCGTTGGTCATGCGCTGGCGCTGGCATTAGGGTACGCCTTTTGTGACACCGACCATGCTCTTCAGCAAGCCAGTGGGCAAACCGTAGCAGATATTGTTGCACGTGAAGGGTGGCCGGGCTTTCGTTTACGTGAAACCGCCTCGCTGAAGGCCGTGACAGCGCCTTCGACCGTAATCGCTACCGGTGGCGGCATGGTGCTGTCAGAAGAGAACCGCCAATTTATGCGTGAGCATGGTCAGGTCATCTACCTGAATGCTGATGCCGCCGTACTGGCTGCCCGCCTTGAGGCTTATCCGGAAGCTGAACAACGCCCGACCCTGACCGGGCGGCCAATCGCGGAAGAGATGGTAGAGGTACTGGCGGCGCGTGATAGTTTATATCGTGAGACGGCGCACCATATTATTAACGCGATGCACTCTCCTGATGCCGTAGTCAGCCAGATTCTCAGCGTTCTTTCTCTCGCCCGCGCCAGCTAACTCTCCCGGTGCAGCACTGCCTGCACCCGTTAAATCTGCTTTCATCTTCTGTCTCCGCTGATAACCCGTTTCGATTGTCTATACTTGGTATCGGTCATAACAGTGACCACGCACTTTTACAGACATCAAAGAGGGGAGCACTATGCCAGGAAGACCGCCATATCCACGAGAAGCGAACATCGTACCGGTCGAGAAAGGCGCACCCGGCAAATCGGTAATCTGGTATGAGTTACGTGCAGACCATCCGAAACCTGACTCACTGATCAGCGAGCACAAAACTGAGCAGGAAGCGCTGGATGCAAAAAAACGTTATGAAGACCAGACGAAAGAGTAATTCCTCCCGGCAAGGACGCCGGTCATCATTTCCCCGCGTAGCATTTTTTTTTCTCTGATTAAATTAAATTCTTGACCCTGAAACAGCCTCGCCGTAGGTTTAACTGAATGCCAAAACAGGAACAGTAGTTCCATATAACGGAACATAAGGTATGACCACCTTAGAAAACGCTACCGCAGTACTGAAACTTTTTAATCAAAGTGGAGTAAGCCAGGGGCAGCCGGGGCTGACATTCACTGATATCGCTCAGACGCTGGGGCTACCGAAAAGCACCGTCTCGCGCCTGTTATCGACAATGGAAAGCGAAGGGCTGCTGGAGCGCGATCCGGATACACGCTGTTTTCATGTTGGCCATATGCTGCTGACGCTGGCCAGTAACTATCTCTCCACGCCGCTGGTGGATGGCGCGTCGTCGATGATGGCGAGACTGGCCGCAGAATCCAGCTGTACCGGCTACATCTCAGTGCTGGAGGGGCGTGAAATTATGGTTATGCGTATGTTCCAGGGGCGGATGTTTATCCAGGTTGTCACCCCACCGGGCAGCCGTTTACCTGCGGCTGAAACCTCCGTGGGTCGGGCGATCCTCTCACGCTATAGCGATGACTTTGTGCGTCAGCTGTATGCCGGGGCATGGCAGGTAAACTCGCCTAATTCACCGCAGACGCTGGAGCATTTGCTGGCTGAACTGGCGCTGATTCGTCAGCAGGGATGGGCGATGGCCCGCAATGAGACCTTACAGGGGATCAGCGCGGTATCCACCACTATCACTAACAAACACCGTGGGGAAACGGTGGCACTCTGTCTGTCGTTTCCTTCACAACATCAGGCGTCACCCTGTCCATCCTCCGCGCTGGATGCATTGCAAATCGTCACGCGGCAGCTGGCAGGGAAATATGGCGACCGGGCATGGCTGGGAGGCAATATCACCTCAGCCGTGCAGTAATTACCTCATCTCCTTCGGGATATGAAGTACGCCTCACCAGGGCTCCTGTAGTAGCACGACCTTGTCATGATGATTATCTAAAAGCCCGACAGAGGCAGGATAATTATCTCCAGAAGGATCCCCTGATTCGCTCAGGGGATCTCTCTGTTATATCCGGAACCACCTTCCTTTCGGCGTAAGCCATAACATTTGCGGTATCGATTCGCAGATTGATGAAATCACGATTAAGGTTAAACACAGGGTGTCCGGTATTACGCTCTGACCGGCTGACGGCAGAACTGTTGGCACGAGTCACGATTGCGGTGTGCAGAATGTAATATTACGTGACAGGCCGTTAATTATGGCTCTACACTGCAAACTTACCTTTGTCTCTGATTTTAAGGAATTTATATGCTCAACGTTAGTGAGTATTTCGACGGTAAAGTAAAGTCGATTGGTTATGAGAGCGCCAGCACAGGCCGTGCCAGCGTGGGTGTGATGGCAGAGGGAGAATATACCTTTGGGACGGCTCAGGCAGAAGAGATGACGGTTGTCAGCGGCTCGCTGAAAGTGTTACTGCCAGGGGAGGTGGAGTGGAAACTCTATCAGCCGGGCCAGATCTTTAACGTGCCGGGCCACAGCGAATTCCATTTACAGGTGCCAGAGCCTTCAGCGTATCTGTGCCGCTATCTGAAAGATTAATTTCATCATGCGGGTCGGCAATGCCCGACCCGTACGTGCAGCACGTCAGCGCTACAGGCAGAGACTTTGACCTGTCAGCTCTGCCCGCCAGGACAGAAAATTAACGTTCGGCTTCCCCGCCAAGTGCTTCTACAGTGTTGCTGATTAACGCAGCCAGTTCACCCGTCATCAGAACAAAGTCAGCATCAAAGCGCCCGGTGACGTCTTCACGATCAATATCATCATTCTGCTCGCGCAGGATATCGGAGAACTTCAGGCGTTTAATTGAACCGTCATCTGAGAGGATCATCTGAATACGTTCCTGCCAGTCGAGGGCAAGTTTAGTCACCAGTTTGCCCGCTTCAATATGGTTGGCAATCTCGTCACACACCAGATCCTGCTTCTTACAGCGAATTACGCCACCATCTTCCAGAATCGCTTTCAGTTCGGCTTCGTCCATCAGCGCAAAACCGGCAGGCAGTTCACCGGAACGCACCCATTCGGTCATCGTCAGCTCAATCGGGCTTTCCAGCGTCAGCGGCACCACCGGCAGAGAGCCAAGGCTTTTACGCAGCAGGGCTAAGGTATCTTCCGCTTTTTTCGCGCTGGCGCAGTCGACCATAATCAGATTATTGACGGTATCGATCCACACATAGGTCTGGCTGTAACGGCTAAAGGCACGTGGCAGCAGGCTGTGCAGCACTTCATCTTTCAGCGAGTCTTTTTCAGTCTTCTTCAGCTTGCGTGACTGCTCGGCTTCCAGCTTGCTGATTTTCGCTTCCAGCGCCTGCTTAATCACCGGCGATGGCAGCATTTTCTCTTCTTTACGCGCACAGATCAGAATCTGACCGTTCGTAACGTGAGTCAGGTCTTCACTACGGGGGCCGATAGGAGAAACCCAGCCGGTTTTGGCCATATCCTGGCTACCGCAGGGGGTGAAGGAGAAGGCATCGAGCTGTTTTTCCATCTCGTCTGCCACCAGCGGAATGTCGCGATTAAGACGATAAACCATCAAATTTTTAAACCACAGCATGCTGCATTCCCTCTCCGGACGCGCATAACGCGCGCGAGTTCAAAGTCAGCGCGCATGATAGCGAATCAGCGGCGGCGTTTCATTGCCTTTCCGCATCGCGCCTTCTAAGGTATTAATCTCGCCGTCAAATCATGAGGAATAACAAGTGCGTATCGGTATCGATTTAGGTGGCACAAAAACAGAAGTGATCGCTTTATCTGACCAGGGTGAAGAGCTGTTTCGCTATCGCGTTCCCACGCCGCGCAACGACTATGAAAAAACCCTGGAAACCATCGTCGGACTGGTCAGGCGTGCCGAGGAGGTGACGGGGCAGCAGGGGAGCGTTGGTCTGGGCATTCCCGGTACGCTGTCGCCCTACACCCGTCGGGTAAAAAATGCTAACTCCACCTGGCTTAATGGCCAGCCGCTGGATAAAGATCTACAGCAGCGTCTGGGCCGTGAAGTACGCATTGCCAATGACGCTAACTGCCTTGCGGTGTCGGAAGCGGTAGACGGTGCGGCGGCAGGAAAGCAGACGGTATTTGCGGTAATTATCGGTACCGGCTGTGGGGCTGGCGTGGCGGTGAACGGACAGGCGCATAGCGGCGGTAACGGCAACGCCGGAGAGTGGGGCCATAATCCGCTGCCGTGGATGGATGAAGATGAGCTGCGCTACCGTGAAGAAGTTCCCTGCTACTGCGGTAAGTCAGGCTGTATTGAAACTTTTATCTCCGGCACCGGTTTCGCCACCGACTATCAGCGACTCAGCGGCACGGCGTTAACAGGCGCGGAAATTATGCAGCGGGTTATCAAACAGGATCCCGTCGCCGAGCTGGCGATGAGCCGCTATGAGCTGCGTCTTGCAAAGTCGCTGGCTCATGTGGTCAATATTCTTGATCCGGACATGATTGTGCTGGGCGGAGGTATGAGCAACGTCGAGCGGCTCTATCAGACGGTGCCACTGCTGGTAAAAAACTGGGTATTTGGCGGGGAATTTGAAACGCCAATCCGTCGCGCCGTTCATGGCGATTCCAGCGGAGTGCGCGGTGCAGCCTGGCTGTGGCCGCTGTAAAAATAAAAATGGGGCGACCCTCATTACAGGCCGCCCCTTAATCAGTTAACCAGAAGCTTATTCCCCTTGCAGCATGGCATCATGCGGCGCGTTATCACGCTGGCTTTTGGTCAGCAGGAACCACATATAGCCCGCCAGCATTAGTGCGACAAACAGCGCGCCAATCAGCGCGTTGAACCACAGCATCGCTACCAGACACACCACCGCCAGTACCAGCGCAATACCCGGCACTATCGGGTAGCCAGGGGCGAGGAAACTACGATCCAGCTCCGGCGCGATACGGCGCAAACGGAACAGGCTCAACATACTCATGATATACATCACGATGGCACCAAACACGGCCATGGTGATCATTGCGGCGGTCAGTGACATCCCTTGTAAATTGATCCAGCTGTCGCTGAAGATCGCCGCAATGCCGATCACACCGCCAGCAATAATCGCCCGGTGAGGCGTCTGGAAGCGTGACAGTTTCGCCAGGCCCGCAGGCAGATAACCGGCGCGGGAGAGGGCAAAGAACTGGCGCGAATAGCCAAGAATAATGCCGTGGAAGCTGGCGATCAGACCAAACAGACCGATCCACACCAGCATATGCATCCAGTTGGAGTGCTCACCGACGATCATTTTCATCGCCTGCGGCAGCGGATCGTTGATGTTTGACAGCGCCCGCCAGTCTCCGGCACCGCCAGCCATCAGCATCACGCCAAGTGCCAGCACGACCAGCGTCAGGATCCCGGCAATATAGGCGCGCGGGATCGTCCGCTTCGGATCTTTCGCTTCTTCTGCGGCCATCGCTGCGCCTTCAATGGCGAGGAAGAACCAGATAGCAAACGGGATCGCGGCAAAAATACCGGAAAGTGCAGGCATACCAAAGTGCTCACCGCCTGCCCAGCCGTTGGCGGCGAAGTTGGCAATGCTGAAGCCCGGAGCGACCACGCCCATAAACACCAGCAGTTCGATCACTGCCAGTACGGTAACCACCAGCTCAAACATCGCGGCCAGCTTTACGCCGAGAATATTCAGCGTCATAAAGACGATATAGGCACCCACCGCCGCGTACTTTGGATTCAGCTCCGGATACTGAACATTGAGGTAGGCACCGATAGCCATGGCGATCGCCGGGGGAGCAAAGACGAATTCAATCAGCGTTGCCATACCGGCAATCAGCCCGCCGGTCTCACCAAATGCACGACGGCTATAGGCAAACGGGCCACCGGCATGGGGGATCGCGGTGGTCAGTTCGGTAAAACTGAAGATAAAACAGGTATACATGGTAGCGATCATCAGCGTTGTCAGCAGAAAGCCGAGCGTGCCCGCCACTCCCCAGCCATAGCTCCAGCCAAAATATTCCCCGGAAATTACCAGACCTACTGCAATGCCCCACAAATGTATGGTGCCCAGCGTGGGCTTTAATTTATTTGTCATGCTGTTATCCCCGTCAGTGTGTTTCCCCGCCATTCCCCACGTTGCAGCAACCTGTCGCGTAAAGTTTGTTGGAGGGCGTTATTCGATAATGCCGTTGCCCGTTAGGGGAAACTTGACGCGGGCATGATGATTTTTGTGCTCTGTGGTCAACTCCCTCGCAAAAAAAGTGCCAGGTGTACGCTGCGGTCAAAACAGGGTCGTCTGCGGTCAAGCCGGAAGGGGGCCAGCGATAGGATGCTGTCAGGCAAAGAAGCACTGCCTGAAACTGACTCCGGAGCCAGACTATGACCGCCAAACAATATGACACCCTGACCAATGCCGCGCTGCTGCGCCTCGCCGAAATGACCCTGTTACGCTATCCGGCGGCGTTCCAGGGCAAACTCAGCCTGCTGTGCCGATCAGAAAATGCCACCTTTTTAGTGGAGGCTGGCGGTAAACGCTATGCCCTGCGGCTGCACCGTGCGGATTACCATCAGCGTGCTGATATCGAAAGTGAGCTGCACTGGCTGGATGCACTGCGGGAAACCGGCATCGAGGTGCCGCAGGCAGTAGCCGACCGCGAAGGGCAAACCGTACAAAGTCTGCTGCTGGAAGAGGGCGTCGTGCGCTATGCGGTATTGTTCCACTGGATTGACGGGGAGATGCCCGGAACAGATGTGGATCCACGCGCTTTTCAGCAGTTGGGGAATATTACCGCTCGTCTGCATCAGCACAGCCGCAGCTGGCAGCGCCCGGCGGGTTTTCAGCGCATCATCTGGGATCATCACACCATGGTCAGCCCGCAAAGTCACTGGGGCGACTGGCGCGATGCGCCGAATCTGCGGGGAGCGGATCATCGCGTCGTTGAAGAGACCATTGCGCACGTAGGATCGACGCTGACTGACTTTGGTAAAGATCCGCATAACTACGGGCTGATCCATGCGGATCTGCGGCTGACAAATCTGTTGCTGCACAAGGGCGAAACCCGGGTGATCGATTTTGATGACTGCGGGTTCGGCTGGTATCTGCACGATCTGGCCGCGGCGATCAGTTTTGTTGAGCATCATCCGCGTGCGGCTGAGTGGGTTGATCACTGGATCCGCGGCTATGAGCAGGTGGCGCACATCAGCGATGCGGAGATGGAAAAGATACCTGCGCTGCTGATCCAGCGTCGTATTCAGCTGCTGGCCTGGGCAGGATCTCACGCGGAAACCGAGATGGCGCAGAGCCTTGGATCCCAGTGGGCCGATCACTCGGTGCGCCTGTGTCGTCGTTATCTTGAAACCAGTGAACTGCCGGTTGGAGCCTGAGCCGGTTGCACCGTTGTCGGGCACTCTGCGCCCCGGCGGTGCTTACCGTGCCAATAATTAAAGGGTAAATGCATGAATTTGCTGAAGGCTGGGGTTGGTACGGAACTTGCTGTAAATAAGGTATCCACCGCAGCTTAAAGGCAATAACGATGATGATGCAAAGCAACCTGGCCAGGCCGGAAATCAGCCATGTCCTTGGCAGCGCCAGCGCCTGTAACCGCGGCGTGCTGGCCGCCGCTGCCAGCGGACTCAGCGAGTTTATCAGTCACAGCGGCGGCGACGTCGATCGTATCTTTGGCGTCAGCGGTATCAATCCGGAGCTGCTGGCGCAGCCCACCCTCAGCCTCGGCTTAATTAACTACTGCCGTGTGATGGAAGAGGCCGCTCGTCATTCAGGTTGTGATAACTTCGGTTTGCATTACGGCAGGCAGTTCAAACCGCAGTCATTAGGTCTGATTGGCTATATCGGTCTGTGCAGCGCCACGCTGGAGCAGGCACTGCATAATGTCGTCAGCGCCTTTCCATGGCATCAGCACGATACGCTGACACGGCTGGTGGATAAGGGCGACTGCTGGCGGCTGGACTATCAGGTGCGCCACGGTGCCATCCTCTGCCGCCGTCAGGATGCAGAGCTGACGCTGGGGATGTTCCTTAATCTGATCCGCCACGTGGCCGGAAAAAACTGGGCACCGCGTGAAGTCCATTTTGAACATCCCCGTCCAGGACAGTGGCACGAGCACTGTAAAGTCTTTGATGCTCCGGTCTATTTTGATCAGCCGTTTAACTCTTTACTGATCCCAAAACGCGATCTGCTGCGCGCCATGCCGGACAGCGATCCGCTGCTGCTGGGGGTGATGCAGGATGCCATTCGCCGCCTGAACAGCACGACACCGCAGCAGAACATTGTCGATCAGGCGCGGGCACAGGTTCATCAGGTGATCCTCCAGGGGGAGCCGGTACTGGAGGATGTGGCGGAAAAAATGGGCTTGTCCAGCTGGTCATTACAGCGGCGTCTGCGTGAAGAAGGGTTAAGCTTTACCACGCTGGTAGATACCGTTCGCTGTGAAATGGCGAAACACTATTTACAGCAGCGTCAGCTGCCGATCTCCGAAATGGCTTTGCTGCTCGGTTACTCAGAGGTGAGCGCATTCTCCCGTGCTTTCCGTCGCTGGTTCGGCATCAGCCCGCGTCAGTGGCGGCAGCATGAGCTGGCGGGTTAAGCCCTGCAAAGCGTCCTGCCGGTATATGGGAAATTTATTATTTGCGTTAAGTTAAGATAATACTTAGTTTATACCCGTGATAAATTAAAATAATTTAATCTTTCAGTTTATTTTTACAAATTCCCTGTGGTAATCTTTCGTGCCAAAGGCGTCCTGCCTTTATTTATAATAACCTTCGCTGATTATATTCTGAGTATTCATTCAGAATCAGGGTTGTTATTTGCGTTATGACTTCATTCAGGGATATGAAATGAAATCCAAAAGCATTATTGCCTTATCAATATTAAGCGCAGCGATGGTTACGGGCTGTGCGACTGAATCTTCCCGCTCAATAGAAGCTCCTCAGGTTACGGCGGCATCTCAGCCACAATATCACGGGGCAAAAAGCCCGATTGCTGTTGGCAAATTCGATAACCGCTCCGCGTATATGAACGGCGTGTTCTCTGACGGTGTCGATCGCCTGGGCAACCAGTCGAAAACAATTCTGATTACTCATTTGCAGCAGACCGGTCGTTTTAATGTTCTTGACCGTGCAAATCTGGATGAGATCAAAGCTGAATCGCAGTACAAGGGCACTCAGCAGACCATCAAAGGGGCTAACTACGTTATCACCGGTGATATTACTGAGTTTGGCCGCAAAGAAGTAGGCGACCAGCAGCTGTGGGGTATTCTCGGTCGCGGTAAGTCTCAGGTGGCCTACGCCAAAGTGAATCTTAATGTCGTGGATGTTGCTACCTCTGAGGTGGTTTATTCCGTTCAGGGCGCCGGAGAATATAGTCTGTCAAACCGTGAAGTGATTGGTTTTGGCGGTACTGCCAGCTATGACTCGACGTTAAATGGCAAGGTGATGGATTTAGCGGTACGCGAAGCGGTTAATCATCTGGTGAATGGAATCGAATCTGGCGCATGGCGTCCGGTAAAATAGTTTTCAGGGAATAAATAATGAAAGTGATGAATATTGCTGGCGTGGCTATTGCTGCGCTGCTGATAACCTCCTGCGCCAAAAATAAAGAGCCGATGTATTATTGGGGAGACTATCAGTCTTCGCTCTACAGCTATTATCAGCATGATAAATCTCCTGAGCAACAGATTGAATCGCTGAATGCGATCGTTGAGCAGGCGAAAGCGAAAAACAAACCCGTACCTCCAGGCCTGCATGCTCAGATTGGCTTGTTATATGTGGATACCGGTCGTCCTGACCTGGCTTTTCAGCAGTTTAATAGTGAAAAAGCACAGTTCCCGGAATCAGCGGCCTATATGGATTTCCTGATGCGTAATAAGGAGAAAAAATAATGAAATTATCTGCCCTTATTGCCGTAGCATCGGTATTGATACTGAGCGGTTGTGCGAAACAGCAACCGTATGATTACAGCGCCTTCCGTGCCAGTAAACCGGCCTCGATTGTTGTACTGCCCGCCAAAAACAGCAGCCCGGATATTAATGCTGCCCATAGCCTGGTGTCGACGATCGCTGCGCCGCTGGCCGAGTCTGGTTATTACGTCTTCCCGGTGGCGGTAGTGGATAAAACGTTTGAACAGAACGGCCTTTCCAGTGCTGCTGACGCTCAGGGGGTTAGCACTGCCAGACTGCGTGAGATTTTCAACGCTGATGCGGCGCTGTATATCGATGTTGAAACCTATGGCACCAAATATATGGTACTGGACAGCGTGACCGAGGTGAGCGCCACGGCGCGCCTGGTGGATCTGCGCAGTGGAAAACAGATCTGGTCCGGCAAGGGCTATGCCTCTGACGCTCAGGACAGTAACAACAATGGCCTGGTGGGGATGTTGATTACCGCAGCGGTGAAGCAGATTTCCAACAATATCACCGATAAAAGCCACGACATTGCCGCTATTGCCGGAGCATCGATGCTCACCGCCGATGGCCGTAACGGCAGCATTCTGCCGGGGCCGCGTGCGAAGGTAAACAGCGCACACTAAGAGAAAGCGCTGGAGATATAGCGGGGCGATCGGCGACGATCGCCCCTTTTTTTATTTAAGGCGTCGGCGTTTCCAGCCTGCTGTAACCCAGCCCGTTAATCTTTTTCACCTTAATCTGCACCGGAATCCGCTCCTTCATCGCCTCAACGTGGCTGATCACCCCAATGGTTTTACCACTGGCGTTTAGCGTATCCAGGGCGTCGAGAGCGCTGTCGAGCGTCTCCGCATCCAGCGTGCCAAAACCTTCATCCAGGAACAGCGACTCAATACGGGTTTTGTGGCTCACCAGATCGGAAAGCGCCAGTGCCAGTGCGAGGCTGACAAGGAAGCTTTCACCGCCTGACAGTGTACGCGTATCGCGCTGCGCGTCGGCCTGCCAGGTATCGACCACCTGCAGCTCTAACGCTTCCTGTGATTTACGCTGCAACAGATAGCGGCCATGCAGACGGTTAAGCTGATTATTTGCCAGCCACACCAGGTGATCCAGCGTAAGTCCCTGGGCAAAGCGGCGGAATTTATCCCCCTCTTTGGAACCGATTAGCTGGTTGAGGTAGCTCCAGTCTTCCAGCTGCTGTTCGTTGGCGGCGATTTCGAGCAGCAGCGACTGCTGGCGGCTACGGCGCTCACTGTCATCCCGAAGCTGCTGGCGTAGTTGCCCCTGCTGGCTGGCCAGTTCGCGCAGTTGATGGTTGAGCGTAGTGAGATGAGTTTCCAGCAGCGCCCGCTGTGCAGATAAGTCATCAATATGGCCCGCTATGCTCACTGCTTCATCTAACTGTGACTGTAGATTAATCAACTGCTCATTTAGTGATTTATGCTGTCCGGTCAGGGTATTTATCCTGTCCTGCTGCTGCTGCCACTCGGTTTGTATCCGGCGAACGGCCTGTATGTGCTGCTCTGTTTCCGTACGCAGCTGCTGCTGCACCGTTGCCACCACGCGGTCGCCAAACAGATCCTGACGCTGCTGGCGGCACTGCTCCACTGTTTTCTGCTGCCGTTGCAGGCGCTGCTCCAGTGCGCTGAGTCGTTCCTGCTGTTGCTGAAGCTCTTCATCCAGCGCCTGCTGACGGCTGCTGAGAGTAGCCAGCTCCGGCACCAGCGCGCTAAGAGCCTCACTGTTAGTGCGCCACTGCTGCCACTGCGTTTCGCGCTGCTGTAACCAGCCCTGATAATCGCCATCCTGCGGCAGCGTCAGCCCCAGAGGGGCAACACCTTCCGCCAGTTTGTTGCGTAGCTGTTCTGCGCGTTGCTCATCCTGTGCAAGTTGCTGCTGCTGCTCATTCAGGGCCTGTACGGCGGCAGCCATCTGCTGCTGGTGCAGCTGAGTCTGCTGTTGCAGGGTTTGCCATGCCTGCTGCTGCTGATACAGCGCTTCCTTCTGCTGCTGGCAGTGACGCAGCGCCTGCTCCAGCTGATGCAGCTGCTGTTGCAGCGTGGTTTCCTGCTCTTCCTGCTGCGTCAGCCAGTCGCTGACCTGCTGGTGCTGTTCCGGGCTGAACGTCAGGGCCAGCACGGCGGCGGCGGCCTGCCACTGCTGTTCCAGCTGTTGCGCCTGCCGGGTGAGCTCCGCCTCTTCCTGCTGCTGACGTTCGTCCTGCTGCTGCGCCTGTTTCTCCAGCGCAGCGCAGGTGCTGCCCTCATCTTTAAGCTGTTCTACTTCGCGTTTTAACGCCGCCAGCCGCTGCTGATTTTCCGACAGTTCAAGAGCCTGATACTGCTGCACGGCGGGATGTATTTCTGAACCACACAGGGGGCAGGGCTGGCCTGGCTCCAGCTGCGCCCGGTGCTGCTCCAGATCGGCAATGCGTCGTTCCAGCTCGCAGCGCTTATCGAGATCCTGCTGATGCTGATATTTCTCTTTCCAGCTGGCTCGCAGGGTAAGTAACCGCTCACTGTTTTGCTGGATTTGCTGCCTCAGCGTCTGGCGCTCCTGCTGCAAGCGCGTGCGGCGTGTTGCCAGCTGCTGCCACTGCGGAAGCAGGGTAGCCAGCAAAAGACGCTGTGGACGCTGGCGCGCATATTGTTCCAGAGCAGCACGGAGTTTCTCTTCAGGATGCTGTTGCTGAAGCGGTGCCAGCCGCTGCTGTGCCAAATCGAGGCTGTTCTGGGCTGCTGTGAGCTGTTGTTGCAGCGGTGCCTGCTGCTGCTGAAGCCGCTGGCTGGCCTCTTCAAATTGCTGTACCTGCTGCTGCTGGGCCTTTACCCGCAGGCGAAGTGAAGTCAGTGATTGCTCACTCTCCTGCTGCTGGCTAAAGCGTTCGCGCCACAGCGGCAGATACTCACCGTAGTGTTCAAACTGTGGATGTGCCTCACGCCAGGCGTTCAGCTGCTGCTGTTGGGCCTGTTTATCCTGCTGAATCTGCTGGTTTTTTACTCTTTCCTGCTGGCGTGTTTGAAGCGCTAGTTGGTGTTCACTTCGCTCACGCTCCAGCTGTTGCGCCTGTTCATGCAGGGAGGACAGCTGCAAATCGAGCGGCAATACCTGTTCGGTAATCAGCGTTTCCTGCTGCAAGCGCAGCGCCTGATGCTGCTCCTGCGCCTGCAATACCTGCTGCTGCTGCTGTGTAGCCGCCGTCAGCGCCTGCTGCTCCTGCTGCAACTGCTCTTCCAGCTGCTTTGTCGTGGCGATCAGCTGCTGTTTTTCCCGATGAAGGCGCTCAAGCTGTTGCAGCTGCTGCATTTTTTGCTGCTGCATCTGCTGTTGCGAAGTGAGCGCCTGCTCCTCCGCTACGCTCTCTGCCAGCTGGCTGTTCAGGATTGTATGCTGTTCTGCGGTGAGTAACTCCATCCCGCTGGACTGGGCGCGCAGGGTATCCAGCGCCACCTTTGCCTGCTTATGGCGGTCAAACACCGCCGCCGACAGCCGACCATAAATTTCGGTACCGGTCAGCTCTTCCAGCAGCTCCGCACGTTTATTAGCATCGGCATTCAGGAAGGCGGCGAACTGACCCTGTGACAGCATCATTGATTTGGTGAAGCGTTCGAAGTCCAGCCCGGTCAGGCTGGCGATCATCTCCAGCTTATCTTTTACTTTATCAGCAACGATTTGGTTATCCTGGCAGCGCGCCAGCTCAACGCGTGGAGCCTGTAAATTACCATCAGCAGCCCCGCGAGCACGATTCTGGCTCCAGAAGGCGCGCCAGGCGACACCCTTTACCTCAAACTCCACTTCCGCCAGACACTCGGCGGTGTCACGCGTCATCAGATCATTCTGCGACTGGGTGATACCCTTCAGGCGCGGCGTTTCGTGATACAGCGCCAGACAGATGGCATCCAGCAGGGTGGTTTTACCCGCTCCGGTGGGGCCGGTTATCGCGAACAGGCCGTTGCTGGCAAAGGGTTCCGCCGTGAAGTCGATTTTCCATTCGCCCTTCAGGGAGTTGAGATTCTTAAAGCGCAGGGTCAAAATTTTCATGATGGCTCCTCCTCATGACGAACCGCTTCCAGCGTACGGGCAAACAGCGCTCTGGCCCGCTCCAGCCGTTCAGGCTCTTCCTCTTCCAGCGCCAGACGGCGGGAAAATACCTCTTCAACGCTTAACTCACTCAGGGTTTCATTGTTCTGCCGGGCAATCACCTGCTCGCGCTGTTCGCGACTGCGGCGTAGTAGCACAACTTCCACCGGCAGGGCTTCGGTCAGCTCCTGAATGCGGCGCTGTAGTTCACTGAGGTAAGCATCGGTAACGATTTCAATATCCAGCCAGATGGTTGCATCCTGCGGACCGGCGGTGATTGCTGCCAGCTGCTGTTCGATCTGCTCCAGTGAACCTTTAATCATCTGCATTGGCTGAAACAGCGGGATCGGCAGCGCGTCAACGGCACTCAGGCTGCCGTTACAGAAATCCACCTGAAATACACTTTTGGCTTTACCCAGCTCGTCAAAACTGAGCGGAATAGGGGAGCCGCTGTAGCGAATATGTTCGCTGTTGGCGATACGCTGGGCACGATGAATATGCCCCAGGGCAATATAGTCAGCGGGTGGAAAGCAGTCGGCCGGGAAGGCATCAAGGGTACCAATATAGATATCGCGCACCGCATCGCTTTTGGTGACGCCCATCGTAGTGAGGTGCCCGGTGGCGATAATTGGCAGCGCCAGGCCAAGAGCATCGCGCCGGTCAAAGCTTCCTGCCAGCAGCGCTGATAGTGTTCAGTGATGGCCTCCAGCAGGCTCTGCTGCTTCTCGCGCCCGGACTGACCGCTCTGACTGCGTAAAATATCGCGCGGGCGTAAAAACGGAATAGCACACAGCAACGCACCGGGCTGGCCGTCGCGGCGGTTCAGTACCAGCACCTGCTGGCTCACATCATCGCCAGCGGCGGCAATCACCCGGGTATTCAGGCAGGCCAGCAGTTCGCGTGATTCATTCAGCATTGCCACCGAGTCGTGATTTCCCCCCAGCACCACCAGCTGACAGCCAGTCTGCTGTAGCCTGACCACAAAGCGGTTATACAGCTCACGCGCATAGCTCGGCGGAGAACCAGTATCAAAGATGTCGCCCGCAACAATAATGGCGTCAGCCTGCTGCGCTTCTGCCTTCTCCAGCAGCCAGTCAAGAAATGCCTGGTGTTCGGCCGCACGGCTTTTGGTATAAAAAAACTGACCCAGGTGCCAGTCGGCAGTATGAATGATGCGCATGGGGATCCTTTCATGGCAGAAAGCGAGGGGAGTATTATACCTGTCCTGCATCCCGAATTATTCAGAGCCGATAAACATATTGATGAGGCGGGGATTTTATTTAATTCCATCAATGCTTTTAGGGGGGTGCTTTTTTCATAAAAGTGTCATAAAACTGACGCATAATGGCGCCGCATATCCCCGTGACAAATCTGTCACAACAGCAGGAGCAATAATGGCCAAGCGAATTCTGGTGGTGGAAGATGAAGCCCCAATCCGTGAGATGTTGTGTTTCGTTCTGGAACAAAATGACTATCAACCGATCGAAGCCGAGGACTATGACAGCGCAGTAAGTATGCTTATTGAGCCGTGGCCGGACCTAATCCTGCTGGACTGGATGCTACCGGGCGGTTCCGGCATTCAGTTTATCAAACACCTGAAGCGCGAAGCCATGACCCGCGATATTCCGGTGATGATGCTGACCGCACGCGGCGAGGAAGAGGATCGCGTCCGGGGCCTTGAAGTGGGTGCAGACGACTATATTACCAAACCTTTTTCGCCAAAAGAGCTGGTAGCACGTATTAAAGCCGTGATGCGCCGTATCTCACCGATGGCCGTAGAAGAGGTGATAGAGATGCAGGGGCTGAGTCTGGATCCCTCATCGCACCGCGTGATGTCTGACACCCAGCCTCTGGAAATGGGGCCGACAGAATATAAATTGCTGCACTTCTTTATGACGCACCCGGAACGCGTATATAGTCGTGAACAGTTGCTAAATCATGTCTGGGGCACGAATGTCTACGTCGAAGATCGTACCGTTGATGTCCATATTCGTCGCCTGCGTAAAGCGCTGGAACTGACCGGACACGATCGTATGGTGCAGACGGTTCGCGGAACAGGTTATCGTTTCTCTGCACGCTATTGATTGTTCGCGCTGGAGTCTGAACCGTGTTGGAACGCCTCTCCTGGAAGAGATTACTGTTTGAGCTGCTGCTTGCCGGTCTGCCCGCATTAGTGCTTGGGCTGCTGGTGGGCGGGCTGCCCTGGCTGCTGTTAGTCTCAGTGCTGTGCGTGCTGGGTTTTCATTTCAACAACTTACTTCGACTCTCTCACTGGCTGTGGGTTGACCGCAGCATGACTCCACCCAGCGGCCGTGGCAGCTGGGAACCGCTGTTTTACGGCCTGTATCAAATGCAGGCGCGTAACCGCCGCCGCCGCCGTGAACTTGGCCATCTGATTAAACGTTTTCGCAGCGGGGCGGAGTCCCTGCCTGATGCCGTGGTGCTGACTACCGAAGAGGGTACGATTTTCTGGTGTAACGGCCTTGCACAGCAGATGCTGGGCCTGCGCTGGCCGGAAGATAACGGTCAGAACATCCTTAACCTGCTGCGCTATCCGGAGTTTACCCGCTATCTGCGGCAGCGTGATTTCTCACGCCCGCTGACGCTGGTACTCAACAGTCATCGTCATCTTGAGTTCCGCGTGATGCCTTACAGCGAAGGGCAGTGGCTGCTGGTGGCACGAGATGTTACTCAGATGCATCAGCTGGAAGGGGCGCGGCGTAACTTCTTTGCCAATGTCAGTCATGAGCTGCGTACGCCGTTAACCGTATTGCAGGGTTATCTGGAGATGATGAACGACTCCGTTCTGGAGGGGAGCCTGCGCGATAAAGCGCTGCATACTATGCAGGAGCAAACCAAACGTATGGACAGCCTGGTGAAGCAGCTGCTGACCCTGTCACGTATTGAAGCTGCCCCGGCGCTGGATTTGCAGGAAAAAGTGGACGTGCCGATGATGCTGCGCGTATTGCAGCGCGAGGCGGAAACGCTGAGTAACGGCCGGCATGACATCTATTTTCATACCGATCCGCATCTGCGCGTGTATGGCAACGACGAACAGCTGCGCAGTGCAATCTCGAATCTGGTGTATAACGCTGTTAACCATACGCCGGACGGTACGCGCATCGACGTAAGCTGGCTGCGTAATCCGCAGGGAGCGCAGTTCAAAGTCAGGGACAACGGGCCGGGGATCGCGCCGGAACATCTGCCTCGTCTCACCGAGCGATTTTATCGCGTCGACAAAGCACGTTCACGGCAAACCGGCGGCAGCGGCCTGGGGCTGGCTATCGTGAAGCATGCCCTCAGCCACCACAATACGCGCCTGGATATCAGCAGCGTCCCCGGGCGTGAAACCTGTTTCAGCTTTCAATTACCACCAAGGTTGATTGTCAGTGCCGAACTGGCCGAGAATGCCCTGCGTTAAGTCTCACGGAACCCATGCAATGAAAATGTTAATCGCGCTGGCGCTGTTGCTGGTAAGTTCGCAGGCGCTGGCGAAAGAGGGAATGCTGGCGGGCAATCTGACCAGCGTCGGCTCTGATACGCTGGGTAACCTGATGGCCCTGTGGGGTGAGAGCTTTAACCGTCAGTACCCCGGAGTCAATGTGCAGATTCAGGCGGCCGGATCGTCAACTGCACCTACGGCGCTGGCGGCAGGTGCTGCGCAGCTCGGTGCCATGAGCCGCCCGATGCAGGCTGTAGAGCGCCAGCTGTTTGAGGACAGCTACGGCTATCAGCCGCTGGCGGTTCCGGTGGCGATGGATGCGCTGGTGGTGGTGGTCAATCAGGACAACCCGTTGAACGGGCTGAATGCCCAACAGCTGGATGCTATTTTTTCCGTGACCCGCCGCTGCGGCGGGCTGTCGGTACCGAAAACCTGGGGGGATTTAGAGCTGACCCAGCCAGAATGGGCGACGCGTGGACTGCAACGTTTTGGGCGTAATTCCGCATCCGGCACCTGGGGGTTCTTTAAACAGCAGGCGCTGTGTAACGGTGATTTCCGCAATGACGTGGGCGAATATCCCGGTTCTGCCGCCGTTGTGCAGGCGGTGGCGGGTACGTTAAACGGTATTGGTTATGCCAGCGCCGGATTTCATATCAGCGGTGTTAAGATCGTGCCGGTAGCGCGCAATGGCAATGAGTGGATTGCGCCGAGCGCTGAGAATATCCGCAGCGGCCGCTACCCTTACGCCCGCCCTCTCTATATCTATGTGAATAAAGCGCCGGATAAACCGCTGGAACCGCTGACGGCTGCTTTTTTACGTCTGGCGCTGTCAACGCAGGGCCAGGCTCTGGTCAGTCAGGCAGGGTATTTGCCATTGTCGGAACAGCAGATGCAGCGCGCCCGCGCTATGCTGGCTGAATAATGCCTGGGCGAGGCGTGCCTCGCCCCTGCGAAGGCATAGCTGCGTATTGCCGGGTTCGTGCGTACTTCCACTTCACGAATGTAAACCGTACTCGCTGTGGGCGAGGCGTGCCTCGCCCCTACGGAGGCATAGCTGCGTATTGCCGGGTTTGTGCGTGCTTTCGCTTCATGAATGTAAAACCGTACTCGCTGTGGGCGAGGCGTGCCTCGCTCCTGCGGAGGCATAGCTGCGTATTGCCGGGTTTGTGCGTGCTTCCACTTCACGAATGTAAAACCGTACTCGCTGTGGGCGAGGCGTGCCTCGCCCCTACGAAGGCATAGCTGCGTATTGCCGGGTTTGTGCGTGCTTCCACTTCGCGAATGTAAACCGTACTCGCTGTGTGCGAGGCGTGCCTCGCTCCTGCGGAGGCATAGCTGCGTATTGCCGGGTTTGTGCGTGCTTCCACTTCACGAATGTAAACCGTACTCGCCGTGGACGAGGCGTGCCTCGCCCCTGCGGAGGCATAGCTGCGTATTGCCGGGTTTGTGCGTGCTTTCGCTTCATGAATGTAAAACCGTACTCGCTGTGGGCGAGGCATAGCTGCGTATTGCCGGGTTCGTGCGTACTTCCACTTCACGAATGTAAACCGTACTCGTAGGGGTCAGGCATGCCTGACCCGCTCCTGCCACAACATGAATATTTTTCAACTCACATGAAATTTACTCGTTTGCCGCGGATGACTTCTCATGACACTCTTAAGTAACAGACATATAGACGTCCAGAAGTCTACATATAACTTGATGTAATTATTACGTCACTAAATTATGTGCCGAGTGCAGGCCAGGAGCTATTTATTATGACAACATTCACCCCATACCGCGCCGAAGTGGTTGGCAGCTATCTGCGCCCGGCGGAAATTAAACAGGCCCGTAAGCAGTTTGAAGCGGGAGAAATTGATGCCGCCGCACTGCGCGCAGTCGAGGATGAGGCGATCCGCAAAGTGGTTGCCCGTCAGCGCGAAAATGGCTTGCAGGTAGTGACCGATGGTGAATTCCGCCGCGCCTGGTGGCATTTCGATTTCTTTGATGGCCTGGACGGCGTAGAGCGTTATGAGGCCGAGCAGGGCATTCAGTTTAACGGCGTTCAGACCAAGGCTCGCGGTGTGAAGGTGACCGGTAAGCTGGGCTTCAGCAACCACCCAATGCTGGAAGATTTCCGTTTTTTGCAAAGTATCAGCGGTGATGCCGTCGCTAAAATGACTATCCCCAGCCCAAGCGTGCTGCATTTTCGCGGCGGGCGTAAAGTGATCGATGCGGATGTCTATCCGGATCTTAATGTCTATTTTGACGATCTGGCGCAGACCTATCGCGATGCAATTAAAGCTTTCTATGATGCTGGCTGCCGTTATCTGCAACTGGATGATACCGTCTGGGCCTATCTCTGCTCTGACGATCAAAAACAGCAGATCCGCGATCGCGGTGACAACCCGGAAGAGCTGGCGCGTACCTATGCCCGCGTGTTGAATAAAGCTATCGAAGGGAAGCCGGACGATCTGGTGATTGGCCTGCATGTGTGTCGTGGTAACTTCCGCTCCACCTGGATCTCGGAAGGTGGCTATGAGCCGGTGGCCGAAATTCTGTTTGGCGGTGTCAATATCGATGCTTTCTTCCTTGAGTACGATAACGAGCGTTCCGGCGGCTTTGAGCCACTGCGCTTTATCAAACCAGGAAAACAGCAGGTCGTGCTGGGTCTGATCACGACCAAAAATGGTGAGCTTGAAGCGGCAGAAACCGTAGAGAAACGCCTGCGTGAAGCATCGCAGTTTGTCAGTCTCAATCAGATCTGTCTCAGCCCGCAGTGCGGCTTTGCCTCAACTGAAGAGGGTAATAGCCTGACGGAAGAGCAGCAGTGGGCCAAGGTGCGTCTGGTCGTGGATGTTGCCAGCCGGGTCTGGTAATCGCTGCATCAGTTTGTGTACAGGGCGCGGATTTCCGCGCCTTTTGTGCATCTCACCCGGATTTAATGCGGAAATTAACCCTGGGTCGGATAAAAAAGATACAAATCATCTAATGCATTCGTAGCCAGATCTAAAGATATGCACTGGTTAAGTGGTTTTTTACGCTATATCATCCTGCTTTTCCAATCCTGTATTGCCTTTCTCCCCTATAAACGTTCTACTTACCCCCGTTTTTTCGTCATCCCCCTGTATACAGAAAATAACCAGCTCACTTTCACTGTTGATATAGCCAAAACAAGTGCATTCCACTGTATTGAATTTATGTGACAATGTTTTTAGAGCGAGCAGAGGGATAGATTTCAGTAACAACCTGACATCACGACCTTTTACAACATCACGGGCAACACGATTTCTTATGACACATCGTTTAACTTCCAAAGATATTCTGGCGCTGGGCTTTATGACTTTTGCCCTGTTTGTCGGTGCCGGAAACATCATTTTCCCACCAATGGTGGGGATCCAGTCTGGTGAACACGTCTGGATTGCCGCTCTCGGCTTTCTGATCACCGCAGTGGGACTGCCGGTGATTACCGTTATTGCGCTGGCACGCGTCGGCGGCGGTATTGACGCCCTTAGTTCGCCAATAGGTAAAGCGGCTGGCGTGGTGCTGGCGACCGTCTGTTATCTGGCCGTTGGCCCGCTGTTTGCTACGCCACGTACCGCGACGGTATCGTTTGAAGTGGGGATTGCCCCGCTGACGGGCGACGGCACGCTGCCGCTGATGCTCTACAGCATGGTTTACTTTGCTCTGGTGATAGGCGTCTCCCTCTATCCGGGCAAACTGCTGGATACCGTAGGCCATGTGCTGGCACCGCTGAAAATTTTTGCCCTGACTATTCTGGGTCTGGCCGCGCTGCTGTGGCCGGCGGGTGGCCTCGCGCCTGCAACCGTTGATTATCAACGTGCGGCATTCTCCAGCGGCTTTGTGAACGGTTATCTGACCATGGATACCCTCGGGGCGCTGGTGTTTGGCATTGTTATTGTCAACGCAGCACGCTCGCGCGGCATCAGTGAAGCGAAATTATTAACCCGTTACACCGTGATTGCGGGTCTGATTGCTGGTGTGGGCCTGACGCTGGTTTATCTGGCACTGTTTAAGCTCGGTTCTGACAGCGCTTCTATCGTTGACCAGAATGCTAACGGTGCCGCTATTCTGCATGCTTATGTGCAGCACACCTTCGGAAATATGGGCAGCTTCTTCCTGGCCGCACTGATTTTCGTTGCCTGTATGGTGACGGCTGTTGGTCTGACCTGCGCCTGTGCAGAGTTCTTTGAGCACTACCTGCCTCTTAGCTATCGTCAGTTAGTGTTTATTCTTGGCCTGTTCTCGATGGTGGTTTCAAACCTGGGTCTGAGTCATCTTATCCAGATTTCAATTCCAGTATTAACTGCGATTTACCCACCTTGTATTGTGCTGGTACTGTTAAGTTTTACCTTAAAGTGGTGGAATAAAAGCACGAGAATCATCGCGCCAGTTATGCTGATTAGTCTGCTTTTCGGTATTGTCGATGCAATAAAAAGCACAAACTTTAAGGCAATACTGCCAGCATTTACCCAAAGTCTGCCTTTAGCCGATCAGGGATTGGCATGGTTGCCGCCTTCACTGGTGATGCTGGTATTGGTGGCTTTGTACGATCGCGTTTCAGGCCGCCAGTCGGTTACTGCGCATCAGCAATAGCGTTGTAAAACTTTCCCTTGCCTCCTTGCCGGTAAGGGGCCGACAGGTGTAATTATGACAAGTTCAACACTCAAAAAAGGTCTGAGCACTCGCCATATTCGGTTTATGGCTCTCGGTTCAGCTATTGGTACCGGGCTGTTTTATGGCTCGGCTGATGCCATCAGAATGGCCGGTCCTGGCGTCCTGATTGCCTACCTGGTAGGAGGGGCTGCTGCATATATTATTATGCGCGCCCTTGGCGAAATGTCCGTTAATAACCCTCAGGCCAGTTCATTTTCACGCTATGCGCGTGATTATCTTGGCCCGCTCTCAGGTTATATCACCGGTTGGACCTACTGCTTTGAAATCCTGATAGTTGCCATTGCGGATGTTACCGCCTTTGGTATCTATATGGGCGTGTGGTTCCCGGATGTGCAGCACTGGATTTGGGTTTTAAGCGTGGTGTTGATTATCGGCGCACTTAATCTTGCTACGGTTAAGGTGTTCGGTGAAGTGGAATTCTGGCTGTCGTTGTTTAAAGTCGCCACCATTATCCTGATGATTGTCGCCGGTTTTGGCATTATTCTCTGGGGCATCGGTAACGGCGGCCAGGCAACGGGGATCAGCAATCTGTGGACCAACGGCGGGTTTATGCCGAACGGCTGGATTGGCGTGGTGCTGTCGCTCCAGGTGGTGATGTTTGCTTTCGGTGGTATCGAAATTATCGGTATCACAGCGGGCGAAGCGAAAGATCCTCAGGTGTCGATTCCACGTGCGATCAATACCGTGCCGCTGCGTATTCTGGTGTTCTATGTGGGTACGCTGTTCGTCATTATGTCTATCTATCCGTGGAACCAGGTGGGCACTAACGGCAGTCCGTTTGTTCTGACGTTCCAGCATATGGGAATTGCTGCGGCCGCAACGATCCTTAACTTCGTGGTGATTACCGCTTCGCTGTCAGCAATCAACAGTGACGTATTCGGCGTTGGCCGCATGCTGCATGGCATGGCAGAGCAGGGGCATGCACCTAAAGTGTTTGCTTCGGTATCGCGCAGAGGTGTGCCGTGGGTGACGGTGTTGGCGATGATGCTGGCAATGCTGGTGGCGGTTTATCTTAATTATCTGATGCCACAGAAAGTATTCCTGGTGATCGCTTCACTGGCAACGTTCGCCACCGTATGGGTGTGGATTATGATCCTTCTTTCGCAAATTGCTTTCCGTCGTACACTGACGCCTGAGCAGCAGAAAGAGCTAAAGTTTGCGCTGCCGGGCGGTAACGTTACCGCCGTTATCGGTATCCTGTTCCTGGCGTTTGTCATCGGCCTGATTGGTTATTTCCCGGATACCCGTATTTCGCTGTATGTCGGTATGGGCTGGATCCTGCTGCTGCTGATTAGCTGGCAGTGGGTAAAGCGCAACAATCGCTAGCGCGAAAATAAGAGAAAAGGCCACCGTCAGGGGGCCTTTTTTTTACCATCAGAACAGTTAATTAATAGTGCACGGGAGTGACGGCACTGCGGTCGATGCTGTGCGTAATACGTGCCATCATGCTGTCATACGGGCACATCACACCTGCGGACGTGATCCGGCAATCAGGCGCGCTAAACTCTTTCCTCACCAGGGCATTTTTTCCCGCCAGCGGAGCCAGATTACGGATCTGGTCGAGGGTCTGTGCCTGGAAATAGAGGCGGATATAGCGCTTGCCGCTGTGCGTTTCGCGCCAGCGTTCAAACACCAGGCTCCCCGCCGGAGGAATATTGCCACGCGGGTATTCAGCCAGCTGCCAGCTAAAGTCCAGCATGGTGCGCAGCCAGGAGATATTGGTATCGTGCGCCACATACAGCAGCCAGCGTACGTCCGGCGGGCCATCTTTGACCGGTTTAGCCGCCAGCCCTTTAGCTATCTGATCCATCAGCACGGAACCGCCACGGCGCGCGATGTAGGGCACATCGTTGATGTAATCATATTTGGTGGTCAGCAGCGGCATCAGCTTTGCCACGTCAGCGGCAGAGTGGACATGGCCAAATGCCACGTTCGCTGAGGGCTGGTTCTCACTCCAGGCGAGGCGGAACGTTTCTGCCATATTGGCCAGTGTCGCCAGTCCTTCAACTTCGAAACGCCCGTCCTTGTTGCGCTTGATGCTCCAGGGGCGATCGAAGATCGGACAAGGATGGTCAGCCAGACAGACCACGGCTTTCAGGCGCGCGATCTCCGGCGCTGCGCGCTGCTCTGCCTGCTCTACAGTGCCGCCCATGGCCTGCTGAATCCCTGCCCGTGCTTTTGCTTCATCCAGCGGGGCCAGCCCCATTTTATCGCTCTGGAACAGGGGATCGCTGTCGTCACTAACGCTGTGTACTGTCACGTCGCAGCCCGGAAACGCACCGTCAGTGAGCGCCTTCGCAGTGGCTTTAGTTCGCTGTAACGGGCTGGCCCAGACAAACAGCGCCTTGCTGTCCGGGCAGCCTGAGGTCAGCAGTCCTGCCTGACGCCAGCCGTTGGCCTCGTAGCCGCCTTTCAGGACAGCAGCGGCGTAACCATGTCCGGTCAGTTCACCATCGGCAGTCAGCCACTGCGGCCAGGGGCGATCGGTGCCGGCTTCCATCGCTTTAGTGTTATCCGGCGTTGGCGGACGCACCCCGTGGCGGCTGACTTCAACCACCTTCTCCAGCTCGAAATCTGCTGCCTGCACCACCTGACTACTCAGCACGGGTACCATAATCAGGGCAAATGCCAGGCGCGATAACGCCGTCTGTATCGTTAACATAATAATTCCTTCAATAAGGTCAGATTAAAAAACGAAATAAATCAGCCAACCGAATGAGCCTGCGCCAGACTATGGCGGCGGGCAACAATACCGGCGGTAATAAAGCACAGCAGGGTGGAAATCAGACCACAGCCGATCCAGAACTGCGACAGACTATGGAAGTTATACAACGTTTTGCCGGCCTCAATGACCGAGGTACGATCGATAATCACCCCGGTAATAAACTCCCCCAGACCGGCTCCGGCATAGCTGGCAATACCGATGGTGCCGAGTGCCGCACCTGCGGCTTTTTTCGAGGAGATATCGACAGCGATTAACCCGCCGAGGAAGCATGTCAGAGCACCAATTGTCGCGCCAAACAGTATCATCGACAGGATATCGGTGTAGTTACTGCGCGGCAGCCACAGCATCAGGGCCAGCCCTGCCACGTTCAGCAGGCTGATAAATCCTGCCATCACACTGCGGTTACGCGGGAAAAAGCGGTCAGAAAGCACCCCCGCGAGAATCGTCCCGACAATTCCGGCGATGGCGTTGACGCCAACGATCCCGGAGGCTTCCACCGTAGTGTAGTGCTTGGCCTGTTGCAGAAAGAAGATGCCCCAGGAGTTGACCGCGTAGCGATCGATATACATAAACGCCGAAGCAAGAGCCAGCAGCCAGAGAGCCGGATTACGCAGCGATAGCAGCTGATTTTTAAAAACCGAACCCTGCTGCTCTTCAATCTCCTGAGGTTCATCGCGAATTACGCTAATTGGCGGATAACCGGCGCTCTGCGGTGAGTCGCGCATAAACAGCAGGATCACCACAATCCCCGCCACGCCCAGCATCGCCGTGGTGAAGTAGCCTGCGTGCCAGCCAAATCCGGCAATAACGCTGGCAATTACCATATAGGTGACGGCCTCGCCGATATTGTGAGCGGTTGACCACATGGAATAAAAGGTGCCGCGCTCTTTGCTGCCGTACCAGCGTGCCAGTGAGACAGCGCAGGGGCCAACGCCCATCGACTGCGCCCAGCCATTGATCCCCCAGAACAGCGTCAGCCACAGCGCGTTGGTGGTAAAGCCCATCAGCAGGTTCATCCCCGCACTGAGCAGCAGCCCCAGACTCATAAAACGCACTACGTTGGCATGGTCAGCAATAAAACCGTTGACCAGCTTGCCGATGGCGTAAGAGAAGAACAGCGCGGAGCCAATCATGCCAAGCTCTGTCGGCGTCATGCCCAGCTCAACCAGCGCGCTTTTAGCCACGGTAAACGACAGGCGACAGACATAGAAAGTGACATAAGCCAGCGTCATCGCGAGGAAAGTTTGCCAGCGCAGAAAGGTAAACTTCCGCTGATCAAACCGCCCCGGTGATGGCGCGGGAGGTGCTGCTTTAAAGAAGTTAAGCAATCCAGACATCTTAAATCTCCGTACAGAGAACGTACCGCTTTCTGACGTTTGCCGCGCCTCTCAGGGCGATAATGGCGTAGGGTTATCAGAGTGTGAGCACGTATTGGTTTCAGGTTGACCGTCAGGCCAGCGGGTGGGCGATCATTCCGCTCAACTGGCGATAGAGGGTCTCATTGGCCAGCAGCAGCGGGTTACCGCGCAGCAGGCCGTGATTGGCTAAGAAATCATTGCTGATACCGCCCGCTTCGCGCACCAGCACCAGACCGGGCAGACTATCCCAGGCATTCATATGCGGCTCGTAATAGCCAATCAGACGGCCCGCAGCCACCCAGGCGGTCATCAGCGCTCCGGATCCGCTGCGGATAAACATGCCGCCTTCATGCAGCAGCGCGCTGATAAAGGGGACGAATATCTCAGGTGTTACGCGGTGCGAGGTACCGACGCCCATTACGCCATCCGCTACCGTAGTGCCGCTGTGGACGCGCATTGGTGCATCATTGACCCAGGCCCCTTTACCTTTGCAGGCACGAAAAAGCTCACGGTGATTTGGATCGTATACCACGCCGATGGTCGGTTCCCCGGCTACCAGGATGCCGATGGAAACGCACCAGTTGTGCAGCCCGTTAAGAAAGCAGCTGGTGCCGTCAATCGGATCAACCACCCAGGTGCAGCGTGCATTTTCATCGCCGCCGCCCGTCTCCTCGCCGAGAAAGTCGTCGTCGGGAAACCGTCCTGTAATCATGCTGCGGGCTAATGCTTCCACCGTCCGGTCTGCGATGCTGACCACATCCTGCAAATCCTGGCCTTTGTGTTCGACCTCCAGCTGGTTTCGCTGCTGGTAAAATCCAAAGGCACAATCTGCGGCGGCCATCGCCACTTCACAGGCGAACTGATAGCGCTGTTCAATATCCTGCGGCGAGAGGTGTTCCATGTTTTTCTCCATATGCACACGTGTGCAATTGATAATATAAAACTTACTTGTTACAGAGTCGTGACAGGATAATGACGAAGACGAAAATATTATTCCGTGATCGCCATAACATAAAACAAATTTTTCAAATCAGGCGGAATGACGGCGGATCAGCTGTACAGGGACGGTTTTTTGTTGGGAGGGTTGAGAAAAGTTCTTGAGGCGTTCCAGCAGCGAATGAACGGCAAGTAGGGCAAGTTGGTCGGTATCTTGCTGGATTGTGGTGAGCTGATAGGCGGCGAATGATGCCTGAGGAATATCATCAAAACCGACAACTTTGATGGCTGAAAAAGCCGGATGCTGACGTAGATAATCCAGTGCGCCCATCGCCAGCATATCAGTCGCGCAGAACAGTCCCTGGCGATCGGGGTAGTCAGCCAGCAGCTTTTCTGCGGCATCCCATCCAGCCTGATAGCCTCCGTTCGGGCAGAATAGTGCAACCGCCTGCGGCTGGCACTGATGGAAGGCCTGCCAGCGCTGGGATGTACTGAAGTTTGCGGCATCTTCGCCAATAAAAGCCAGCCGATGCAGCCCCTGCTGGCTGAACAGTGCGGAAACCAGCCCGGCACCCTGGGCATTATCGCTGCATATACGATCGGCACCGGGCAGATCCGCATGGCGGTTGATCAGGGTGACCGGGATTTTCTTCGACAGATACTCTTCGGCCAGCGACAGAGGCGGCGCGCCGGAGGTGAGGATCACCCCGGTAACGTGATAACTGAGCAACTGGCGCAGAGAAGGGGCTAACTGCTGCGGATCGTCGGCATTCATCAGCAGGGGAATAAACCCCTGTAGCGCCAGATGATGAACCAGCGGGGCAAGCAGTTTACTGCGAAACGGATTATCAAAACCGGCGGTAATGATACCGACAAAATTACTGTTTCCGGTGATCATCGTGCGGGCAATGATATTAACCTGATAGCCCAGCTCACTGGCGGCAGCCATGACTTTCTTGCGCGTTGGCTCGGAAACGGAAGCGCCAGGGGTAAAGGTGCGGGAGACGGCAGACCGTGAAACACCGGCAAGGCGGGCAACGTCAGCCGCAGTAACCCAACTCTTATTTTCAGACGCCATCGGCACTCCCTTTATGTATGCCGCTAAATCTTACCGTATTGCGGTGGAAAGTCATGGCGTTTCTCGGGATGTTGCGAGCTGATCCTGATAGCTTACCGGCTGTATCAGGGAGGGATCGATATGCTGGCGTAAACGTGCCAGCGCGCTGTCATACGGACAGAGCGTACCAACATCGGTTTTCTCACAGCCGCTGAATGTCAGCTCGCTTTCCAGCAGCGGATGCTGGTCGCTGACGGGCGTCAGGAGGCGGATCTGATCCAGGCTTTGCCCCCGAAACAGAATGCGGATAAATCGCTTCCCACTTTGGATCTCCTGCCAGCGCTCAAACACCAGGCTTCCGGCTGGCTGGACAGTACCGCGCGGGTATTCCCCCTGCTGCCAGCTGAAGTTCAGTAAAGTGCGCAGAAAGGCGATATTGACATCGTGGGCGACGAACAGCAGCCAGCGCGTATCGGGCGGCGCATCTTGCAGCGGCCTTACCGTTACGCCCTGTTGCAGCGCTTTGGCAATCTGATCCATCAATAAGGAACCGCCGCGTCGGGCCACATAGGGCTGATCGTTGGTGGCATCATATTTGATGGTGAGCAGCGGCATCAGTTTGCCGATCTGCGCGGCGCTGGTGGCATGACCAAAGGCCACCTGATTAAGCGGTTTATTATCGCTCCATTCGAGTCGCAGAGTTTCTGCCATGGCCGCCAGCGTGTCCAGGCCAGTAATCATAATGCGCCCGTCGGAGGCGAATTTAATCTTCCATGGTTGATCAAACACCGGGCAGGGTGCACCGGGCAGACATACTGCCTGTTTTAACAACGAAATCTCTGGTTGCAGGCGTTTTTGCGCTGCACTCAGGCTTCCCCCCAATGCGGCTAATGCACCTTTGCGCTGCATCTCTTCATCCAGAGTGGCAATACCCGGGCCCTGATTTTGAAACAGGGGATCGTTTTTCTCGGCGGAATGGTGAATCGGGATGCCACAGCCAGGAAACGCACCGTCCGTCAGCGCCTCAGCGGTGGCTCGCGTACGCTGCAATGGACTGGCCCAGACAAAAATTTCCCTGGGCGTCGGGCAGCCCGCACCGATCAGACCGGATTGCCGATAGTTATTCCCTTCGTACTGACCTTTGAGCCAGGCCGCGCTGTAGCCGTGACCGGTAAGCTGACCATCTGCTGTTAACCAGCTGGCCCAGGGGCGACCGCTGCCGGTTTCCATCTCTTTTCGGTTACCAGCCGTTGGCGGGCGTACGCCGTGACGGCTGACTTCCACCACTTTTTCCAGCACATAGTGAGGTGCAGCCTGGACTGAAAAAGTGATTACGCCGAACAGCGCTGCAAAGTAAAGATGGCGGGTGCTCTTTTTCATCGGAATCGTCTCTGGAGAGAGTGGTGTATGCCTGCGGTTATGATTACAAAGTTTCGCTGACAGATGTAACCAAAGGTGCGAAGAAGAGCAAATAGAGGCAAAAAAAAAGCCCGCCGAAGCGAGCTTTTCTGGAAATGCAGCCTGAATTACAGCTTAGAAGCGTTTTCAGACAGGTATTTAGCGACACCTTCAGGAGATGCGCCCATACCTTCTTTCCCTTTTTCCCACTGAGCCGGGCACACTTCGCCATGCTCTTCGTGGAATTGCAGCGCGTCAACCATACGCAGCATTTCATCAACGTTACGGCCCAGTGGCAGGTCGTTAACAACCTGGTGGCGAACCACACCGTTTTTGTCGATCAGGAAAGAACCACGCAGAGCAACGCCCGCATCCGGGTGCTCAATGCCGTAGGCTTTCTGAATTTCGCGTTTAACGTCAGCAACCATTGCGTACTGAACTTCGCCGATGCCGCCTTTATCAACCGGAGTTTTACGCCATGCGTTGTGCACGAACTCTGAATCGAAGGAAACACCTACAACTTCCACGCCACGTTTCTGGAATTCAGCATAACGCTTGTCGAAAGCGATCAGCTCAGAAGGGCATACGAAGGTGAAGTCCATTGGCCAAAAGAACACAACGGTGGCTTTACCAGCGGTGTGTTTTTTAAAGTTGAAGTTTTCTACGATCTCACCGTTGCCCAGTACTGCTGCGGCGGTAAAATCAGGGGCTGGACGAGTTACCAAAACCATATTCACTCCTGTAAAGGTAAGTTGAAGATAAGGTGACAATATGCGGCCAGTATACGGGGCATACCCGGATCGGGGCCAGCATAATGCGCCGATTACTCTGATAGCTTACGCCTATCAAAATATGAATAATTATAAAGCAGGATTATACAATAACCTTTTTATTGAAAAGGGCAAGGTGTAAATATGGGCATTTTATTTTACAGCTCGCGTTGCGCCGCCTGTGCCATCATGCGCGGATATATCTGCCAGAAAATCTCTTCAAGCTGTTGATAGTTATTGATGAAATCATGGTAACTGTCTGCCAGCGCCGCCAGTTTCGGACGGCGGCTGGCCATGCCTCTCAGCACGTCCTGTAAGAAACAGGCATCAGCATAGCGCTCCATCCAGCGTCCGGCCCATAAGTGATGGTTAAGATTCTGGAAGCGCTCTGGCGTAGTCTCAAGCTGTGGTTCGATCACACTTCTGACATTGGACAAAAAAGCTGGCAAAGAAATTTCCGGCACCAGTTTATCCCAGTGAGATGACAGAAAATGATCCCAGATAACGTCGAGAGTAATCGGAGCTACCCGGCGGGTGTCACTGCGAAAAAGCTGGCGGGCGTTGCGTACTTCCGGAAGTGAATCCGTCAGCGCATCAATGCGGCGATGCAGGGCTATACCATCAGCGATAGCATCCGGCCATTGCTGATAGGGGTTACCACGCACATAATCGGCCATCATATTTCCCAGCAGCGAGCTGTCGGCAAGAGTGGCAAGATGGAGGTGAGCAAGATAGTTCATGGCGCGATTCTATCTGATACCCGTCATACTTCAAGCGGCAGGTGAGAGGGTAGCACTCGGTACTTAATCAGGTCCCGGCCTCATCCCTTTGGGGGGGAGCTGGTCGCATCATATTGCGTAGGTTTTTTGGCGAAATTAAGCAGATTGTTTAGCTATGGTCAGTTTTCAGCTAGAATGTGCGCCCTGATTTCCCTGACTGTGAATGACCATGCGCGTTGCCGATTTTTCTTTTGAGTTGCCTGAATCTTTGATTGCCCACTATCCGCAAGCCCAGCGCAGCGGGTGCCGTCTGCTCTCGCTGAATGGCCCGGATGGCGAATTGACGCACGGGGTATTCACCGATTTGCTCGATAAGCTCAATCCTGGCGATCTGCTGGTGTTTAATAATACGCGCGTGATCCCGGCGCGTATTTTTGGTCGTAAAGCCAGCGGCGGGAAAATCGAGGTGCTGATTGAACGCATGCTCGACGATAAGCGCGTGCTGGCGCATGTGCGCTCTTCAAAAGCGCCTAAACCTGGCAGCGAGCTGCTGCTGGGCGATGATGAAAGTGTGCAGGCGACGATGGTTGCCCGCCACGATGCGCTGTTTGAGATTGAGTTTCATGATGAGCGTGCGGTGCTGGATATCCTGAACGCAATCGGCCATATGCCGCTGCCGCCCTATATTGATCGTCCTGATGAAGACGCTGACCGTGAACTTTACCAGACGGTATACAGCCAGAAACCGGGGGCAGTTGCTGCCCCAACCGCGGGCCTGCATTTTGACGAGCCGCTGCTGGCTGCACTGCGCGAACGGGGCGTTGAAACGGCGTTTGTCACCCTGCACGTTGGCGCGGGAACCTTCCAGCCGGTGCGTGTTGATACCATCGAAGATCATATTATGCATGCTGAATATGCCGAGGTACCGCAGGATGTCGTAGACGCGGTGCTGGCGTGTAAAGCGCGCGGCAACCGCGTAATTGCAGTCGGCACCACCTCGGTGCGCTCACTGGAAAGCGCGGCACAAGCGGCAGGGGATGCGTTAATTGCCCCTTTCTTCGGCGATACGAAAATCTTTATCTATCCTGGCTATCACTATCAGGTTATTGATGTGTTGATCACCAATTTCCACCTGCCAGAATCAACGCTGATTATGCTGGTATCAGCGTTTGCCGGTTATCGGCACACCATGCATGCCTATCAGCAGGCGGTGGCAGAGCAGTACCGCTTCTTCAGCTATGGCGATGCGATGTTTATTACCCGTAATCCGCAGGCATTCAGCGAGATCCCGGGCCAGTAATTTCCCACTGGCGATGCACGACCCGCCAGCGGACTGAGTTCCCCGCACGGGCGAGGTATGCCTCACCAGCGGACTGAGTTCCCCGTAGGGGCGAGGCATGCCTCGCCCTCAAACAATAATTACATCAGACTGTTTCTCTGATGGAGGCAATGTGAAGTTCGAATTAGACACAACTGACGGCCGCGCGCGCCGTGGCCGCCTGGTCTTTGACCGTGGCGTGGTAGAAACCCCGGCATTTATGCCCGTGGGCACTTACGGCACCGTAAAAGGCATGACCCCGGAAGAGGTGATTGATACCGGTGCTCAGATCATCCTCGGCAATACCTTCCACTTATGGTTGCGTCCGGGCCAGGAGATCATGAAGCTGCACGGCGACCTGCATGATTTTATGCAGTGGAAAGGCCCGATTCTGACTGATTCCGGCGGCTTCCAGGTCTTCAGCCTGGGCGATATCCGCAAGATCACCGAGAAGGGTGTACATTTCCGTAACCCGATCAACGGCGATGCGATCTTCCTCGATCCTGAAAAATCGATGGAAATTCAGTACGATCTCGGCTCTGATATCGTGATGATCTTTGATGAATGCACCCCATATCCTGCCGACTGGGATTATGCGAAGCGCTCAATGGAGATGTCACTGCGCTGGGCGCAGCGTAGCCGCGATCGCTTTGATTCTCTGGGTAATAAGAACGCGTTGTTTGGAATTATCCAGGGGGGCGTTTACGAAGATTTACGAGATGTCTCGGTTAAAGGACTGGTAGATATTGGCTTTGATGGGTACGCTGTGGGCGGCCTGGCGGTCGGTGAGCCAAAAGAAGATATGCACCGTATTCTGGAGCATGTTTGCCCGCAGCTTCCTCAGGATAAACCGCGCTACTTAATGGGCGTCGGTAAGCCGCAGGATCTGGTGGAAGGCGTGCGCCGTGGTATTGATATGTTTGACTGTGTGATGCCTACCCGCAACGCGCGTAACGGACATCTGTTCGTCACCGACGGTGTGGTGAAAATCCGCAATGCGAAGTATAAAGATGACACGTCTCCGCTGGATGCTGAATGCGACTGCTATACCTGCCGCAATTACAGCCGCGCCTACCTGTATCATCTTGATCGCTGTAACGAAATTTTGGGTGCACGTCTGAACACCATCCATAATCTGCGTTATTATCAGCGCCTGATGGCAGGTTTACGCCAGGCTATCGAAGAGGGTAAATTAGAACTCTTCGTGACCGAATTCTACCAACGGACGGGGATGGCGGTTCCGCCTTTAACGTCTGATAATTAAACAATGAGGGAATTTTAATGAGCTTTTTCACTTCTGATGCCGTGGCAGCCGCAGCTCCATCTCAGGGAAGTCCTTACTCTCTGGTGATCATGCTGGTTGTGTTTGGTTTGATTTTTTACTTTATGATCCTGCGCCCTCAGCAGAAACGTGCGAAAGAGCACAAGAAACTGATGGACTCAATTTCAAAAGGTGATGAAGTGCTGACCACCGGTGGCCTGGTAGGCCGTGTGACTAAAGTCGCTGAAACCGGCTACGTTGCTATTGCATTGAACGAAACCACTGAAGTTGTGGTCAAACGTGACTTCGTAGCTGCCGTTCTGCCGAAAGGTACAATGAAGGCGCTTTAATTTTCGATTTCCCTAAGGGAACTGCCGTGTTAAACCGTTATCCTTTGTGGAAGTACATCATGCTGATCGTCGTGTTAATCGTCGGTCTGCTGTATGCACTGCCTAACCTGTATGGTGAGGATCCGGCTGTTCAGATCACTGGTGCGCGCGGAAGCGCCGCCAGTGAGCAAACGCTGGTTCAGATCCAGACTGCACTTAAAGAAGACAATATCCAGAGCAAATCTATTGCACTGGAGAATGGCGCTATTCTGGCGCGTTTCGCTAACACAGACGTGCAGATGCGCGCGCGTGAAGCAATTCTGAAGGCACTTGGCGAGAATTACGTGGTGGCGCTTAACCTCGCCCCGGCGACACCCGCCTGGTTAGCTATGCTCTCCGCAGAACCGATGAAACTCGGTCTTGATCTGCGCGGTGGCGTACACTTCCTGATGGAAGTCGATATGGATACCGCTCTGGGTAAACTCCAGGAGCAGAACATCGACAACCTGCGTAGCGACCTGCGTGATAAAAGCATTCCTTACGTTAACGTTCGCAAAACTAACAATTACGGCCTGGAAATTCGTTTCCGTGATGATGCCGCTCGCGATCAAGCCGTCAGCTATCTTGCTGGCCGCCATCGCGATATGGTGATCAACAGCAGCGGCAGCAATGCCCTGTCGGCGGTAATGAGTGATGAGCGTATGCGTGAAGCCCGTGAATACGCGGTGCAGCAGAACATCAATATTCTGCGCAACCGTGTCAATCAGCTGGGCGTAGCGGAGCCACTGGTACAGCGTCAGGGTTCTGACCGTATCGTGGTCGAGCTGCCGGGGATTCAGGACACCGCTCGTGCTAAAGAGATCCTCGGCGCAACGGCAACCCTGGAGTTCCGTCTGGTGAATACCAGCGTGGATGCCACCGCTGCGGCAAACGGCCGTGTGCCGGGCGACTCAGAAGTGAAAAACACCCGCGATGGGCAGCCTGTTGTGCTGTACAAGCGAGTGATCCTCACCGGTGACCATATTACCGATTCCACCTCAAGCACCGATGAATACAACCAGCCTCAGGTTAATATCTCCCTGGATAGCGCTGGCGGTAACATCATGTCCAACTTCACTAAGGACAGCGTCGGCAAAGCAATGGCAACCCTGTTTGTTGAGTACAAAGACAGTGGTAAGAAAGACGCCAATGGCCGTGCGATCCTTGAGAAGCAGGAAGAGGTGATTAACGTCGCGAATATCCAGTCTCGTCTGGGTAACAGCTTCCGTATTACCGGTATCAACAACCCGAACGAAGCCCGTCAGCTGTCGCTGCTGCTGCGTGCTGGTGCGTTGATTGCACCAATCCAGATTGTGGAAGAACGTACCATTGGGCCAACCATGGGTGCGCAGAACATCACTCAGGGTCTGGAAGCATGCCTGTGGGGTCTGATCGCCTCTATCGTATTTATGGTGGTCTGGTACCGTAAGTTCGGTGTGATCGCCACCACGGCTCTGGTCGCTAACCTGGTGCTGATTGTCGGGATTATGTCTCTGCTGCCGGGCGCTACGCTCACCATGCCTGGTATTGCCGGTATCGTGCTGACGCTGGCGGTCGCGGTGGATGCCAACGTACTGATTAACGAACGTATCAAGGAAGAGCTTAAGAATGGGCGTTCCATTCAGCAGGCAATCCATGAGGGCTATAAAGGCGCGTTCTCCAGTATCGTTGATGCCAACATCACCACGCTGATTACCGCGATTATTCTGTACGCAGTCGGCACCGGTTCGATCAAAGGCTTCGCTATCACCACGGCTATCGGTGTTGCGACTTCAATGTTCACTGCCATTGTCGGTACCCGCGCCATCGTAAACCTGTTGTACGGCGGCAAACGCATCAACAAGCTGTCTATCTGAGGAGTGCGTTGTGGCACAGGACTATAGCGTTGAACAACTGAACTACGGCCGTAAAGTCCATGACTTTATGCGCTGGGACAAGCTGGCCTTTACTATTTCTGGTCTGCTGCTGATCGCCTCATGCCTGATTATGGGGATGAAGGGGTTTAACTGGGGTCTGGATTTCACCGGCGGTACGGTGATTGAAATTACCTTAGAAAAACCGGCTGATATTGATCAGCTGCGCGGCGCGCTGGAGAAATCTGGCTTTGTTGACCCGCAGGTACAGAACTTCGGCAGCAGCCGTGATGTTCTGGTGCGTATGTCACCAAACGAAGGCAATGCGGGCCAGGAGCTGGGTAACAAGGTGGTGAACATCATCAACCAGGCCAGCGAGCAGAATGCTACCGTTAAGCGTATTGAGTTCGTCGGCCCAAGCGTGGGCAGCGATCTGGCGCAGGCGGGCGGTATGGCGCTGCTGGTGGCACTGATTGCCATCCTGATTTACGTCGGCTTCCGTTTCGAATGGCGTCTGGCACTGGGCGCGGTATTGGCTCTGGCGCATGACGTGGTGATTACGATGGGTGTTCTTTCTCTGTTCCATATTGAGATTGACCTGACCATCATCGCCTCGCTGATGTCGGTAATCGGTTACTCGCTGAACGACAGTATTGTGGTATCGGATCGTATTCGTGAGAACTTCCGCAAGATCCGTCGCGGTACGCCTTACGATATCTTTAACGTTTCGCTGACGCAGACGTTAAGCCGTACCATCATGACCTCAGCAACCACGCTGATGGTGGTGTTGATGCTGTTTATCTTCGGTGGCGCTCTGCTGGAAGGCTTCTCGCTGACCATGCTGATCGGTGTTTCCATCGGTACCGTCTCTTCAATCTATGTTGCTTCGGCGCTGGCATTGAAGCTGGGTATGAAGCGTGAACATATACAGCAACAGAAAGTGGAAAAAGAGGGCGCAGATCAGCCTTCGATTCTGCCTTAATTGCGGGTAGTCAGTAAAAAAGGGCCACATTATTTTTGTGGCCCTTTTTTTATCCCTCAGCTTCAGATCTCCTGAACGATGCCGCCGACTGGCACGCCCTGGTTACTTCTGTAAGTCCCTTGTTCTACCTGATCCTTGTTAACACCGTTGGTCGTGGCATAGTCACTTGTCGCATCCGCAGTAAATTTTTCTGATTCATCATGGGGCGGATGAGCACTCTGTTTACGGTAATAGGTGATTTTAGGATGTACGCCGGCACTCATTGGTTGAGTCATATACTTCGCCATAGTCTGTTTTCCTTAAAGGAGTGGGTCGCCGGGAGCATGCTGAAAAAACACAACAGCAGGCAGCCGCAGCATAATGCTGTGATCAATTAAAATGGGGAGGATTACTGCAACAAGCTAACTGCTGAACAGTTTGGTTTGATGCCAGTTATTGCTGAAGGGCGGGGTGCAAAAACACGTGCAGGAAACACTAATGCTGTGAAACATGGTAGCGTCCTCAAAAGTGTCAAAACTGTCTGATACTGTCGGTAGTGGTTAAAACTTAATCAAGCGTAATGCAAGATGGCTTATTAGCAAGCTTTATGCGTTTTTTTTAACCAGTTTGCGGCTTTTTTGTTTAACTATTTTTATGAAACAGGTGGGGAAGGTGTTTAGCATTGAGCGCGCATTGCGGCTTCTCAATGCTAAACAGCAAGTACGGGGGCAGGATCAGTTACTGGTACTGCTGGTAGCGGGCGTTACCACGACATCATGCACTCGTACATACCCCAGTTGCTCTGGTGGCAGATTGCTCAGGCGTAATGACACGGTGGCCTCGCTCTTCGCCAGCAGTGTGGCAGGCACTTCGATTTGCTGAACCTGACTGTTCACGGTGAGTGGCTTGCTGGTGGTGCTATCCAGTTCACCCCATTCAACCTGGGCGGTAAATGCCGGTAGTGGCGCATTCCCGCTGGCGCGGATATGCAGGATAGCGCGTGTGCCATTAGCTTCAGGCTGAACGTTGCTCAGTGAGAGCTTCAGTTCTCCCGCCTGACTTTTCAGGATCACGCCAGTTTTTGCCGCAGGCAGCAGCCAGGCCCCCTGGGTCGATCCGCTATTCAAATTGCCCTGCTGCTCCAGAGCGGCGGCCTGAGAGGTCAGCTGGCGCATCTGCTGGGTGAGTTTCCCCACTTCGTTATGCAACTGAGTTAGTTTCGGCTGAGGGGGGGTACTGGCACAACCCGCCAACAGCAACAATGATCCCAGTGATAGTCTGAGATAAGTGCTTGTCATTGTTCATTTCCTTGTGATTTAAACGAATGACTTTATCTTAGAGCAAACGGGTCTTGATCGCCTGTAAAGAAATAGGGCAATTTGTGGCTTAAGCCGGGTGAAATTAAGACGCTTTTGTTGACGCGCCTTTGGCACTCAGCCGGGTTCGCGGTACACTAGCCGCCACTCTTAAGAATAATCAGGACATGTCATGCATTGCCCATTCTGTTCTGCTGTGGATACGAAAGTGATCGACTCCCGCCTGGTTGGGGAAGGCACCTCGGTGCGCCGCCGCCGTCAGTGTCTGGTGTGTCATGAGCGTTTCACCACGTTTGAGGTGGCTGAACTGGTGATGCCACGCGTAGTGAAAAGTAATGACGTGCGTGAGCCATTTAACGAAGACAAACTGCGCAGCGGCCTGATGAAGGCGCTGGAGAAACGCCCGGTCAACTCGGATGCGGTGGAAACCGCCCTCAGCCATATTAAAAGTCAGCTACGCGCCACGGGTGAGCGTGAAGTGGTAAGCAAGCTGATCGGTAGTCTGGTAATGGATGAGCTGAAAAAACTCGATAAAGTGGCCTATATCCGCTTTGCATCGGTGTATCGCAGCTTTGAAGATATCCGCGAATTCGGCGAAGAGATCGCCCGCTTACAGGATTAACGCGATGCGTGATGAAGTGTATATGGCGCGGGCGCTGGAGCTGGCACGCCGTGGCCGTTTTACCACCACTCCCAATCCGAACGTCGGCTGTGTGATTGTGCGCGATGGCGAAATTGTGGGTGAAGGCTATCATCTGCGTGCGGGTGAACCCCATGCTGAAGTGCATGCGCTGCGTATGGCGGGTGACAAGGCGCAAGGGGCGACAGCCTATGTAACGCTGGAGCCGTGCAGCCATCATGGGCGCACGCCGCCCTGTTGTGATGCGCTGATCGCTGCCGGGGTGACTCGGGTGGTGGCGGCGATGCAGGATCCGAATCCTGAAGTGGCGGGGCGCGGGCTTTATCGCTTGCAGCAGGCAGGCATCGACGTCAGCCACGGTCTGATGATGCAGGAGGCTGAAGCGCTGAATCGCGGTTTTCTCAAGCGTATGCGCACCGGGTTCCCCTGGGTGCAGCTGAAACTCGGAGCTTCGCTGGATGGTCGTACCGCGCTCGCAAACGGCAAAAGCCAGTGGATAACCTCTCCGCAGGCGCGGCGCGATGTGCAGCGTCTGCGGGCGCAAAGCTCTGCCATACTCAGTACCAGCGCCACGGTGCTGGCAGACAACCCTTCGCTGACGGTGCGTTATCATGAACTGGATAGCGTTACGCAGGGGGATTACCCCGCAGATCTGCTGCGCCAGCCGGTAAGAATTATTGTCGACAGCCAGAATCGCGTTACACCACAGCATCAACTTATTGCACAATCAGGGGAAACCTGGCTGGCGCGTACCGCCTGTGATGAGCAGGACTGGCCAGAGAATGTGACTCAGTTCAGTGTTCCTCGTCACAATGAGCGGCTGGATCTGGTGGCGATGATGATGCTGTTGGGAAGAAAACAGATTAACAGCATCTGGGTGGAAGCCGGGGCAGAGTTTGCCGGTGCACTGTTGCAGGCCGGGGTGGTGGATGAGCTGATTGTCTATCTTGCACCAAAACTGCTTGGCGACAGCGCGCGCGGACTTTGCCAGCTACCGGGTTTTGAGCATCTTGCCGATGCGCCTGCCTTTGCCTTTAGTGATATTCGTCAGGTTGGGCCGGACGTGCGCCTGACGCTGAACCCGTTATAACGGTTTGCGCAAAAACAAGCAGACTGGTAAAGAGTGTGATAGAATCCGCCCCCCTGCGGGGCCAAACAGAACCCTGAAAGGAAGATTATGAACGTTATTGAAGCTGCTGTTGCTACCCCTGATGCGCGCGTTGCTCTGGTTATTGCGCGTTTCAACAACTTTATCAACGACAGCCTGTTGAGCGGTGCCATCGATGCCCTGAAGCGTATTGGTCAGGTCAAAGATGAAAACATCACCGTTGTCTGGGTTCCGGGTGCTTATGAGCTGCCAGTGACAGCACGTGCGCTGGCTAATACCGGCAAGCATGATGCTGTTGTCGCTCTGGGAACGGTAATCCGTGGCGGTACAGCTCATTTTGAATATGTGGCAGGTGAGGCCAGTTCTGGCCTGGCCAGTGTTGCCATGAACTGCGATATCCCGGTTGCTTTTGGCGTACTGACGACGGAAAACATCGAGCAGGCCATTGAACGTGCCGGAACCAAAGCGGGTAATAAAGGTGCTGAAGCAGCCCTGACCGCTCTGGAAATGATTAACGTATTAAGAGCCATCAAAGGCTGATTTTAAGGGGAATTTCGTGAAACCTGCTGCTCGTCGCCGCGCCCGTGAATGTGCTGTTCAGGCACTTTACTCCTGGCAAATTTCCAAAAACGACATCGCTGATGTCGAATACCAGTTTCTGGCGGAACAGGACGTTAAAGACGTCGATATTACTTACTTCCGTGAGCTGGTCGGCGGCGTTGCAACTAACAGTGCATACCTCGACGGCCTGATGCAACCTTACCTGTCGCGCCAGCTGGAAGAGCTGGGACAGGTCGAGAAGGCTATCCTGCGTATTTCTCTGTTTGAGCTCAGTAAGCGTTCAGACGTTCCCTACAAAGTTGCGATTAACGAAGGGATCGAACTGGCGAAAGTGTTTGGCGCTGAAGACAGCCACAAGTTCGTCAACGGCGTGCTGGATAAAGCCGGTCCGTTCATCCGTCCAAACCGCAAATAATTCTCTGAGGCCGCTAATCACGGCCTCTTCTTTTTACTCCCGGAATGCAATATGGCTTGTGGCGAATTTGAACTGATCGCACGTTATTTTGACCGTGTGACCAGTTCCCGTCGTGATGTTGAAAAAGGCATCGGTGACGACTGCGCATTACTCGGCGTACCGGAAAAACAGACCCTCGCTATCAGCACCGACACGCTGGTAGAAGGCGTGCATTTTCTGCGTGATATTCATCCCGCCGACCTCGGTTACAAAGCGCTTGCAGTAAACCTCAGCGACCTGGCTGCCATGGGTGCCGATCCCGCATGGCTGACGCTGGCCCTGACGCTGCCTGAAATTAACGAAGAGTGGTTGAAGGATTTCAGCGACAGTCTGTTTGAGCTGCTGGACTACTACGATATGCAGTTGATTGGTGGCGATACCACGCGCGGGCCACTCAGCATGACGTTGGGTATCCACGGCCTTGTGCCACAGGGCAGGGCGCTGAAGCGCAGCGGCGCACGGGTCGGTGACTGGATTTACGTTACCGGCACGCTGGGCGATAGCGCGGCAGGGCTGGCGCTGCTCCAGCACCATATGAAAATTAACGATCCCGCCGTCCATGAAGCCCTGATCAAGCGCCATCTGCGGCCGATGCCGCGAATCCTTCAGGGGCAGGCGCTGCGCGATCTGGCCAGTTCGGCTATCGATCTCTCTGACGGATTGATCTCCGATCTTGGCCATATTCTCAAGGCCAGCGACTGTGGTGCGCGTCTTAATCTTGATGCCCTGCCGCTGTCAGCCGTCCTCAGGCAGCACTTCGAGCCGCAGCAGGCGCTGCGCTGGGCATTAAGCGGAGGCGAAGATTATGAACTCTGCTTTACCGTACCAGAGATAAACCGTGGTGCGCTGGACGTGGCGCTGGGCTATCTTGGCGTGCCGTTTACCTGCGTCGGGCAGATTGCTCCGCAGTCGGAAGGCTTAACGCTGTTGCAGGACGATAAGCCGGTAGAGATGAACCTGAAAGGATTTGACCATTTTGGCTCGCGCTAAGGATGTGGCGAAAAGTCGCCTGAAGATGAGCAATCCGTGGCATCTGCTGGCAACCGGTTTTGGTAGCGGCCTGTTTCCATGGATGCCGGGTACTGCTGGTTCTCTTGCGGCTATCCCCTTCTGGTATCTGCTTGAGTTACTGCCGCAGGATCTCTACTCGCTGGTGCTGTTGGTGGGCATCAGTATTGGCGTCTATCTTTGCCATCGCACTGCGAAAGATATGGGCGTACACGATCACGGCAGCATCGTCTGGGATGAGTTTATCGGGATGTGGATCACCCTGATGGCGATCCCGGTTCACAGCTGGCAGTGGGTGCTGGCGGGCTTCCTGGTGTTTCGTGTGCTGGATATCTGGAAACCCTGGCCGATCCGCTGGTTTGACCGCAACGTTCACGGCGGCATGGGCATTATGGTCGATGACATTATTGCCGGTGTTATCTCCGCCGGGATTCTGTTTGCCGCAGGGCACTACTGGCTGGTTTAGGCAAATGGGGTCAGGCATGCCCGACCCCTGCGAACCGTTATCCGTTACTCAAATCCCACCGCCGGGTGCGGTTTATAAGCACTCTCCAGCTCAAAAATCTCTTCCTGCGTTAATTCAACATCCACAGCTTTGACCAAATCGTCCAGCTGCTCGCCGCGCGAAGCACCAATGATCGGTGCGGTGACAGCGGGTTTACTCAACAGCCACGCCAGAGCAATTTGTGCCCGGCTTACTCCTTTATCTTTAGCAATATTTTCCACACGCTGTGCTATTTCAGCGTCGTTTTCTTCGCTCTGACTGTAGAGCGTCTGACCGTATTCATCTGAGACGGAGCGGGCGGTGGTTTCTCCCCATGGACGCGTCAGACGGCCACGAGCAAGCGGGCTCCACGGCAGTACGGCGATATTCTCTTTCAGGCACAGCGGATGCATTTCACGCTCCTCCTCACGCTGAATCAGGTTGTACTGATCCTGCATGCTGACAAAACGCGTCCAGCCATGGCGGTCGGCGGTTTGCAGAGCCGTGGCAAACTGGCTGGCATGCATGGATGAGGCACCGATATAACGTGCTTTACCCGCTTTTACCACGTCGTGCAGTGCTTCCAGCGTCTCTTCCAGGGGCGTATCGTAATCCCAGCGGTGGATCTGTAACAGGTCAACGTATTCCATTCCCAGGCGTTGCAGGCTGTCATCAATGGATTGCAGAATAGAGGCGCGTGAAAGGCCGCCGGACAGGTTGCTCATCGGGAAATAGACTTTGGTCGCCACCACAACCTCATCGCGGCGGGCAAAATCGCGCAGGGCACGGCCGACTATCTCTTCGCTGCTGCCGTCAGAGTAACTGTTAGCGGTGTCGAAAAAATTAATACCTGCCTCCAGCGCCTGCTTTATCAACGGGCGGCTGCTCTCTTCGGGTAGCGTCCAGGCGTGTTTACCCCGGTCAGGTTCACCGTAGGTCATACAGCCTAAGCAGAGGCGGGAAACGGTCAGGTCGGTATTGGCTAACTGAAGGGTTTTCATGCTGACTCCTGCTGTTTATCTTCCTGTAAGGATAGCAGGCAAAAAAAAGCTCCTGGTTACAGGAGCATTTTGAATCACTTTATGCGGATAAATTACTGCGCCAGCCAGGCGTCAATCTGCTGGCGGATACCAGCGGCATCCAGCTGGTAATCGATACGCACTTCATCCTGAGTCCCCTGAGGAATAAACTCATCCGGCAGGCCAATGTTCAGAACGGGCACCATCCGGCGTTTAGCCATCAGCAGTTCGTTAACACCACTTCCGGCACCGCCTTTAATCGCGCCCTCTTCAAGGGTAATGAGTGCATCATGGCTGGCTGCCAGCTCAAGGATTAACGACTCATCCAGCGGTTTAACGAAGCGCATATCAACCAGCGTGGCATTCAGTGTTTCTGCCACCGCCGCCGCTTCCGGCAGTAAAGTACCGAAGTTGAGGATGGCCAGGTCAGTACCTTCACGCAGCTTACGGCCTTTACCCAGCGGCAAGGCAGCCAGTGGCTCCAGCACAGCCCCGGTACCGTTACCGCGTGGATAACGTACGGCGCTTGGCCCGCTGCTGTGATGATAACCGGTGTACAGCATCTGACGGCATTCGTTCTCATCGGCTGGCGTCATGATCACCATATTAGGAATACAGCGCAGGAACGCGATATCAAATGCGCCCTGATGGGTCTGGCCATCGGCACCGACGATACCGCCACGGTCGATAGCAAACAGCACCGGCAGTTTTTGAATCGCCACATCATGAATCAGCTGATCGTAAGCACGTTGCAGGAAGGTTGAGTAGATCGCCACCACCGGTTTGTAGCCACCGATCGCCAGCCCGGCGGCAAAAGTCACCGCGTGCTGTTCGGCAATAGCCACGTCAAAATATTGCTGCGGATAGTCGCGTGAGAAGCTGACCATACCCGACCCTTCACGCATCGCTGGCGTGACCGCCATCAGCTTGTTGTCTTCAGCGGCGGTTTCACTCAGCCACTGGCCGAAAATTTTAGAGTAGCTTGGCAGCCCTTCGGCACTTTTTGGCAGCAGACCGCTGGCCGGATCGAATTTTGGTACTGCGTGCCAGCTAATCGGATCTTTCTCTGCGGGAGCGTAGCCTTTGCCTTTTTTGGTCATCACGTGCAGGAACTGCGGGCCTTTTAGTGCCCGCATATTGCGCAGTGTCTGTACCAGCGCCAGCACGTCGTGCCCGTCTACCGGGCCAATATAGTTAAAGCCCAGCTCTTCAAATAGTGTGCCCGGCACCACCATACCTTTCAGGTGCTCTTCGGTGCGCTTGACCAGCTCTTTAATCGGCGGCAAACCGCCCAGCACTTTTTTGCCACCTTCACGCAGGCGCGAATACGTTTTGCCGGAGAGGATTTGCGCCAGACGGTTGTTTAACGCGCCCACATTTTCTGAAATCGACATTTCGTTGTCGTTGAGCACCACCAGCAGGTCGGCTTTAATATCGCCAGCATGGTTCATCGCTTCAAAAGCCATGCCTGCGGTAATTGCGCCATCACCGATCACACAGGCGGTACGACGCCCTTTACCTTCTTTTCCAGCGGCTACCGCCATTCCCAACCCGGCGCTGATTGAAGTGGATGAGTGACCTACGTTAAGTACGTCAAACTCACTTTCATCACGCCACGGGAACGGGTGCAGGCCATTTTTCTGGCGAATGGTACCAATGCGGTCACGACGTCCGGTCAGAATTTTATGCGGGTAGGCCTGGTGACCCACATCCCACACCAGATGATCGAACGGCGTGTTATAGACATAGTGCAGCGCCACGGTGAGTTCCACCACGCCAAGACCAGACGCAAAATGACCGCTGGAGCGGCTAACGCTGTCGAGCAGATATCGGCGCAGCTCGTCGCAGAGTTTTGGCAGGCTCTCTTTCGGTAGCAAACGTAATTCTTGCACCGTGCTTGCCAGGGCAAGCGTCGGGTATTTTGCAGGTTCAAAACTCATCGGACACTCATTTGGAAGTTATTTATCGCGTTCAATTATAAAGCCTGCCAACGCCCGCAGAGGGGCCGTGTTGTAAGACTGTGCGGCAAGCGTTTCTAATGCGCTGAGGGATTCCTGATAGAGATCCCATGCTTTTGCCCGGGCGCTGTCAAGACCCATCAGTGCCGGGTAGGTGCTTTTACCTAATTGCTGATCGGCTCCCTGCCGTTTGCCGAGCACGGCGGTATCGCCGATAACGTCCAGAATGTCGTCCTGTACCTGGAAAGCCAGACCTATCGCATTGGCATAACGATCGAGCGCGGGCAGGGCAGCGCGCCCTGCATCACCGGCTGCGAGCGCGCCAAGACGCACCGCAGAACGGATCAGCGCGCCGGTCTTATGGCGATGAATCTTCTCCAGCTCCTGGAGATTGACCTGTTTACCTTCGGCTGCCAGATCCAGCGCCTGGCCCCCGCACATCCCGGCGACACCGCTGGCCTGTGCCAGCTCTGACAGCATGGCGATACGGGCTTCAGCCGTCACGCCAGGCATCGGCGTATCGGCAAGAATAGAAAAGGCCAGAGTCTGTAGGGCATCCCCCGCCAGAATGGCAGAATCTTCGCCAAACTTGATATGGCAGGTGGGCTGGCCACGACGCAGGCTGTCATCATCCATTGCTGGCAGGTCGTCATGGATCAGAGAATATGCGTGAATACACTCAACGGCAGCAGCCGGGGCATCAAGCGCGGCATCGTCAGCGTGCAGCATTTCACCCGTGGCATACACCAGGAAAGGGCGCAACCGCTTGCCACCTAATAATGCACCATATTCCATGGCCTGCACCAGAGGACTACTCTGAAATGGCAGTTGCGATATAAAGCGTTGCAGTGCTGCGTTCACCCGCTGATAGTGCGCGGTGAGTAACAGGTTAAAATCCATTACTCATTTTCCGGCGTGAAAGGGGTGAGATCGGCATTTTTATCATCGCTCAGTAAAATCTGTACGCGCTGTTCAGCCTGTTGCAGCGTCTGCTGCCCGGTGCGTGCCAGCTGCACGCCCCGCTCAAATTCATTCAACGCCTCTTCCAGCGGCAGATTACCGCTCTCAAGGCGGGTGACAATCTGCTCCAGCTGTTGCAGTGAGGTTTCAAAGTTTGCGGGTTGTTCGGCTTTTTTCGGCATTTTTAATCCTGACTTATCATTTTCATCAGTAAGCGCTCATGGTAGCTGACTCTAAATGATTAGCAAAATATCCCTGCATTTTTCGCAATGCCGGGAAGGGTAATCAGGGCTGCAGATCAAGAAAGCGGCCTCTGTACAAAGATGATATACTACTGCGCCTGGATGCAAAGGGCGTAAGCCAATTTGCAAGACTCTGATTTTATCAGTTAAGCGCCCTCCTTTTCAGCACTTAATTACCTGACGAATACATGCCGCCATGAAGTTTATCATTAAGTTATTCCCTGAAATTACGATTAAAAGTCAGTCTGTACGCCTGCGCTTTATCAAAATCCTCACTGGTAACATCCGCAACGTTCTGAAGCATTACGATGAGAGCCTCGCGGTGGTACGCCACTGGGACAATATCGAAGTCCGTGCCAAAGACGAAAATCAGCGTGAAGCAATCGTTGCTGAACTGACACGTATCCCGGGCATTCATCATGTTCTGGCCGTGGAAGATCGCTCGTATAACGATGTGCATCATATTTTCGAGCAGGTTCTGGAAATGAACCGCGAGCGCATCGAAGGTAAGACGTTCTGCGTGCGCGTAAAGCGCCGTGGGAAACATGAATTCAGCTCACAGGATGTGGAACGCTATGTGGGGGGCGGCCTCAATCAGCATGTTGCCACTGCTCAGGTGCAGCTTAATCGTCCGGAAGTTACGGTGAATCTGGAGATCGAAGACGATCGCCTGATCCTGGTGACCGCACGTTATGAAGGTATCGGTGGTTATCCAATCGGTACTCAGGAAGATGTGCTGTCGCTGATCTCCGGTGGTTTTGATTCCGGCGTTTCCAGCTATATGCTGATGCGCCGTGGCTGCCGCGTGCACTACTGCTTCTTTAATCTTGGCGGTGCCGCACATGAAATCGGTGTTCGTCAGGTGGCGCACTATCTGTGGAAGCGTTACGGCAGTTCGCATCGCGTGCGTTTTGTCGCAATAAACTTTGAGCCGGTAGTGGGTGAGATCCTCGAAAAAATCGATGACGGCCAGATGGGCGTAGTGCTGAAACGCATGATGGTGCGCGCTGCATCAAAAGTGGCCGAGCGCTATGGCGTGCAGGCGCTGGTCACGGGTGAGGCTTTAGGCCAGGTGTCGAGCCAGACGCTAACCAACCTGCGGCTGATCGATAATGCCAGTGATACGCTGATTCTGCGCCCGCTGATCTCCCATGATAAAGAGCACATCATCAAAATTGCACGTGAGATTGGCACGGAAGATTTTGCCCGTACCATGCCTGAATACTGCGGTGTAATATCTAAAAGCCCGACGGTGAAAGCGGTAAAAGCGAAGATTGAAGCGGAAGAGCAGAACTTTGACTTTGCTATTCTCGACCGCATGGTTGATGAAGCGACCAACGTTGATATTCGCCAGATCGCTGAGAAGACAGAAGAAGAGGTGGCTGAGGTTGAAACCGTGGCCTCTTTCTCTGAAAACGATGTGGTTCTGGATATCCGCTCTAACGACGAGCAGGATGCACGACCGCTGATGCTGGAAGGCGTGGAAGTCAAATCGCTGCCGTTTTATAAGCTGGCTACGCAGTTTGGCGATCTCGACCAGAATAAGACCTGGCTGCTGTACTGCGAGCGTGGTGTGATGAGCCGCCTTCAGGCGCTCTATCTGCACGAGCAGGGCTTCAAAAACGTTAAAGTGTATCGTCCGTAAGTCTGTTCCATCCTGGCTTACCTGCCATTTCGTGCCCGGGCAGTGCTCGCCATCCTCACGTACTCATTGTATGCTGCGGTGGCTGTGCGCTGGCCGGACGCGAACTGGCTGCGCCGCCGGCGTCTGGTACGTCCGGCCGCACACTTACAAAATATTAATCGCGATAATCGTAAATCCCTGCGGCCAATACCATCTGCTCCGCCACTTCCCGCGCTTTCTCTTTCCCGACGATTAAATCAATCAGCTTCAGTGCGAAATCAATCGCAGTGCCCGGCCCCTGGCTGGTCAGCAGATTGACGCGCCTGTCCCAGACTACGCGGCGATCCATCCATTTTTCTTCCGGTATCGTCTCTTTCAGGCCAGGATAGCCAGTCATATTGCCTACCGGGAACAGGTCGTGTGGGATCAGCACCGTACCCGCAGCGGCGCAGATAGCGGCAACGATACGGCCAGCCTGATTGAAATGACGCACGGTTTCCACCAGCAGTGGGCTGTCGCGGAAGCACTCAGCGCCTTTCAGGCCACCAGGCAGGACAATCGCGGCGTATTCATCGTCAGCGACTTCTACCAGAGGGGCATCGGCCAGCAGCCGTACGCCGCGCGAGCAGACTATTTCACAGTTACCATCGTCAGCAACGCTGGCGGTGACCACGGTGATCCCGGCACGTACCAATAAATCGATGGTGGTGACGGCCTCGGTTTCTTCACTCCCAGGTGCCAGGCAAACCAGAACCGATGGATTCGCGGTCATAATCTTGTTCCTTTCGCTTAATAAATTCGTAGAGACGGCTGTTTTCCGGACTGGAGATCCCCTGGGCGCGCCCACGACGGATAACATAGCCGTTGATGTAGTCGATTTCAGTACGGCGCTGTGCGCGGATGTCCTGCAACATTGACGAGGTGTTACCCGCCGTACTGCGGATGACTTCCAGCACATAGTCGATTAGCCATTCGCGCGAGGTATGCTGACCTTCACGCTCCATCACTGCGGCGACTTCATTACTTAACGCCTCGATCTCCTGCCGATGTTCAGCCAGCTCACCGTTAGTACAGTTGTAGAAAACGGACAGCGGGTTAATCACGCAGTTCACCGCCAGTTTCTGCCAGGCGGCTGAGGCGACGTTATTATGCCAGGCAACGTCCGGCAGGGCGCGGTGCAGTATTTCGGCCAGCTCGCTCATATCTTCACCGGCGGCAGAGACAGGGCCAATATGGGTAATGCCCGAGGCGACATGCACAATAACCGTGCCATCGCGTCTGGCAGCGTGCGTGGTGACACCGCGCAGCAGCGGCTGGGGCAGCCCTTGTAACTCATCCAGCGTACCCATACCGTTGTGTAACAGGAGCACCGGGCAGTGCGCGGGCAGAACAGACTGCATATTTTTCACTGCTTCAGAAACCTGCCAGGCTTTTAGCGTGACGATAAGCAGTTCGCTGTCTCCAAGAAAAGCCGGATCGTTAGCAATGAATGTCTTATTCAGCGTCTCGCCGTTAAGGCCGATAACATTGACCGAGCAGTATGGCTGTGGAACCCGCAGCCAGCCCTGAACCTCATGTCCCTGCTGTTCAAGTGCAGCTAACCAAATCTGCCCCAAAGCTCCGCATCCTAATACGGTAATTTTCATTGTTCCTCCCCGCATGCGGGTTGAGTTACCCGTCCTGCTCATTATTATAGCTTTCAGCGCCAGCGGTTTTATTTACCTGCTGCAAGAAGGTATTATGCCTGTCACTTTAGTATCAGGAGAATAGATCATGCCATCTTTCGATATCGTTTCTGAAATTGATATGCAGGAAGTGCGTAACGCGGTGGATATTGCCAACCGTGAGATTTCTACCCGCTTCGATTTTCGCGGTGTAGAAGCGAGTTTTGAACTGAACGAAAAAAACGAATCCATCAAAGTATTGAGCGAGTCTGACTTCCAGGTGAAGCAGCTGGTGGACATTCTGCGTGAGAAGTTGCTGAAGCGCGGCATTGAAGGTGCAGCGCTGGACGTGCCTGAGCAGATTATCCATAGCGGTAAAACCTGGACTGTTGAAGCCAAAATGAAAAAAGGTATCGAATCCGATATCGCTAAAAAATTGGTTAAGCAGATCAAAGACAGCAAGATCAAAGTACAGACGCAGATTCAGGGTGATGAACTGCGCGTGACCGGTAAGTCACGGGATGACCTGCAGGCAGCTATGGCATTAGTGCGTAAGGCGGATTTGGGGCAGCCGTTCCAGTTCAAGAACTTCCGCGATTAACTTCGGGCTATCTTACCAGCCATTCTGAATTCGCACAGTGCTCACGAATAGCCTGGCAATTTGAACACCCTCCGGACTGCCCGGAGGGTGAGCGCAGCGAATAAAATCCTCACGCACTACGCCTGCGCTCCGGGATTAAAGCGCTGTTCGAATCCAGACTAACTACGCCGGTAACGCCCCGGCTGCGCAGCGAGTTTTATACCGCTGCTGCGATCAGTTTTTCCAATTCCGCGCGGCTTGTCACTTTACTGTCGATTTTGACGTAGGCGCTACGCTCTTCGGGCACGATAAATACTGCTGCCACGCCCGGCTGGGCTTTCAGACGCTGCTCCAGAATATCTTTATCTTCGTTACTGTCTTCCAGCGTGATGCGCAGGCTGCTGACATAGGGCGGTTCCTGCATGCTTAAACTCACCAGCAGCCAGGCAGCGGCGATTAATGCCCCGACCAGAAAGACACTTTGTGCATCAATATGGCCATACACCCAGCCGCCCATGCTGCCGCCAATTGCCACGCCAATAAACTGACTGGTGGAGTAGAGCCCCATTGCCGTGCCCTTATAACCCGGAGGCGACTCTTTGCTGACCAGTGAAGGCAGAATAGCCTCCATCAGGTTGAAGCCAATAAAGAACAGCTGCACGCCAATTACCAGCGTCCAGAAATGATTACCGGCACCCCACAGCACCACCTCTGCCACCAGCATCAATGCCACGCAGCCGACAAACACCCGTTTCATACGGCGTTTCACTTCGGCATAGATAATAAACGGCAGCACGCTGGCAAAAGCGATCAGCATGGTCACCAGATACACTTTCCAGTGTTCAGCAGGGGGCAGTCCGGCCTGCTCAAATTGTCCAGGCAAAGCGACAAAACTCGACATCAACAGAATATGCAGGCAGAGAATACCAATATTCAGCTTTACCAGGCGGCTGTTAGTCAGCACATCGCGGATACTGCCCTTAACAATACCGGATTCACGGTTAAGCACATGATTTGATGCTGACGGCACCACCAGCAGAGTGATAATAATCCCGCCGCAAGCCAGCAGAGCAATCATCCAGAACAGGGCATGAAGGCCGAGGGCATTGGTGATTATCGGGCCAAGCACCATAGCAATGGCAAAGGTAATACCGAAGCTGATGCCGATAAAGGCCATCGCTTTGGTACGATTCTGTTCGCGCGTCAGATCGGACAGCAGAGCCATCACCGCCGCAGCAATAGCACCCGAACCCTGTAAGGCTCGTCCGAGGATAATGCCCCAAATCGACGTGGTCATCGCAGCAATAACACTACCGAGAACAAAAATCAGTAATCCACCAACAATCAGCGGCTTACGACCAATGCGGTCAGAAAGAAGCCCGAAAGGAATTTGAAACACGGCCTGTGCCAGGCCATATATGCCAATGGCGAGTCCGATAAGTGCTTCACTCGCTCCCTGCAATGCCATGCCGTAAGTGGTCAGCACAGGCAACACCATAAACATTCCCAGCATTCGTAGGGAAAAAACCGTCCCCAAACCCCATGTCGCACGCAGCTCGACTGGAGTCATTTTATTGTCGTTCATTACTACCTCAATCTGTCGCACTTATACCCGTCATACTTCAGGCCGCAGGATCGTTGACTCTCCTCGCTCACCCCGGTCACTTACTGGAGTAAGCTCCCGGGGATTTGCTGCGTTGCCGCCTGCCTGCACCCTGAATTATTTAGGGTATAGATAGCGTCATACTAAGAGGCGCAGGTCATTGACCGGAGTAAACACCTGAGGATTCGCTGCGTTGCCGCCTGCCTGCACCTCGAATTATTAGGGGTATAGTTTATGTGGGAGGGCAGGGGGGGTAAAACAATACTTTCGAGTTAGTGGTAACAAAAAGAAAGGGCGCGAAATCGCGCCCTTAGCAGAGATGTGTACTAACCGTTATCTGACGTAAGTCAGCAGGTCTTTAGAGGCTGGGGTCATAAAGTCGACAGACATCATCACGCTTAACGCGGTGATTGCCACAATCGAGAACACAAACAGCTTACGAGCCCAGACGCGATCGTTCTGAGTTTTGTAACCTGACAGTGCCATACCCAGCCACCAGACGCTAACTGCGGCGGCCACAACCAGATATTTATATCCGGCATAACCCACCAGCGTCAGCATCAGAGTGGCAACCATAAACGCGATGATATACACCGTGATATGGTTTTTCGCCACTGAGATACCTTTCACCACCGGCAGAACCGGGATATTGGCTGCCTGGTAATCTTTAAAGCGGAAGATAGCAATCGCATAAGAATGCGGCATCTGCCACAGGCTAAAGATAGCCAGCAGGATCAACGCACCAGCATCAAACTGGTTGGTGACGGCACAGTAGCCAATCACTGGAGGCGCAGCGCCGGAAAGGCTGCCAATCAGAGTGCCGTATACGGAGTTGCGCTTCATGTAGAGGCTGTAAACGCCGACATAAACCACAAAACCCATCACCGCCAGCCACATCGCCAGCGGATTTGCTCCGAAATACAGCATCGCGAAGCCAGCAATACCCAAAGCGGTTGCATAAACCAGGCTTAATTTCGGAGAGATGAGGCCTTTAACCAGCACCCGATTCTTGGTTCTCTCCATTTTTTTGTCGATATCACGGTCGATAAAGTTGTTATAAACACAACCTGAAGCAACCACCAGCGAGACGCCGACTAAGGTGAAGAGAAACAGGGAATAGTCAATGCTGCCTTTAGAAGCCAGCAGAAATCCCCCGATGACAGAAATTAAATTCCCGAAAATAATTCCTGGTTTTGTTACTTGCAGGTATTGCTTAATCATCACAGTAGCTCTGTTAGTGGCTCATCATGTTGTAGTTGAGGTTCCACATGATCCATAGCGAGCCGACAACAACAATCAGGATGATAAGTGCTGCAAACACGATAGCAATCAGGTTCCAGCCGCCCTCAGACTTGCTGTCCAGGTGCAGGAAGTAAACCAGATGCACCAGCACCTGGACTACCGCACACACCAGAACAACAGCGAGGATGGTCGCTTTAGAAGCGCCGCCGTCCATGACCATCCAGAATGGGATACCGGTCAGAATGATCGACAGAATAAAGCCGATCATATAAGACTTCACGCTGCCGTGAGAAGCGCCATGCTCAGTTGCTGAATGGCTCATTACATAACCCCCATCAGGTAAACAATGGTGAATACGCAGATCCACACCACGTCCAGGAAGTGCCAGAAGAGGCTCAGGCACATGATACGGGTACGGTTGGTATCGGTCAGACCACGTTTAGCAATCTGATACATCAGCACCAGCATCCAGATCAGGCCTGAAGTCACGTGCAGACCGTGAGTTCCCACCAGCGTAAAGAACGCAGAGAGGAAGCCGCTACGATCCGGGCCGAAGCCTTCTTTAATCAGATGATGGAATTCATAGATTTCCATACCGATGAAGCCCAGACCAAACAGGAAGGTCAGTGCCAGCCAGCCAATGACTGCGCCTTTCTGTTTGTTGTTCATGTTGATGACCGCCATACCATAGGTAATGGAGCTCAACAGAAGTAGGGCAGTTTCCACCAGGACGAAGGGCAGTTCAAAGATATCTTTGCCTGCCGGGCCGCCCGCAGTGTTGTTAACCATCACACCATACGTCGCGAACAGAGTGGCGAAGATGATGCAGTCACTCATCAGGTAGATCCAGAAGCCAAAGACTTTATTGGCGCCTGTATCGTGGTGATGGTGCCCATGCTCCGCATGGGCTTCGTGGTGTTTAGTCACAGTTTCAGTCGACATTTTTCAGACCTGCTTTGCTAATTTCGTCAAAGTGCTGATTCTCGATTTTTTGAACCTCAGCAACAGGAACGTAGTAATCCACGTCTTCGTCAAAGCTTTTGACGATCCAGGATACAATCATGCCCAGGAATGACAGGCCTACCAGCCACCAGATATGCCAGATTGCAGCAAAACCAAAGACCACGCTGAAGAAACCAATTACCACACCGGCACCGCTGTTTTTCGGCATATGAATCTCTTCATAGTGCGCAGGCTGCTTATAAGCATCGCCTTTTTCCTTCATTTCCCAGAACGCATCGCGCTCGTGAATTTCAGGAACAACAGCAAAGTTATAGAACGGTGGTGGTGAAGAGGTAGACCACTCCAGAGTACGGCCACCCCATGGGTCACCTGTCACATCACGCAGCTGCTCACGGTCACGAACCGAAACATAGAACTGAGTGAGCTGGCAAATAACACCACAGGCAATCAGACCAGCACCACATGCCGCAACAACCAGCATTGAGTGGAACTGAGGATCGATGTCCTGGCTAATACGACGAGTCATACCCATGAAGCCCAGCACGTACAGCGGCATAAAGGCAACGAAGAAGCCAATAATCCAGAACCAGAACGCACGGATACCCCAGGTTTCATTCAGCTTGAAGCCAAATGCTTTCGGGAACCAATAAGTCACACCAGCAAAGCAACCGAACACCACACCACCGATAATCACGTTATGGAAGTGAGCAATCAGGAACAGACTGTTGTGCAGCACGAAGTCTGCACCTGGCACGGCCAGCAGTACCCCGGTCATACCACCTACAGAGAAGGTGACCAGGAAGCCAACGGTCCACAGCATACAGGAGTGCATTTCAATGCGACCCTGGTACATGGTGAACAGCCAGTTGAAGATTTTAACACCGGTCGGAATGGCGATAATCATCGTCATAATACCGAAGAAGGCGTTAACGTTGGCACCCGCACCCATGGTGAAGAAGTGGTGCAGCCACACGATAAAGGACAGGATGGTAATAACTACCGTTGCCCAAACCAGTGAAGTATAGCCAAACAGACGTTTTTTCGAGAAGGTAGCAACGACTTCCGAGAACACACCGAAGACCGGCAGAACCAGGATGTAAACTTCCGGATGACCCCAAACCCAAATCAGGTTGACGTACATCATCATGTTGCCGCCCATATCATTGGTAAAGAAATGGAAGCCAAGATAACGGTCAAGGGTCAGCAGAGCCAGGGTCACGGTCAGAACCGGGAACGAGGCGATGATCAGTACGTTGGTGCACAGGGATGCCCATGTGAACACTGGCATTTTAAACATCGTCATGCCAGGTGCACGCATCTTCATGATGGTCACGAAGAAGTTGATACCTGTCAGGGTCGTACCTATACCGGAGAGCTGTAGACTCCATATCCAGTAGTCGACACCGACTCCCGGACTGTATTCCGCCCCCGATAATGGAGGGTAAGCCAGCCAGCCGGTCTGTGCGAATTCACCCACACCCAGTGACAGGTTCACCAGAACCACACCTACAGCGGTAAACCAGAAGCTGAGGTTGTTCAGGAACGGGAAGGCCACGTCACGCGCGCCGATCTGTAATGGAACAGCAATGTTCATCAGGCCGACAACGAATGGCATCGCTACGAAGAAGATCATAATCACGCCATGGGCGGTGAAGATCTGATCGTAGTGGTGCGGAGGCAAAATGCCCGCTTCACCCGCAGAGGCAAGCACCTGCTGGGTACGCATCATCACCGCATCGGCAAAGCCGCGCAGCAGCATGACAAATGCCATGATGATGTACATGATACCGAGTTTTTTGTGGTCGACAGAGGTCAGCCACTCGGTCCACAGGTATTTCCACTTACCGAAGTAAGTCAGTGCGGCGACCAGCGCCAAACCACCAAGAATAATGGCGGCAACCGTAACCATGATAATGGGTTCATGATACGGCACTGCATCCAGTGTTAATTTACCTAGCATCGTATTATTCCTCGGCTCCCGCGTGAGCGGTATTGCTCATATCCATGCCTTCATGGCCTTCGCCGTGGGACATGTCCATGCTTCCGCCGTGGTTCATCTTGAACTGACCAATAACGTCTTTAAACAGTTCAGGTTTCACACTTGAGAAGAATTCAACCGGGTGATTTTCGCTAGGCGCAGCCAGCTTTTTAAAATCATCCATTGTCATGAGGGTGTCTGGTGACTGTTTTGCTTTAGCAACCCACTGTTCGAAAGACGCTTCGTCAGGAGTGGCAATCGCTTTAAACTTCATACCAGAGAAACCACGACCACTGAAGTTCGAGGAAATACCATTAAAGGTGCCGGCTTCATTCGCGATCAGGTTCAATCTTGTCTGCATACCCGCCATAGCGTAAATCTGGCTACCGAGGGTAGGAATGAAGAAGGAGTTCATGACGGTATTTGAGGTAATCTTGAAGCTCACAGGGCGATTAGCCGGGAAAGCGATCTGGTTAACGGTAGCAATACCCTGTTCCGGGTAAATAAACAGCCATTTCCAGTCAAGGGCGACAACTTCGATCACCACGGGTTTCGCGTCAGATGCCAGAGGCTTGCTTGGTTCCAGAGCGTGAGTAGATTTCCACGTCAGTATGCCAAGGAAGACAATGATCAAGATCGGCACAGTCCAGACAACCGCTTCCACTTTGTTCGAGTGGGACCAGTTTGGGCTGTATTTCGCATTGGTGTTAGATGCCCGATATTTCCAGGCGAACACCACGGCCATCAAGACTGCGGGGATAACGACGATCATCATCAGGCCAAAGGCCGTCAAAATCAGCGAACGCTGCTCCAGTGCAACCTGTCCTTTGGGATTTAATAACGCACTATCACAACCACTTAACAAAATCATGCTTGCGATTAATGACAAAATCCCCAAACTTTTATTGTATTTCATGAGTCTCATTTAACGACCTCAATGACAAGGGCTCTATTGTCGTTTAAGTGTGGCGGCATTTTACGGGAAGGTTTCAGTACTGTAAACCTGCAACAGGTTGTGTCAGCAGAGTGTTGACACCTTTTGCAAACGCTGTCACATATGTTGCTGGAAGTGACAAAATATGAATACAGGCAAAGGGTTGGCGTCAATATAACAAAATCCAATGGAAAAAACCGTACAAAAAGTGTATCTGCTATAACCAGCCAGATTACGCACCAATTATTTAACAAATTATTATCAATCGTGTGATATTAATTAACGAAAACTAATTACGCACCGGTTTTTAATACCTGAGTTAAGCCTCTTCGGCTTTTCAGATTTTTTTTATTTGGCTCAATAAAAAATAAAAATAATATTTTACGTCAAGCTATCAAGTTTTCTGATGTGTTACCTTCGGGTTGCGCATTGTGTGCTGCAAAAACAACCCGATTTTGTTAACTCTTTGTTGGTCAAATAATTTCCTTAACATCTTGTTCGGCGGAAAGGAAATGTTGCTAATTTATACGCATATGTGATCTTTTTAACGCCATGAAATCCAGTACCGTTCCCGCCAGGATTCCACCCAAAATCATCACCATAGCTATCGCAAACAGCGGGGTGCTCACCCCTGTCAGCGACAGCCATCCTAAGGCATCTGTCGTCAGGACTAACAGCCAGGCAGCCAGCATCACGCAGCCAGCGATTAGCCCTCTGAACGCCCAGCGATAGCCGGAACGATAGGCAGTGCGCAGCGGAAAATCGGCGTGATTTTGCGCATATTCCAGCGTAGAGCGGCATCCAAGCAGCAGCAGCAAGCCAGGCAGTGCAGCAACCACTGAAAAAGCATAAAACGCCGGCCAACCCCAGGACTCGACAAACCATCCCGCAACCGGGCCGACGTAGACGCGGCCAACGGCTGAAAGTGCGGAGAGCAGGGCAAACTGTGTTGCTGAAAATGAGCGGTTGCACAGGGTCATCAGCAGCGCTACGAAAGCCGCCGTACCCATACCACCACACAGATTTTCTACCGTTACCGCTGCCGCCATGCTGTAAAGGTGTTTGTCAGTCACCGACAGCACCCAGTAACCCAGGTTCGAGACGGCCTGTAAAATACCGAACAGCATCAGAGCACGGAACAGGCTAAGGCGCTGCATCAGCACTCCGCCAGCCAGCGCACCTATTATAGTCGCTATTAGCCCAAGCGTTTTATTCACCAGTCCTACATCGCCGGCGTCAAAGCCGACACCACGGATCAGAAATATGGTAGTCAGGCTGGCAGCGAAAGCATCGCCCAGCTTATAAAGGACAATCAGTGAGAGGATCAGCCAGGCATTGTTGCGGTTGAAAAAATCGCGCAGCGGAGCGATAACCGCTTCTTCCAGCGTATGGGGACGATCGGCCGTCGCATCTGGCTCTTTAGCCAGCAGGGTTGCGATCACCCCGGGCAGCATCATTGCCGCCATCAGCCACCAGATTGCCTGCCAGCCGAGATAGCGATCTGCCAGCCACAGGGCCAGCCCGCCGGAGACCAGCATCGCCAGCCGGTAGCCCAGCACACTAATCGCCGCACCGCCGCCGCGTTCAGCAGCTGACAGCACATCGGTTTTCCAGGCATCAAACACGATATCCTGCGAGGCGGAGCAGAACGCCACCAGCACTGCCAGCGCAGCCAGCAGGGTCAGATCGCGCGACGGCTGCATAAAGCCCATCAGAGCGATACCCACAATCAGCAGTAGTTGTGTCAGCAACAGCCAGCCACGCCTGCGCCCGAGAAACGGCGGCGTGTAGCGATCCATCAGCGGTGACCAGAGGAATTTAAAGACATAAGCCTGGCCGACAAGAGAAAAGAATCCGATGGTTTTAATATCGATATTCTCAACCGCCATCCACGCCTGTAGCGTGCCGGAGGTGAGCGCCAGCGGCAGACCTGAAGCGAAACCGAGTAATAGAAGAAGGGCGGAGTTACGTCGGGTGAAGATTTGCAGATAGTGATTAGGCATACGGACCTTAGATCAGGCCCGGCGTCCTGCCGGGCCAGAGGGATTAACGCGCGTTTTGCTTAATAAAGTCGTTAACGCTGGTGTCCTGTGCCATATCACTAATCACGTCACCAAGGGTGTTGTTGACGACATTGGTGATTTTCTGATTAGTGGCAGAGAAAGCGCCTTCAACACTGCTGGTCTGGCGATAGTTTTTAACCTGCTTACTACCATTTTTAGCCGTAGCGATGATGGAGATATCTGCTTTGGTCGTGATGCTGTAGCGTACGTTCCCCTGGGTAACGTCAGCGTACAGGCCATTAACTACAATTTGCAGATCAACAGCGCCGCTTGGCCCGACCATATAGCCGCGTGCGGTCATTTGCTTCTCCAGCGTCTCCTGCAACAGGAAGCGCAGATCGCGGGATGGGGTCAACGTTATCAGCTGACCATCGCGGTTAACTTTTGCCAGCGCCTGATCGCTGCGCTGATCGGCACCGGTGATGCTAATGGTGATGCCCGTCAGGCTTGGGTCACGCTGTGGCAGCTGAATCTTAGGTGAAATGTCGAGCGTATTGCTGCTCCCTGCGCAGCCAGCCAGGATAAACACGGCCAGCAGAGGGAAAAATAGTTTTTTTAACATGCTTATTTTCTCGATTACGTGAGTAGTATTGCTGACGAAACTTCGGTCATCATATCATTGCCTGTCGGCAGGGAAAGCCCCGATAGAGCGTAAATTCATCGCGTTGCAGAATTTTCAAACTCCCGGGCTTTCATGTTTACGACCTCGTCACTGCCGTTACGTTTCATGACCGCGCATGAAAAGTGAATGCCGCAAGGAAAAATTCGTTAAAGTGCGTCGGTTTATATAAAAAGCGACTACGATTTAAAGGGATGGGGCGCAGTTCTCTGCATCAGAGGAGTCCAGGTATGATCCGTGAACAAATAGAAGAAAAGTTACGTACGGCGTTTTCTCCGGTGCATCTTGAGGTGCATGATGAAAGCTATCGCCACAATGTGCCAGCGGGCGCTGAGAGTCACTTTAAAGTGGTGATTGTCAGTGACAGCTTTAACGACCAGCGTTTTCTCACCCGGCACCGGGCTATATATGGTGTGCTGGCTGACGAGCTGGCAGGAAGCGTCCATGCGCTGGCGCTACACAGTTATACCTTGAAAGAGTGGGCGGGGTTACAAGACACCGTTCCGGCCTCACCTAACTGTCGCGGTGCCGGTACGCTGGCATGATCCGACGTGAAAACTAAAAACGGCCTGTGGGCCGTTTTTTTATTTACAGATACTGAAAAAAATGTGGCCTTAACCAAATTCTTGCGATTTGTCGGTAAAAATGTAAAAAGGAGCGTAGTTCAGGCGAGAGTGTAGCCTCGACTCATAAAGACGTTGCCGCTATAATGCTGCGTCTAATTTTTCCGGAATGTCTTCGGGACGCTTCTGTAAAACAGGGAATGTGGTTCTGGCATCAGAAGCCGTCCCGGTTCTTAGATTCGCTCTGCTGACCCCAGTGGGGTAAGTCTGAAGTTGACCGAGCACGTGATTTTTTTGAGGTATTAAGATGCAAGTTTCAGTAGAAACAACTCAGGGCCTGGGCCGTCGCGTAACGATTACCGTTGAGAAAGATGTGATCGAAAACGCGGTGAAAAGTGAGCTGGTCAGCGTAGCTAAAAAAGTGCGTATCGACGGTTTCCGCAAAGGAAAAGTGCCGATGACTGTTGTAGAACAGCGCTACGGTGCCTCTGTTCGCCAGGATGTTCTGGGCGATCTGATGCAGCGCAGCTTTGTTGACGCCATCATCAAAGAAAAGATCAATCCGGCTGGCGCACCAAAATATGTGCCTGGCGAATACAAATTGGGTGAAGACTTCACATTCTCTGCGGAGTTTGAAGTGTACCCGGAAGTTGAGCTGAAAGGTCTGGATGCAATCGAAGTTGAAAAACCGGTTGTAGAAGTGACTGATGCTGATGTTGATGCCATGCTGGACACTCTGCGCAAGCAGCAGGCCACCTGGAAAGAGACTGACGCAGCGGCTACCGCTGAAGATCGTGCAACCATCGACTTCTCTGGTTCTGTAGACGGCGAAGAGTTCGAAGGCGGCAAAGCGACTGATTTCGTACTGGCAATGGGCCAGGGTCGTATGATTCCAGGCTTCGAAGAGGGTGTTGTTGGCCACAAAGCGGGCGAAACCTTCACTATCGACGTTAACTTCCCGGACGATTACCACGCTGAGAACCTGAAAGGTAAAGCAGCGAAGTTTGAAATCGTACTGAAGAAAGTTGAAGTACGCGAACTGCCTGAGTTCACCGAAGAGTTCATCAAGCGTTTCGGCGTGGAAGATGGTTCTATCGCAGGTCTGCGTGCTGAAGTGCGTAAGAACATGCAGCGTGAGCTGAAAGGTGCCGTGCGTAACCGTGTTAAGACTCAGGCAATCGACGGTCTGGTGAAAGCCAACGACATCGATGTTCCTGCTGCGCTGGTTGACGGTGAAATCGATGTGCTTAAGCGTCAGGCTGCACAGCGCTTTGGCGGTAACGAGAAGCAGGCTCTGGAGCTGCCTCGTGAACTGTTCGAAGAGCAGGCTAAACGCCGCGTAGTTGTTGGCCTGCTGTTGGGCGAAGTGATTCGTACCCATGAGCTGAAAGCTGACGAAGACCGTGTTAAAGCGCTGATCGAAGAGATGGCTTCTGCGTACGAAGATCCATCAGAAGTGATCGAGTTCTACAGCAAAAACAATGAGCTGATGAACAACATGCGTAACGTCGCGCTGGAAGAGCAGGCTGTTGAAGCCGTGCTGGAAAAAGCGAAAGTGACTGAAAAAGCCACTAACTTCCAGGAACTGATGAACCAGACCGCTACGGCCTGATCTTCAGACTTGTAAGTTGACGTGAAAGCCCGCAGCCTTCTGGTTGCGGGCTTTTGTCGTTTATGGGCAAAAATCGCACTGCTTTTGTGGGCTATTTGCGCATTTAATCTGCAAAATATCGACTAAGCTACTTTTCCTGGTTAGCAGTTGATAAAAACGTTGTTATGCTTGAAATAGCAGGGGATCATCCCCAAATCGTTACAACGAAGTCATCAGGCCCGATAACTGTCCGGACGGTGTCGGGTGAAAGGCCTGGAATCATAGTGTTCCTGATCGCTCTCAAGTAGAATTGCTTCAGAGTGTTGCCAAATGAAATTTATCCAGGAGACGATAATGTCATACAGCGGCGAACGTGAACAAACTGCACCTCATATGGCTCTGGTGCCAATGGTGGTCGAACAAACTTCTCGCGGAGAGCGTTCTTACGACATCTACTCGCGCCTGCTGAAAGAGCGCATTATTTTTCTGACCGGCCAGGTCGAAGACCATATGGCTAACCTGATCGTTGCGCAGATGCTGTTTTTGGAAGCGGAGAACCCTGAAAAGGATATCCACCTGTACATTAACTCTCCTGGTGGCGTCATCACCGCAGGGATGTCAATTTACGACACTATGCAGTTTATCAAACCTGACGTCAGCACGATTTGTATGGGTCAGGCCTGTTCGATGGGGGCTTTCCTGCTGACTGCGGGAGCGAAGGGCAAACGTTACTGCCTGCCTAATTCGCGTGTGATGATCCACCAGCCGCTGGGCGGTTTCCAGGGCCAGGCATCAGATATTGATATTCATGCACGTGAAATCATCAAAACTAAGCAGATGATGAACGAGCTGATGGCAAAACATACCGGGCAGACAATTGAAACCATTGAGCGTGATACCAACCGCGACCGTTTCCTGTCGGCCAGCGAATCCGTAGAGTACGGCTTAGTGGATTCTGTGCTGTCCCAGCGTAACTGATTAAACATGTTGTGACATGTAGCCGTTGCCTTCGCAGATAGCTCTGGTGGCGGCCTGCGTAACTAACCCCTGGTGGGAAGGTGAGTGTGACAATGAGGGGGAAGTAAATGACTGATAAACGCAAAGACGGTTCAGGGAAACTGCTGTACTGCTCTTTTTGCGGCAAAAGCCAGCATGAAGTGCGTAAGCTGATCGCCGGCCCGTCTGTGTATGTCTGCGATGAATGCGTCGACTTATGTAACGACATTATTCGCGAAGAGATCAAAGAAGTTGCGCCGCACCGCGAGCGCAGCTCGCTGCCCACGCCGCACGAAATCCGCCACCATCTTGATGACTATGTTATCGGTCAGGAGCGGGCGAAGAAGGTCTTGTCGGTGGCGGTTTATAACCACTACAAGCGCCTGCGCAATGGCGATACCAGCAACGGCATCGAGCTGGGCAAAAGTAACATCCTGCTGATCGGCCCGACCGGTAGCGGTAAAACCCTGCTGGCTGAAACGCTGGCGCGCCTGCTGGACGTGCCGTTTACCATGGCCGACGCCACCACCCTGACCGAAGCCGGTTATGTGGGCGAAGATGTGGAAAACATCATCCAGAAGCTGTTGCAGAAGTGCGACTATGATGTGCAGAAGGCGCAGCGCGGAATTGTCTACATCGATGAAATCGACAAGATTTCCCGTAAGTCAGATAACCCGTCGATTACCCGCGACGTGTCCGGCGAAGGCGTGCAGCAGGCGCTGCTGAAGCTGATCGAAGGCACGGTGGCCGCCGTGCCGCCGCAGGGTGGGCGCAAGCATCCGCAGCAGGAGTTTTTGCAGGTTGATACTTCGAAAATTCTGTTTATCTGTGGCGGTGCGTTTGCCGGCCTGGATAAAGTGGTATCGCAGCGCGTGGACACCGGCACCGGGATTGGTTTTGGCGCTTCGGTGAAGGGCAAGTCTGAGAAAGCGACCGAAGGCGAACTGCTGGCGCAGGTAGAGCCGGAAGATCTGATCAAGTTTGGTCTGATCCCCGAGTTCATCGGCCGCCTGCCGGTGGTGGCAACGCTGACGGAGCTGAGTGAAGACGCGCTGATCCAGATCCTGCGTGAGCCAAAAAATGCGCTTACCAAGCAGTATCAGGCATTGTTCAGCCTGGAAGGCGTTGAGCTGGAGTTCCGTGAAGATGCGCTGACGGCGATAGCCAAAAAGGCAATGTCGCGCAAAACCGGTGCCCGCGGCCTGCGCTCCATCGTGGAAGGTGCGCTGCTGAATACCATGTACGATCTGCCGTCGCTTGATGACGTGGAGAAAGTCGTGGTAGATGCGCCGGTCATTGAAGGTGACAGCGAACCTAAGCTGATCTACGGCAAGCCCGAAACTCAGCAGGCATCAGGCGAATAACCTGATATTGTGCCAATAAAAAAGGCCCGCATCTGCGGGCCTTTTTTTGACTGAAAACCGGCTCAGACTTTCAGCTCATCCCACTGGCTGATGACGTGGGTAGTAATCCCGTAATCAACGGCCTGTTCAGGGCTCATCCAGTAGTTACTGTCAGTATCTTTTTCTACTTTTTCCAGCGGCTGGCCTGTTGCTTTGCTAATCAGCTGGTTGATACGCGCACGCGCACGCAGGAGCTCTTTCGCTTCAATCTCAATATCAGAGACCTTACCACGAACGCCGCCCAGCGGCTGATGGATCATAAAGCGCGTATTTGGCAGCGAGTAACGATCCTCTTTTTCTGCCGCAAGGAAGATAGTGATACCTGCGCTGGCAACCCAGCCGGTACCAATCACCAGCACTTTAGGTTTCACAAATTTAATCATGTCGTGGATGGTATCACCCGCTTCAACATGACCACCCTGGCTGTTGATAAACAGCTTAACAGGCTCATCACCCATCTCTTGCAGGATCAGCAGCTGTGCGGTCACTTTTTCAGCAAGTGCCTGATTAATCTCACCAGAAATGATAATAGAGCGTGACTGAAGTAGCTTGCTGACTGCCAGTGAGGAAATCTTCTCTTCCTGCCCGTTTTCTTCTTTATTTGGCTCTTGAGGCATGCTTTACACTCCATCGGATATTCATAAGTGACCAGAGTTTAGCATAATCCAGTTAGCAGCTAAATCAACAGTAATATCCATGGGGCATTGGTATTTAAAACAGTATGTTAAATGTTTTTTTGTCTAAAAAGCCCGGCATTCGCTCATTTATTGTACACGCTAAGACTATTTGTCTTTAACTCTTGTGATGACGTAGCCTGACGGACTTTTACTCCCAATTAAAGCCGGAAATGGGCTATATTAAGGACTGGTACGTGTAAATTAAGTAAGGCATGAGGTTAACTGATGACAGATAAGCGCAAAGACGGTTCAGGGAAACTGCTGTACTGCTCTTTTTGCGGCAAAAGCCAGCATGAAGTGCGTAAGCTGATTGCCGGCCCGTCAGTCTACATCTGCGATGAATGCGTCGACTTATGTAACGACATTATTCGCGAAGAGATCAAAGAAGTTGTGCCGCATCGTGAGCGCAGCTCGCTGCCTACGCCGCATGAAATCCGCCACCATCTTGATGACTATGTTATCGGTCAGGAGCGGGCGAAGAAGGTCTTGTCGGTGGCGGTTTATAACCACTACAAGCGCCTGCGTAATGGCGATACCAGCAACGGCATCGAGCTGGGCAAAAGTAACATCCTGCTGATCGGCCCGACCGGTAGCGGTAAAACCCTGCTGGCTGAAACGCTGGCGCGCCTGCTGGACGTGCCGTTTACCATGGCCGACGCCACCACCCTGACCGAAGCCGGTTATGTGGGCGAAGATGTGGAAAACATCATCCAGAAGCTGTTGCAGAAGTGCGACTATGATGTGCAGAAGGCGCAGCGCGGGATTGTCTACATCGATGAAATCGACAAGATTTCCCGTAAGTCAGATAACCCGTCGATTACCCGCGACGTGTCCGGCGAAGGCGTGCAGCAGGCGCTGCTGAAGCTGATCGAAGGCACGGTGGCCGCCGTGCCGCCGCAGGGTGGGCGTAAGCATCCGCAGCAGGAGTTTTTGCAGGTTGATACTTCGAAAATTCTGTTTATCTGTGGCGGTGCGTTTGCCGGCCTGGATAAAGTGGTATCGCAGCGCGTGGACACCGGCACCGGGATTGGTTTTGGCGCGTCGGTAAAGGGCAAGTCTGAGAAAGCGACCGAAGGCGAACTGCTGGCGCAGGTAGAGCCGGAAGATCTGATTAAGTTTGGTCTGATCCCCGAGTTCATCGGCCGTCTGCCGGTGGTGGCAACGCTGACGGAGCTGAGTGAAGACGCGCTGATCCAGATCCTGCGTGAGCCAAAAAATGCGCTGACCAAGCAGTATCAGGCATTGTTCAGCCTGGAAGGCGTTGAGCTGGAGTTCCGTGAGGAAGCGCTGACGGCGATAGCTAAAAAGGCGATGTCACGCAAAACCGGTGCCCGCGGCCTGCGCTCCATCGTGGAAGGTGCGCTGCTGAATACCATGTACGATCTGCCGTCGCTTGATGACGTGGAGAAAGTGGTGATTGATGAGTCAGTTATTGATGGCAACAGTGAGCCGTTACTGATTTACAGCAAGCCCGAAGCACAGCAGGCATCTGGCGAATAAATAAGCAAATCATTCCAGTCAGTTATCTGAAAAGGGGGAAAATGTTCCCCCTTTTGCTTTTCTCGTAAAGCCAACATTGAATCTATTCCGTTCATCCCCATATACTCAGATACCTGTGGGTCAAACTGCACTTTTTCTGGATGATGCGGTTCCCCTTACCCTGGCGGAAATTAAACTAAGAGAGAGCTCTATGAATCCTGAGCGTTCTGAACGCATTGAAATCCCTGTGTTGCCGTTGCGTGACGTAGTGGTTTATCCGCACATGGTCATTCCGTTGTTTGTTGGTCGTGAAAAATCAATTCGCTGCCTTGAAGCCGCCATGGATCATGACAAAAAAATCATGCTGGTCGCTCAGAAAGAAGCTTCAACGGATGAACCTGGCATCAACGATCTCTTCTCAGTCGGGACGGTTGCCTCTATTCTGCAAATGCTGAAACTCCCGGACGGCACGGTAAAAGTGCTGGTGGAAGGTTTACAGCGTGCACATATCACTACCTTATCTGATAACGGCGACCACTTTACGGCTCAGGCAGAATACCTGGAGTCGCCTGAAATTGAAGAGCGCGAGCAGGAAGTGCTGGTGCGTACGGCGATCAATCAGTTTGAAGGTTATATCAAACTGAACAAGAAGATCCCGCCGGAAGTTCTGACCTCACTTAACAGCATTGATGATGCTGCGCGTCTGGCCGATACCGTTGCTGCACATATGCCGCTGAAACTGGCTGATAAACAGTCTGTTCTCGAAATGTCAGATATCAACGAGCGTCTGGAATATCTGATGGCGATGATGGAGTCGGAGATTGACCTGTTACAGGTTGAGAAACGCATCCGTAACCGCGTCAAAAAACAGATGGAAAAAAGCCAGCGTGAGTACTATCTGAATGAGCAGATGAAGGCCATTCAGAAAGAACTGGGCGAGATGGACGATGCGCCGGATGAAAACGAAGCGCTGAAACGCAAAATCGATGCGGCTAAAATGCCGAAAGAAGCGCGTGAAAAGACCGAAGCCGAGCTGCAAAAGCTGAAAATGATGTCGCCAATGTCAGCGGAAGCCACTGTAGTGCGTGGTTACATTGACTGGATGGTACAGGTGCCATGGAATGCGCGCAGCAAAGTGAAGAAAGATCTGGTTAAGGCGCAGGAAACGCTGGATACCGACCACTTCGGCCTTGAGCGTGTTAAAGACCGTATCCTGGAATATTTGGCAGTCCAGAGCCGCGTCAGCAAAATTAAAGGCCCAATCCTGTGCCTGGTGGGGCCTCCGGGTGTGGGTAAAACCTCGCTGGGGCAATCCATTGCTAAAGCCACCGGGCGTAAATACGTGCGTATGGCTTTGGGTGGGGTACGTGATGAAGCGGAAATCCGCGGTCACCGCCGTACTTATATTGGTTCCATGCCGGGCAAACTGATCCAAAAAATGGCAAAAGTGGGGGTAAAAAACCCGCTGTTCCTGTTGGATGAGATCGACAAAATGTCCTCAGACATGCGTGGTGACCCTGCATCAGCGCTGCTGGAAGTGCTTGATCCAGAGCAAAACATTGCTTTTAACGATCACTATCTGGAAGTGGATTACGATCTTTCCGATGTGATGTTTGTGGCAACGTCTAACTCAATGAACATCCCGGCACCGCTGCTGGATCGTATGGAAGTGATTCGTCTGTCGGGCTACACCGAAGATGAAAAACTCAACATTGCTAAACAGCACCTGCTGTCGAAACAGATTGAGCGTAACGCACTAAAGAAAAATGAACTGACCGTGGACGACAGCGCCATTGTTGGCATCATTCGTTATTACACCCGTGAAGCGGGGGTACGTAGCCTTGAGCGTGAATTGTCCAAACTGTGCCGTAAGGCGGTGAAAACGTTGCTGATGGACAAGTCCATCAAACACATCGAGATTAACGGCGATAACCTCAAAGATTACCTCGGCGTGCAGCGTTTTGACTATGGTCGTGCCGATAGCGAAAACCGCGTAGGTCAGGTAACGGGTCTGGCATGGACTGAAGTGGGCGGCGATCTGCTGACCATCGAAACCGCGTGTGTGCCTGGTAAAGGCAAACTGACCTATACCGGTTCTTTGGGTGAGGTCATGCAGGAGTCGATTCAGGCTGCGCTGACCGTAGTGCGCGCCCGTGCTGAAAAACTGGGCATCAATGGCGACTTCTACGAGAAACGTGATATCCATGTTCACGTGCCTGAAGGAGCAACGCCAAAAGATGGCCCAAGCGCAGGTATCGCCATGTGTACGGCTCTGGTCTCCTGCCTGACGGGCAACCCGGTACGTGCGGATGTTGCTATGACGGGTGAGATCACGCTGCGTGGTCAGGTTCTGCCGATTGGCGGTCTGAAAGAAAAACTGCTGGCAGCTCACCGTGGCGGCATTAAAACGGTGCTGATCCCAGATGAGAACAAACGTGACCTGGAAGAAATTCCTGACAACGTAATTGCCGATCTGGACATCCATCCGGTGAAACGCATTGAAGAAGTATTAGCTCTGGCCCTGCAAAATGCCCCTTACGGCATGCAGGTTGTCACAGCAAAATAGTGATTTAAGGCAAACTCACGGTAAAACTAGAGCTGGTAAGTGAATTGGTGCTTGCCAGCTTTTTTTTGTGCCGTTAAGTTAGGATGCTGTTAAGCCAGTGACGGTAAAAGTTGCGGGTTACTGAGGCTCAACAAGCTCTGGCAGAATAGCCATAACAAATAACGCACGAACGTTCAGGTCAGAAAACCTGTTACGGTGTAAAAATAAAAGAGGGGATGAGTGAGTGAATAAGTCACAGTTGATCGACAAAATTGCTGCCAACGCCGATATTTCCAAAGCAGCAGCGGGACGTGTGTTAGATGCTTTTATCAGTTCAGTTACTGAATCTTTGCAGGCTGGCGATGAAGTAGCGCTGGTCGGCTTCGGTACTTTCTCCGTGCGTGAACGCGCCGAGCGTACTGGTCGCAACCCACAAACCGGTAAAGAAATTACTATTGCTGCGGGTAAAGTACCTGGGTTCCGTGCCGGTAAAGCGTTGAAAGACTCTGTAAATTAAGTGCATTAAGCAGTCGCAGAAGCAGATTTCTTCGGCGTATTGAGGATCGCCAACGCGTTCTCATGTAACATACGGGGCACATCAGCAGCTTGATGTGCCTTTTTTTATGTTTCAATGACAAACGCGTGCTGCGGTTGTCTAAATGGCTAAGTGCGTCCTCGGGAACTCGGGACGGCAGCGCAAGGTTTTACATTCACACTACAGCGGAGTGTTGTCACACCATGATGGACAATTTACGCGCGGCGTCGAACCATGTCGTGCTCAAAATTATACTGGGCCTGATCATCCTTTCCTTCGTCCTTACCGGCGTAGGCGGGTATCTGACAGGCGGTATCGGTGGTGATTACGCCGCCAAAGTTAATGGCCAGGAAATCAGCCGTGCACAGTTAGAACGTGCTTTCAGCAGCGAACGTTCACGCCAGCAGCAGATGCTGGGCGATCAGTTCTCGGCTCTGGCGGGTAACGAAGGTTACATGCAGCAGATCCGCCAGCAGGCGCTCTCTCAGCTGATTGATGAACTGTTACTGGACGAGTATGCCAAAGATCTTGGTCTTGCTATTAGTGATGAGCAGGTCAAACAGGCGATTTTCAATCAGCCCGCATTCCAGACCAATGGTAAATTTGATAATGCCAAGTATATGAGCATTATCAATAACATGGGCTTCTCTGCCGATCAGTATGCTGAAGCACTGCGTAAGCAGCTGACCACGCAGCAGCTGATTCAGTCCGTGACCGGAACGGATTTCATGCTGGCTAATGAAACAGATTCCCTGGCGGCACTGGTATCTCAGCAGCGTCTGGTGCGTGAAGTTACGATTAACATCGATGCCCTGGTAGCAAAGCAGACCGTGACCCCGGAAGAGATCAACAGCTACTACCAGCAGAACAAAAACAACTTTATGTCTCCTGAGCAGTTCCGCGTGAGCTACATCAAGCTGGATGCAGCCAGCATGCAGCAGCCGGTGAGCGAGAGCGACATTCAGAGCTGGTACGATCAACACCAGCAGAGTTACACCCAGCCGCAGCGTAATCGTTACAGCATCATCCAGACCAAAACAGAAGCTGAAGCTCAGTCTGTTCTGGATGCGCTGAAGAAAGGCGGTGACTTCGCCACACTGGCGAAACAGAAATCCGCTGATCCTATTTCTGCCCGTAACGGTGGCGATATGGGCTGGCTGGAACCTGACACCACACCAGATGAGCTGAAAAATGCCGGGCTGAAAGAGAAAGGTCAGCTTTCTTCAGTCATCAAATCCTCCGTCGGCTTTATTGTTGCGCGCCTTGATGATATCCAACCAGAGAAAATCAAACCTCTGGCTGAAATGCATGACGAGATTGCTGCAACAGTGAAGCAGGAAAAAGCTGTTGATGCTTACTATAAGCTGCAACAGAAAGTAAGCGATGCGGCGAGCAACGACAACGAGTCGCTGGCCGGTGCAGAGCAGGTTGCTGGCGTTAAAGCCGTTGAAACAGGCTGGTTTGGCCGTGACAGTCTCCCTGCCGAGCTGAACTTTAAAGCGGTGCAGGATGCGATCTTTGACGGCAATCTGGTGGGCGAAAACGGTTCGCCGGGAAGCAACTCCGACATCATTACCGTGGATGGTGACCGTGCCTTTGTGCTGCGCATCAGCCAGCATAAGCCTGAAGCTCTTAAACCGCTGAGTGAGGTTACCGCTCAGATTACCGATATGCTGAAGGTGCAGAAAGCACAGCAGGAAGCGAAAGCTCAGGCTGATAAATTGCTGGCTGAACTTAAAGCAGGTAAGGGTGATGAGGCTCTGAAAGCCGCAGGCCTGAGCTTTGGTGCGCAGCAGACGCTGTCGCGTACTGGCCAGGATGCACTGTCACAGGCAGCCTTTGCACTGCCGCTGCCATCAGAAGGTAAACCTTCATTCGGTGTCAGCGAAGATGCTCAGGGGAACATTGTGGTGATGGCGCTTGATAAAGTTCAAAAAGGCACCATGCCGGATGCACAGAAGCAGGCGCTGGTTCAGGGTATCACCCAGAATAATGCCCAGCTGGCCTTTGCGGCTCTGTTGAGCAACCTGCGTAAAGACGCCAAAATCAAATATGGTGCAGCCGCGCAGGCGCAATAAGCCTCGCAAACTCACTGCAACTGATTGCAAGACTAAAGGCCGCTTATGCGGCCTTTTCCATTTTTGAAATCTGCTGTTTGCCGGAGGGTCAGCGTGACGTTAGGGTAGCGTTGCTGTCAAACACAAGGAGGAAACAGCATGATTAATCGTATTTTACAGGCACTCTCTTTCGCACTTGCCATGGGCATGATGCTGCCTGCGCAGGCTAATACTGCTTCGGCACCAGCGGCTGCCATCGAAACCGCCACGGAAAAAGGCGGAAAAGAAAGTGCAGCCCAGGTGAGCATCAACAGCGCCAGCGCCGATGAGCTGATGGCGGCGATGAGTGGTGTCGGCAAGAAGAAAGCCGAGTCTATCGTCAGCTATCGCGAACAGTATGGGCCGTTTACCCATCTCGAACAGCTCAAAGAGGTACCCGGCATAGGGAACATTCTGGTGGAGCGTAACCTCGCGAATATTAAATTGTGATCTGTATCCAGAGTCAGCACTTCGCTCCGTAAAAAGCGTGATCTGACTGCTAATATCAATGAGGTCATACCAGTTGGTGTGACCTTTTTATCACAGAGGACGCATTATGCAGACCACGATTAAAGTACGCGGCTACCACCTGGATGTTTATCAACATGTGAATAATGCGCGCTACCTGGAGTTTCTTGAAGAAGCGCGCTGGGCCTGGCTGGAACAGCATGAAGCATTTCACTGGATGAATGAGCGCAGAATGGCTTTTGTGGTGGTCAATATTAATATCAACTATCGCCGTCCGGCGTTGATGGGGGATGTGCTGGTGATTAACAGCCAGCTGCTGACGCTGGGGGGGAAAAGCGGGATCATCGATCAGCGTGTCTCTTTACAGTCTGATGGCAGCGCTATTGCTGATGCGTCACTGACATTTGTCTGCATCGATCTGCAATCAAAGAAAGCGTTACCGCTTGAGGGCGAGCTGCGGTCGCGGCTGGAAAGCATTAACCATTAAGGGCGGAGCATCTGCCGCCCCTGGCGTGATATCAAATCAGGCCTGTTTTAGTTTTCATCGCCTGCATCACCGCTGCCGGGTTTTTCTGGTATTCATGCAGGCCGTTGGCGCGCAGATGGCAGGCCGCGCAATCACCGCACCCATCGCCCTGAACGCCGTTGTAACAGGTTAGTGTCTGATTGCGAATCAGAGGAAGCTGCTGCCAGTAATCTGCCAGTGCCCAGGTTTCCGCTTTATTCAGCCACATCAGCGGGGTCTCGAAACGAATTTCTCGCGCCATGCCGAGACTGACAGCATGATTCAACGCTTTGACAAACTCGTCGCGGCAGTCGGGATAGCCGGAAAAATCGGTCTCACATACGCCGGTGATCACCGCTTCGGCTTCGATCTGATAAGCGTAAATTGCTGCGAAGGTTAAAAACAGGATATTGCGTCCCGGTACAAAGGTACTCGGCAGGCCGCTGGCATCGGGATCGTAATCCGGAACCGGTATGTTATCGCGCGTCAGGCTGCTGACTGCCAGCTCGTTAAGCATGGTCACATCCAGCACTTTGTGGGCGCGGGCACCCAGCGACAGCGATAAGGTTCGGGCTACGTCGATTTCTGCACGGTGGCGCTGGCCATAATCGAAGGTGACGCAGTGCACCTCGTCATACTGCTGTAAGGCTTGAATAAGGCAGGTTGTTGAATCCTGGCCACCACTGAATACCACCACTGCACGTTTCATACTTATTTTTCCTGATGAGTTTCTGCTGGCTATGGTAATACCTTGCTGCGCAGAAAGGTATCCCCTTTGCCCTGAGCGCTCAGGGAATGGTGACCGGCGGCGGGATCCACGCGCGGGAAAAATCAAACCAGCCCCAGGCATTCATCCGCACTCCTTCTACATCTGGCGGAGCGCTGACCTGATAACGATAGTTAAACAGCGGAGTAATAACCGCATCCGACATTAGCTGCTGATATAGCGCTTTGAGTCGCTGATGACGCCGTTGCTGATCCGGGTAGCGCTGTAGCTCATTTAATTGTGTAAGCAGCCGCTGCCAGCCTGCGCTACCGGATAAAATTGGCCACAGAGGATCGAGCCGCAGCCAGCTCTCCAGAGTAAATACCGGAGCTTCACCGATCAGCCTGTCTCCCATCACCAGGTCGGCCTCTGCGAGCGATGGATACTCCTGCCAGTTTTTTGCCGGATGAAAATGCAGTGTCAGCAGGCACCCCTGCATGGTGAGTAATTGCTGAAGCTTTTCCGCCATCGCGTGCAGTTCCACCGGCAGATGGTAGTGCAGGTTGAGCTTTGCAGGCAGGGTAATATCAGGGTCTGGCTGCCAGTCAGGGATATGCCAGCCCGGCAGCATTTCACGGCTTGGCGTGATTAAACCCTCTTCCAGGGGTAACTGCTCAATGATACCGGATTGATGCACCAGCGACATGATATGCCGCGCCTGGGCCGCAGAGAGTCCGGCCCGCTGACCAATAGCCAGATAGCAGAATCCGAGACTGATGCGCTGACTGACCGGCTGCAAGGTAGTTAAGTCCTGCTGCGCACCAATAGCAATCTGTACCGGATGGCGGCAGCTGGTACCCAGTCCCGGGTCGAACAGCTGCGGCGCAATCCAGTATTCAATCGCCTGCATCAGAGGATGGGGGCCGTGGTACCAGCCGTGGCTCTCCAGCCGCAGCAGCGCAGGCGAGTTGACCATCAGTCGCCACGGTCCTGCACCAATATCAGGGTTATCCGGGTGGGGCAGCAGACACGGTACGCTCGCCAGCCGGTGAGCCAGCCAGTTATCCGGCGTATGCAAATCGATACGCAGGCAGAGCACATGGGCCTGAATAACATTTTTTACGCAGGAGAGCAGCCGCTGGCCGACTGGTGAGGCAAGGACAGTCAGCAGGCGCTGTTGCAGTTGAGCAACGGTAACCGCTTCACCATGATGCCAGCGTAGCTGCGGGCGTAAAAAGAAGAACCAGCTCAGACCGTCTTCGCTGATCTGCCAGCGGTGGGCGAGGTCGGGTACGGCGTCATCTCCTGACAGGCGGCTTAATCCGGCGAATACCTGCTGGGCGAGATGCTGTTCGGCGCGGCCAGGTTGCAGCAGCGGGCGCAGAGGGTCGAGGGGCCGGTAATAGGGAATGCGCAGCGTTGGCTGGTTGTTCTGCCACTGCCCGCCCATAAACGGCTGTAACAGCTGGCTGAGTTGCTCTGGAGCCAGCGGAACCATCTGTAATGCATGTTGAGGCTGGCCGTTGTCGAGCTGCTCCAGCATCAGTTGACTACGCAACATAGCGGGCGAGTGCAGAAAGGTCAGCTGGCCGCGTTTGCTTCGCCCTGATGAGGCCTGCCATTCCAGCCAGCCGCTGCTCTGCCATTGACGCAGCAGGGTGCGCGCATGGCGTTCGCTGCAAAAACAGCAGTTGGCGATCTCGGCAACGTTGGTGGACTGGGGTTGCCCCGCGCTGTGTTGCCACAGACGCTGATACTGGTTCAATCGATTGAGTTGTCTCATCTCACCTTAAACCCGGAACAGTTTAAAAAAAGTATTCACTATTAGTTCCGCAAATGCCAGAGGATACTCAGTGCAGATGAAAAACCCATCAACGGGAGAGAAAATGGTGCGCCTTGCTGCATTTGATATGGATGGAACACTGCTGATGCCTGACCATCAGTTGGGGACGCAAACCCTGCACAGTCTGCGCGCACTTCAGGCGCATCCGGTACAGCTCAGTTTTGCCACCGGTCGCCATTATCTGGAGATGCAGCCGCTGATGCATAAATACGATCTGCCCGCTTTTTTGATCAGCGGCAATGGCACTCGTATTCACGATCCCTTCGGCGAACTGCTCTATGCCAGCGATCTCTCACCTGACGTGGCGCGACTGGTGATCCACAGCCACTGGGATACCCGTGCCACTCTGCACGTCTTTAATGATAATGGCTGGTTTACTGACGATGATTGTCCGGAGATTTTAAAGGCACATCAGCTCTCAGGTTTTACTTACCAGCTTACCGACCTGCGAACCCTTCCCGCGCATCAGGTGACGAAAGTCTGCTTTATCGCTGATTATAAGGAGCTTTGCGCGTTGAAAATTCAGCTGCGCGAAGTATTGGGTGAGCGAGCGCACATCTGTTTTTCGGCGCAGGACTGCCTGGAAGTATTGCCTCTGGACTGCAATAAGGGCGCTGCCCTCGCGCAGCTTGCAGCAAGGCTGGATGTGCCGATGGCGGAGTGCATGGCTTTTGGCGACGCGATGAACGATCTGGAGATGCTCGGGCGTGTTGGTCACGGTTTTATCATGCGTAATGCGATGCATGAGCTGAAAGCTAAACTGCCGCATTTACCCGTTATTGGTGATTGTTCTACACAGGGTGTGTCGCATTACCTTAATCATTGGCTTACCACACCACACCTGGTCTATTCCCCCGAATAATCAGCTTATCAGCCAGAGAGCCGGACGGGGATGTCCGGCTTTTTTTTATCTAACGCCGCAGCGCCGGTTTTGCCACCAGATCTGGCTGGCGACCGCGCGCACCACGATATAGCGTCAGCAAAATACCCAGCAGGAAGGGGAGCATCAACAGTAACGATTCATGGCTGATGCTGGTGCCGTTTATTTTACTCTCCAGCGCCACGGCGATCAGCGGGAATACCAGAAAGACCAGCGACGCCTGAAAGGGTTTTGCAGTCTGTTGCAGGGCAAAATAGGCCAGAATACCGCCCACCCCAGCCACCGCACCAAGATAGGCAATGGCGAGCAACGCCTGTGGGGAAAAAGCCTGATAATTCGGTGCTTCCGTCAGGCCCGCCAGCGTCAGCACTATACCCGCGCCAAGGCAGGGCAGCGCGTTGTAGCTCAGTACGGAAATACCGGCACAGCGTTTTTTACACTGAACGTACATCACGGCGTGAATAAGTACCGCAGCAACCAGGGCCACAATCCCCTGTAACTGACTCTCGCCACTGTCGCGGGTTTCATGCCACAGAATAGTGCTTAAAGCACCAAGACTGATGGCCAGCCCCAGCAGCTGCTGTAGAGACGTTCTCTCACGCAGGAAAAGCAGGGAGGCGGCCAGCACCGCAGCGGGCATGGTGGCAAAGATAATCGCCGCCAGGCTGGATGAGGTGTAGCGTTCGCCATAGATCATCAGCGTAAACGGAATAGCAAAGTAGAACAGCATCACGCAGAGCTGGAAACCACGCAGGCCGGCCGGGAACAGTAACGGGGCTTTTTTATAGCGTGCCAGCAGCAGCAACAGCGGCGCAGCGCAGAGAAAACGCAGCCCGGTGGCAAATACAGGGGGAACGGTGGCAACGGTAATCTTCATCGCCATCCAGGTGGTGCCCCATGTAAGAGCTACGGCGCTGAATAATCCCATGATCAACAGGTTACGATAAATTTTGGTGTTCATCCCGGTCCTCCCTGAAGGTGATAATAAGTGGCTATCAGATTAACGAAATCCCTGGGGAAAAAATTGCTATAATGCTGCTGCGTTTCTGATGTGGAGGAGAAAATTTTGCTACCAATATCGCTGGATAAGAAAGATCGTATGCTGTTAGACCTGCTTCAGCAGGATTGCACCCTTTCTCTGCAAGCCCTGGCGGATGCCGTCAGCCTGACAACGACTCCTTGTTGGAAGCGCTTGAAAAGACTCGAGGATGAAGGCTATATTCGCGGCCGGGTTGCCTTGCTGGATGGCGAAAAGCTTGGACTGGGCCTCACCGCCTTTGTGCTGATTAAAACCCAACAGCACAGCAGCGAGTGGTTTCAGCAGTTTGTTAACGTGGTGCAGGCGATGCCGGAAGTGATGGGTTTCTACCGCATGGCGGGCGAGTATGACTATCTGCTGCGGGTACAGGTAGCCGATATGAAAAGCTATGACGGCTTTTACAAGCGGCTGGTGAACGGCGTTCCAGGTCTGATCGATGTCACTTCGAGTTTTGCGATGGAAGAGATAAAATACACCACTGCTTTGCCGGTTGCCCTTTAACCGGTCAATAATCAGGACATTTTTGTGCGACTTTTTAGCCAACTAAGCTGGTATTTCCTGCGTGAATGGCGCCGTTATTTGGGTGCTGTTTTGCTGTTAATCGTGATTGCATTATTGCAACTCCTGCCCCCTCATGTGGTGGGCAAGATCGTTGACGGCGTCAGCCGCGAGAGCATGAGCAACAGCCAGCTTATGATGTGGGTTGGCGTGATGCTGGCCACAGCTATCGTCGTATATCTGTTGCGCTATGTCTGGCGCGTACTGCTGTTTGGTGCTTCCTATCAGCTGGCAGTTGAGCTGCGTGAGGATTTTTACCGGCAACTGAGCCGTCAACACCCCGGATTCTATTTACGTCACCGTACCGGCGATCTCATCGCCCGTGCCACCAACGACGTGGATCGTGTGGTATTTGCCGCTGGTGAAGGCGTGCTGACGCTGGTGGATTCTCTGGTGATGGGTATGGCGGTGCTGATAGTCATGAGCACTCAAATCAGCTGGCAGCTTACTCTGCTGGCTCTGTTACCGATGCCGGTAATGGCGATAGTGATCAAACGCTACGGTGACCAGCTGCATCAGCGCTTCAAACTGGCTCAGGCTGCTTTTTCTTCGCTTAACGATCAGACTCAGGAAAGCCTGAGTAGCATCCGCATGATTAAAGCTTTTGGGCTTGAGGATCACCAGTCAGGTCAGTTCGCGGCTATTGCAAAAGATACCGGCGAGAAAAATATGCGGGTAGCGCGAGTTGATGCCCGCTTTGATCCGACAATTTACATTGCTATCGGCTTGTCGAACCTGCTGGCAATTGGCGGCGGGAGCTGGATGGTATGGCACGAGACGATGACGCTGGGCCAGCTCACCAGTTTTGTGATGTATCTGGGCCTGATGATCTGGCCTATGCTGGCGCTGGCATGGATGTTTAACATCGTTGAACGCGGTAGCGCGGCCTGGACGCGCATTCAGGCGATGCTGGCAGAAGCTCCTGCGGTGGTTGACGGCGATCGGCAGCTGCCAGAAGGTCGCGGCCTGTTGCAGATCGCGGTGAGAGAATTCCGCTATCCTGGCGCGCAGCAGCCTGCGCTGCATAATGTGCATGTTGAGATCAAACCAGGGCAGATGCTGGGGCTGTGCGGGCCAACCGGCGCGGGTAAAAGTACGTTACTCAGCCTGCTTCAGCGCCATTTCGATATTGACCAGGGAGAGATTTGTTACCACGGTATTCCTCTGCCGCAGCTTCATCTTGATGGCTGGCGCAGCAGGCTGGCCGTGGTCAGTCAGACGCCTTTCCTCTTCTCCGATAGCGTAGCCAGCAATATTGCTCTGGGCCGCCCGGATGCCACGCAGAGTGAAATTGAGCAAGCCGCTAAACTCGCTTTTGTCCATGATGACATTTTACGTCTGCCCGATGGTTATCAGACGGAAGTGGGGGAGCGCGGTGTGATGCTCTCCGGCGGGCAGAAACAGCGCATCTCGATCGCACGCGCGCTGCTGCTTAACGCTGAAATTTTAGTGCTGGATGATGCTCTGTCAGCGGTGGACGGTCGTACTGAACACCAAATCCTGCATAACCTGCGCAGCTGGGGGGAGGGGCGCACGGTCGTTATCAGCGCCCATCGTCTCTCAGCGCTGACCGAAGCCAACGAAATTCTGGTGTTACAGCATGGTCAGATTGCGCAGCGTGGCGATCATGAACAGCTAGCTGCCATGGAAGGTTGGTACCGCGATATGTACCGTTATCAACAGCTTGAGGCAGCACTGGACGACGAAGAAACAGAACAGGGAGCCACGCATGGCTAACGTAATCCAGGTGTGGCCAACCATCAAACGGCTGCTCTCCTACGGTGCGCCGTGGCGTAAATCCCTGAGTCTGGCGGTGGTGATGCTGTGGGTTGCCGCCGCTGCTGAGGTGCTGGGGCCGGTACTGGTCAGCTATTTTATTGACAACATGGTGGCAAAACACCGGATGCCGGTGGCGCTTGCCGCCGGGCTGATGGTCAGTTTTCTGTTGCTACAGGTGCTGGCGGCCACGCTTCACTATTTTCAGGCACTGCTGTTTAACCAGGCGGCAGTGGGGGTCGTACAGCGCCTGCGTACTGATGTGATGGATGCGGCGCTGCGCCAGCCGCTGGGGGCATTTGATACTCAGCCGGTTGGGCAGATTATTTCGCGCGTGACCAATGACACAGAAGTGGTACGCGATCTCTACGTCACCGTGGTCGCTACCGTATTGCGCAGTGCAGCACTGGTCGGGGCGATGCTGGTGGCAATGTTCAGCCTTGACTGGCGCATGGCGCTGGTAGCCATCACTATTTTCCCTGCGGTGCTGGTGGTAATGCTGATATATCAGCGCTACAGCACGCCGATTGTACGGCGGGTGCGCAGCTATCTGGCGGAGATCAATAACGGCTTCAATGAAGTGATCAACGGCATGAGCGTGATCCAGCAGTTCCGTCAACAGGCGCGTTTTGGCGAAAGGATGGGTGAGGCCAGCCGCTCTCACTATCTTGCGCGCATGCAAACGCTAAGGCTGGACGGATTTCTGCTGCGGCCATTGCTTAGTCTGTTTTCTGCAATGATTCTGTGCGGCTTGATGCTGCTGTTCGGCCTGACCTCCGTTGGTACTATTGAGGTTGGCGTGCTGTATGCCTTTATCAACTATCTCGGGCGTCTGAATGAGCCGCTGATCGAACTCACCACGCAGCAGTCGATGCTGCAACAGGCTGTGGTAGCGGGGGAGCGTATCTTTGAACTGATGGATGCTCCACGTCAGCCCTATGGCGATGACAACGAACCACTGCACAGTGGCAGTATCGAGATACGTGACGTGACTTTCGCCTATCGCAGCGGTCGCCCGGTTCTCACGGATATTAATTTGTCGGTTCCGTCGCGTCATTTTGTTGCGCTGGTGGGACATACCGGCAGTGGAAAAAGTACGCTTGCCAATTTGCTGATGGGCTACTATCCGCTCAGTCAGGGTGAGATTTTGCTTGATGGGCGTCCGCTCGCCTCCCTCAGCCATGCAGCACTGCGTGGCTCTGTGGCGATGGTACAGCAGGATCCGGTGGTGCTGGCCGACACCTTCTTTGCCAATGTCACGCTCGGGCGCGATATTAACGAAGATGCCGTCTGGCAGGCGCTGGAGACGGTGCAGTTAGCCGCTCTGGCGCGTGAGCTTCCGGAGGGGATCCACACTCAATTAGGCGAGCAGGGCAATAACCTCTCCGTAGGGCAAAAACAGCTGCTGGCTATGGCTCGTGTACTGGTGGCAACCCCGAAGATCTTAATTCTGGATGAAGCAACGGCCAATATTGACTCCGGCACCGAGCAGGCAATCCAGAAAGCTCTGCAAGCTGTGCGCGAGCGTACAACGCTGGTGGTTATTGCTCACCGACTGTCGACCATCACCGAAGCTGACACTATTTTGGTATTGCATCGGGGGCAGGCGGTGGAGCGAGGCAGCCATCAGCAGTTGCTGGCTGCGCAGGGTCGCTACTGGCAGATGTATCAACTGCAACTAGCAGGCGAGGAGCTGGCAGCGGCAGAAAACAGTTAATCACTGCCGGTGCGCTGCACCAAATTCAGGCGAAAAAATCCGCAATAATGGCACAAATGCACTGCCTTAACGCACAACGCACCTTTCTGGTGCGTTTTTTCTATACTCATTTAAGTGCCTTTCATTTCTCTGTGATCTGCGTCTCAGCTGTGACTCAGACCAGCACTGACTAATCGTCTGAAAAATTCAGATTTTTAAACTCTGGCACAGCCTTTGCTTTAATCATTTCGTGTCGCTGAAACAACCTATTTTTTTACCTGGAGGGGATCGTATGAAGCTGGTTACCGTGGTAATCAAACCGTTCAAACTGGAAGACGTGCGTGAAGCACTGTCGTCAATCGGCATTCAGGGTCTTACCGTCACTGAAGTTAAAGGCTTCGGCCGCCAGAAAGGACATGCAGAACTGTATCGCGGTGCTGAATACAGTGTGAACTTCCTGCCAAAAGTAAAAATTGATATCGCTATTGCAGACGACCAGCTTGATGAAGTGGTTGATGTGATTAGCAAAGCGGCCTACACGGGAAAAATTGGTGACGGGAAGATCTTCGTTGCAGAACTGCAACGGGTCATCCGTATTCGCACCGGCGAAACTGACGAAGCAGCACTGTAATTCGGGGCTCTGAATTGTGATGGGATGGGACAAAATGAAAAAACTCGCTAAGTTTGGCCTCGCCGGTGCTGCTCTGTTACCGTCGCTGGCAATGGCCGCCGCGCCTGCGGTAGCCGACAAAGCTGATAACGCCTTTATGATGATATGCACCGCGCTGGTGCTGTTTATGACAATTCCTGGCATCGCACTGTTTTATGGCGGCCTGATCCGCGCTAAAAACGTGCTGTCGATGCTGACCCAGGTTGCCATGACCTTTGCGATAGTTTGCGTATTATGGATGGTTTACGGCTACTCGCTGGCCTTCAGTGAAGGTAACGCCTTCTTCGGCGGCTTCAACTGGGCGATGCTGAAAAATATCGCACCGACTTCGCTGATGGGCTCTTTCTATCAGTATATTCACGTAGCGTTCCAGGCATCCTTCGCCTGTATCACAGTGGGTCTGATTGTTGGTTCTATTGCCGAGCGTATTCGTTTCTCTGCGCTTCTGATCTTCGTAGTGATCTGGCTGACCTTCGCCTACCTGCCCATTGCTCATATGGTCTGGGCCGGTGGTTTCCTCGCTCAGGACGGCGCGCTGGACTTTGCGGGCGGTACCGTTGTGCATATCAACGCTGCTGTTGCAGGGCTGGTGGGCGCTTACCTCGTGGGTAAACGTGCTGGTTTCGGTAAAGAAGCATTCAAACCACACAATCTGCCGATGGTATTTACCGGTACGGCAATCCTGTACTTTGGCTGGTTCGGCTTTAACGCAGGTTCAGCCAGTGCGGCTAACGAAATCGCTGGTCTGGCATTCCTCAATACCGTTATTGCAACGGCAGGTGCGATGCTGAGTTGGACATTCGGTGAGTGGGCGTTGCGCGGCAAACCATCGCTGCTGGGCGTCAGCTCCGGTGTGATTGCTGGTCTGGTAGCGATTACTCCAGCCTGTGGTTATGTGGGAGTAGGCGGTGCGCTGATTATTGGTCTGATCGGTGGTCTGGCGGGGCTGTGGGGTGTCACCATCCTGAAAAAATGGCTGCGTGTTGATGACCCATGTGACGTGTTCGGTGTTCACGGCGTGTGCGGCATCGTAGGCTGTATCCTGACCGGTATCTTCGCTTCTTCTTCTCTTGGCGGTGTGGGTTACGCTGAAGGAGTGACCATGGGCCATCAGGTCTGGGTACAGCTGTTCAGCGTTGGCCTGACCATCGTGTGGACTGCGGTTGTTGCCTTCATCGGCTTCAAAGTTGCAGATATGATTGTCGGGCTGCGTGTTCCGGAAGAGCAGGAACGTGAAGGTCTGGACGTCAACAGTCACGGCGAGAACGCTTACAACCAGTAAGCTGTTACGAGCCTGAGTATTAAGAAGAGTAGTGCGCTAAAAATAAAAAAGTTAGTAAGCGGGCCATAAGGCCCGCTTTTTTTATCTCACCAGTCAGGAACGCTGACGGATAACCCCTTCCTGTACCGTTGACGCTACCAGCTCACCCTGCTGATTCCAGAACTCACCGCGCACAAAACCTCGGGCACCGGAGGCGGAGGTGCTCTCTACGCTATACAGCAGCCATTCGTTGAGGTCGAAGGGACGATGGAACCACATGGAGTGGTCGATGGTGGCTACCTGCATTCCCGGCTCCAGAAAACCCTTACCATGCGGCTGCAATGATACCGGCAGGAAGTTGAAATCAGAGGCGTAGCCCAGCAGATACTGATGGGTGCGTTTATCCTCAGGCATGGTGCCGTTGGCGCGCAGCCAGGTATAGCGGAAAGGCTCGCTGACATGCCCCTTTAACGGGTTATGAAACTCCACCGGACGGATCTCGAAAGGTTTTTCAGATAGAAACTTGTCGCGGGCTTTCTCGGGGATGTACTGCGCCATCTGGCGGGCGATCTCCGTCTCAGAAGGCAGATTATCTGGCCCGATAACTTCAGGCATGGTTTTCTGATGTTCAAAACCGCTTTCTGGCCCCTGGAAGGAGGCGGTCATATAAAAAATGGGCTTGCCGTTCTGCACCGCTTTCACGCGACGTGCACTGAAACTCTGACCATCGCGCAGGTTTTCGACATCATAAATTATCGCTTTCTGACTATCACCCGGGCGCAGAAAGTAGCTATGAAAGGAGTGGATAATACGCTCCTGCGGTACGGTCTGCTTCGCTGCATACAGCGCCTGTCCAACTACCTGACCGCCAAATACCTGGCGCAAACCCAGATCTTCACTTTGCCCGCGGAACAGTCCCTCTTCAAGGGTTTCCAAGTCCAGCAGATTTAATAAGTTTTCCAGTGCCTGGCCCATATTCGCTTCCTCATGATTTTTTATCCTTACCAGTTTGCGAGATCCGACCAGTGAGCGTCAACGACTGTTTATACGATCTGTCGGGCAGTCGATAAAGTGGGAATAGTGCGGCTTCGATGCAAAAATCAGCAACTTGTGCCAGAATTAAACCTACGCTGGCAGATAGCATCTGTCTTTTTGCGGCGAAGTGACTGCCGTAAGCATTGATCGAAAGGAGAAACTATCAATGAAACTCTGGCATGTATTAAGTGGTGCAGCGCTGGCTGTAGCTATTTCAGGCTGTGCTGATAAAAGCAAAGATGTGCCGACGCCAACTCTGGGCTCTCAGGTGAATGGTCAGAAGGCGGTGATACAGCAGCCTAACGTGAGCGGTACGGTCTGGATCCGTCAGAAAGTGGCACTGCCGCCGAATGCTGTACTGACGGTGACGCTGTCCGATGCTTCTCAGGCGGATGCACCGTCTAAAGTTCTGGCGCAGCGCGCTGTACGCACCAATGGTAAACAGGCACCGTTCCAGTTTACCCTGCCATTTAATCCAGCTGAAATTCAGCCTAACGCACGTATCCTGCTGAGTGCAGCGGTGATGGTGGAAGATAAAATGCTGTTTATCACTGATTCAGTGAAGCAGGTTGTCACCACCGGCGGAACACACCAGGATCTGACGCTGGTTCCAGTGCCTTCTGTGGCGATGCCATCGCAGAGCGGGGCGACAACCACGGTGCCTTCTACCTCACCAACTCAGGTTTCCCCTTCCTCGGCTGTTCCGGCTCCTACCTCGCTGTAATAGCTTAACGCCCCGCAAGGGGCGTTTTTACGGATGCCAGCGATAGCGCGTCAGGTCAATCTTCCCCTCAGGCGACACCTGAATACCCTCTTTTAATAAGGCACTGCGCTGCCTGCCAAGATCGTCACCTGCCAACGAAATCTCACCTTTACGATTAATCACGCGATGCCAGGGCAATTTGCTGCCTGCTGGCAAACGTTTCAGCACACCGCCGACCTGACGCGCGGCACGTGGGGAACCCGCCAGCTGGGCAATTTCACCATAAGTGGTCACAAAGCCATAGGGGACAGCCGCTACAATCTGGTAGACGCGTTGTTGAAAAGTGTCGTGTTCGGGATTCATAGCGTTCCATAACGGGGAAATAATCTGCATATCGTGCAAGAAACCAACGGTCATCAGAGGGCTGCTTGCAATTGGCGGGGGCATCATTGATAATGCCTGCGCTCTGGTTATCCAGCGCAATCAATGGGGGCCCGGTTGGTTCTCCCGCAATGCTAATTTGTGAACTCGGTCAGATCCGGAAGGAAGCAGCCGTAACAGATGACGCGTGTGCCGGGATGTAGCTGGCAGGGCCCCCACCCAATTCTGCCCCACCAGTTTTTCCCATCTTACTCAAATCAGTCACAAACTCGTTAGCGAACAAACTTCCAGACTGCTACCGGAACTTTGTCGTACAGCTTATTCATCGTTAGCTCTGCCAGGCGGTGATCCGCAGCAGAATAGAATATAGCCAATTCGTCATCAGATAATTCGTACTTGTTCTTTTCTATCACGCGCTCAAGCGTGTCGATTGAACGACAGCGTCTGAGGCGCATAAGATAATCAGTTTTCGTTAAAAGTTTGTCTGTCATTATTAAACCGTAGAAAGAGTAATGGGTTGCTAAAAGGAATGGCTCGCCTGTATCCGGCTCGTTGCGCACTCTTCTGCAAAAATGTTGAAAAGTCGCTTCGCTGATTTTTGCCAGCGTTGTAAGTCCTGAACATTAATGCCGTAATTGCTGAACAACATAAAAGTGTCATCAAGGTATTCATCAACCTGACTTATCAGATCAAAATCCTCAATGTGCTTAATTTTGTAATTCATCGTGAATGCTGCAATATGCTCAATCAGATCGTTAAGCTGTAGATTGACAGCAGAGGTGGGATCGTTAACCCAGCCATGATGACTGTCACCTAATGTTGCCAGGCTTTCATCATACAGGCTTTCACATAAGAATTTAAGCTGGGCAATATCATGCCTTCTCGGCGAGTATTCGTCCATCTTTTTCCCCTCCATAGCTTGCGAAATATGCAATGTGACCGCACTTTTAAACAGGGTGTGCCAGGAAGTGGTAAATACATCTCAACTATAAACATCTATACAAAATATAACTAATTATAAATTAAACGGAAGAAGTCTGAGCCATTATTACAATTCGTCTGACATAGCGTGGCGATCGTTATCAATGAACTCAAACACCAGTGCATCCGGGCCGCAGCTAAAATTTACCGATTGGTTGGTTGTTTCAAACGCATCAATATCCAGGCATGCATTGAAGACGTTCCAGCGAAAACTATAGTTAAGTTTATAACGCGATTGCTGCAAATGTTCCAGGGAAATAATTCTGATGCTATCGGGAACATATCGTGCATTTTGAGAATACCAATCCAGAGAGCCGACAAGGTCATCTTCTATTTTGGGAATTATCTGTTGTAGCTCTTCCATTAATTCTAGCGGGTTAAGCTCAGTTTGACGATATTTTAGCGGTATTGTTTTGCGCATTTTTTCCCCTTAGAGTTAATCTTTACTAATCAGGATAATTGCTTCATTAGGCTAATTACGGCAACCGGTAAATGAAGTGTAGTCTATCGTTATGATTTGTCAGTTAATTATTTTTGCATCGAACCTGACTTTCTCCGGTGCATGTATTGGCTGTTGAGTTTTGTTTATATAAAAACTCACTATGCCAGCATTTTGTCTGCGTAATACTTAGATACATTTTTATCCTGCCAGCAATCATCATTATGCGTTATTTTATTGTTACGTTATAACATATCTACAGTGGCTTTATGAACACTACTCATCAGTTTTTAAGGCGCGGTACGCTTTTATCCTGGCCCGCATGGTTACGTATGGCTCTTATGGCTCAGTTAGTCGCCGTGCTGGTGCTGCTTACATGGTGGGCAGCTGTCTGATGATCGTACTTAATCAACTTGTTGTTGGCTATCAGTATCGTGCGGTTACCCCCGCGCTTGGCGGCGAATTTATGCGTGGCAGTATGACCGCACTGGTTGGGGCCAACGGCTGTGGTAAGTCAACGCTGCTGAAAACTATTTGCGGAATGTTGCCCGCAGTTAGTGGCTCATTAAGCTTTACTGCTCCGCGTCCCTCCATTGCGTGGTTGCCGCAGCATTCTGAAATTGAGAAAAACTTCCCGCTTACCGTGTTTGATCTGGTGGCGATGGGGTTCTGGCGGCGCTGTGGCTGGCTGCGGGGGATCTCCCGCGGGCAGCGTCAGCAGGCAATGCAGGCGCTGGAGCGGGTAGATATGTTGTCCTGTGCCGATGCTGCGCCGGGTACGCTGTCCGGAGGTCAGCTGCAACGTGTGCTGTTTGCCCGGCTGCTGGTACAGGATGCGGAACTGTTACTACTGGACGAGCCTTTCACCGGCGTTGACAGTCATACCGTAGCGCTGCTGCTGGAGCTGCTGGCAGAGCGCCATCGTGCGGGGTGCACACTGATCGTTGTTTTACATGATATGGCGACAGTGGCGCAGCACTTCCCGCAGGTATTACGCCTGAAAGAGCAGCATAGCGAGTGGTCGTGCAGCGATTGCGGTGTGACCGGGCTGAGTTTCGGACGTAATGAAGGTGCCAGCGCATGATGCTGATACAACCATTTATCGAATTTGGTTTTATGCGCCGTGCTCTGGTTGCCTGCGTGGCGTTATCACTCAGCGCAACTCCATTGGGCGTTTTTCTGTTACTACGCCGCATGAGCCTGGTGGGAGATGCTTTATCCCACGCCGTTCTGCCTGGCGCCGCAATTGGTTACCTTATTTCCGGCCTTTCGCTGGTGGCGATGGGCGTTGGGGGGGCAATTGCCGGGCTGACAGTGGCGCTGCTCTCCGGAGCTGTAAGCCGCTATACCCCATTGCGTGAAGATGCCAGTTTTGCTGGTTTCTATCTTGGCTCGCTGGCGCTGGGTGTCACGCTGGTGTCATTGCGGGGTTCCAGCGTGGATCTGCTACACGTACTGTTTGGTTCGCTGCTGGCTGTGGATGTCCCCTCAATAGTTCTGGTCAGTACCATCAGCGGTGTTTCACTGCTGATTTTTTCTCTGATCTACCGTCCGCTGGTGATTGATGCCTTCGACCCGACTTTTTTACGCGCTCAGAACCGCTGGGCATCACCGCTGGTGCACGGCATTTTTCTGGTGCTGGTGGTGGTGAATCTGGTGGCTGGGTTTCAGGTACTCGGCACGCTAATGAGCGTGGGACTGATGATGCTGCCTGCGGCCAGTGCACGTTTCTGGAGCCGGCATCTCTCCGGCACGCTGGCCGCGGCGATGATACTGGCTACCACCGCCAGCTTTAGTGGCCTTTACGCCTCATTTTATCTCTCATTACCCGCCGGGCCGGCCGTAGTACTCAGTGCGGCTATTCTGTTTTTTATTTCTATTTTAATCGGGCCTTGTGGTGGCATTTTTTCGGCACGTAAAGCATGGTCTATGGCAAAGGAGTAAGTATGAAGAAGTTACCTGTAGTGCTGGCGCTATCAGCGTTAATGGCTGCCCCGCTGGCGATGGCAAAAACAGTGGAAGCGGTAGCCAGTTTTACCGTGCTGGCGGACATTGTGAAAAATGTTGGTGGTGAACATGTCAGTGTTAAAAGCCTGGTTGGCCCAAACGGAGACCCCCACAGCTTTGAACCAACGCCAAAAGATAGCCAGGCACTGGCTCATGCTGATCTGGTTTTCGTCAGTGGTCTGGGAATGGAAGGGTGGATGGATCGTCTGATTACCGCATCCGGCTATAAAGGCCAGACGGTGATAGCATCCAGCGGTATTAATACCCGTAAGATGGAAGAGGATGGCCAGACGATTACCGATCCGCATGCATGGAACAGTATGCAGAATGGCGTGACCTATGCCACCAATGTGATGAATGCGCTGATTGCTGCCGATCCGCAAGATGCCGAATATTTCCGCCAGCGTGGCGGTGACTATATCGAACAGTTAAAACAGCTTGATAGCTGGGCACAAAAATCTTTTAGTGCTATCCCGCAGGACAAACGAAAAGTACTGACCAGCCATGATGCCTTTGGTTATTTCGGCCAGCGTTATGGAGTGAAATTCCTGTCGCCGGTTGGATTTTCCACTGAGTCAGAGGCCAGTGCCTCTGACGTTGCCGCTTTGATAACCCAATTGAAGAGTGAAAAAATACACGTTTATTTTATTGAAAATCAGACTGATCCGCGTCTGGTCAAGCAGATTGCCACCTCCGGCGGTGCAACTTCCGGCGGGGAACTCTACCCTGAGGCATTGAGCGCCAGGGGCGGATCCGCAGACAGCTATATCGCAGCTTTCAAACATAACGTTAATACAATGATTAACAGTATGAAGTGAGAAGACTCCAGCCCCCCTCCGCAGGGGGCTGGAGAATCAGAAGGTTCGATGGAAGTTAACCAGAGGCAAGACAGGTACTGCTGCGTTAGTCGCGATATTGATAACGCCGATCTGCAAGCCCTCCAGATGTTGAGTGGCGTTGACCACGCCGAACTGGAATGAAGTGGTATCTGCATAGTTGAAAGCACCAATATCTGTGCCGCTTTCACCGGTAGAAACGTTAACTGCACCAAGATTGAGGCCGTTAACATTATGTGAGACGTTAATTGCGCCAATATTGGCGCCGTCAACATCCTGAGCTACGTTCAGACCGCCTAAATTCAGGCCGGTAACGTTATTGGTGACATTCACAGCGCCGAGGTTCATCCCCGTTACATCATGGGACATACTGGCTACACCAATGTTCGCACCCACAATATCACCCGAGTAGTTAAATGGAGCGAGGTTGGCTCCTGTGACATTGCCGGAAACATTGACGATACCCAGGTTCAGACCGTTGATATTACCTTCGCTCCAGTTACCCAGGGCCCCAACGTTAACACCGTTAACGTTACCAGAGTGGTTAAGCACGCTGAAGTTGACCCCATTAGTATCCTGCTGTGTCCAGTTGAAGGGGGCAATGTTGACCCCATTCACCTGTCCGGTTGTGTAGTTTGCAATGGCACCAAAGTTAAAGCCGTTAACATCTCCGGACTGAGTGGCTACGCCCAGGTTTACCCCGTTAACAGTTTTTGCAGCACTATATATACCCAGGTTTGCACCATAAAGATTGCCCACGCTGTTGGCGATACCGAGGTTGAGTCCATTGTCATAACCTCCGTGCCAGTTGAACAATCCAATGGCGGCACCGTTCATGCCGTTATGAATGTTGGAACCCGCGAGTAGACCAAGCTGGAAACCATTGAGCTGATCCATTTCACTGTAACCAAGAATCGGCAGGTCGAATCCGTTTACCGTCCCGGTTGTGCTGTCAAACAGGCTGGCATGAAAGCCGTCGACTTCAGTATCTTCTGGAAAATTGTTGAAAGATGAGAGCTGGACAGGCGTCGCCTGACCTACGACTGAGTACATCGCGCATGAGAGTAATAGAGTCAAAGTTGTGCGTTTCATTTGCATATCCCTATTAAACAATGAGGCGTAACACTAATGATTTTTGGGAGTGGCTTCTTGTCACGATAGCCACTGTCATCGTCTGCTTATGATAAATATCAGAGTCGACGATAAGTCCTAACCTAATGATTGAAGGGTTCTTTTTTTGATGAAAAATGCCTGACAGCCAGGGGGAGACGGGCTGCTGGCCACGGCGGCAGGGCTAACTAAGTAGAAATGAAGGGGATTTATTAATGCTTGTTGAAAGGTGTTTTGTTACATGAAAATAAAAACGCATAAAAAGGGGATAGCACAGGCTATCCCCTCCGGATACAACAACAAGCTCATTCGTATAATCAGTGTTTTTTTCCGCCCCGCCCCTGTACCGCTTTAAAGCGCGGATTGCTCTTACAAATAACAAATACCCGGCCATGACGGCGAACAACTTTGCAATCCTTGTGACGTTTTTTGGCAGAAGCCAGTGAACTCAAAACTTGCATGATGGCTCCTTACTTTTTCATTACGCCAAGAAAACCGCCAAAACGCTGACTGAAACGTGCAGCGCTCCCTTCTTTAGCAAACTCTTTCTGTTTACCGGTGTAATAAACATGTGAGGCAGAAGAGACGTCCAGCAGGACATACGGCATCACTTTACCTTCGTGTTCAATTGTTCTGTCAGTTTTGATGGTGGAGCCCACCACAAAGTAAGCATCAGCCGTGGTGTCATGGAATACCACCTGGCGGTAAGCAGGATGAATACCCTGTTTCATTATCTACCTCTATGTAATGTTATACTATAACAATAGTATGCTCCGCTGATTTTCAAATTGCAACCGCAAAAGGGAAGGGCCAAAACAAAAAAAGAGGCCACCCGAAGGTGGCCTCTTATTCATATCAACTTAATGTTGATTAGTGATGCTGTGAATCAACAGGGTGGCTGTGTTCCAGTTCATCTTTGTTCTTGCTGAAGCGGCGACGAACCACCACGAAGAACATAGGAACGAAGAAGATAGCCAGCACAGTTGCGGTTACCATACCGCCCATAACGCCCGTACCTACGGCGTTCTGAGCACCGGAACCTGCACCGCTACTGATTGCCAGCGGCAGAACACCGAGGATAAATGCCAGGGAGGTCATCAGAATTGGACGTAAACGCATACGCACCGCCTCCAGTGTAGCCTCAATCAGCCCTTTACCTTCTTTCTCCATCAAGTCTTTAGCAAACTCAACTATCAGGATGGCGTTCTTCGCTGACAACCCTACGGTTGTTAGCAGCCCCACAACAAAGTAAACGTCGTTGCTCAACCCACGCAGCGTCGTAAACAGCAGTGCACCGACAACACCCAACGGTACAACCAGCATGACCGAGAATGGAATCGACCAGCTTTCATACAGTGCTGCCAGACACAGGAACACGACGATCAGCGAGATAGCATACAGAGCAGGAGCCTGGTTACCAGATAAGCGTTCCTGGTAAGACATACCTGTCCAGTCGTAACCGATACCGGTTGGCAGTTTCGACGCCAGATCCTGCATCAGGTTCATTGCTTCACCGGAGCTTTTACCCGGTGCAGGCTGACCTAACAGCTCCATAGACGGCAGGCCGTTATAACGCTCCAGACGAGGTGAACCATACACCCAGTTGGCCGAGGCGAAGGAGTTGAATGACACCATCTCGCCGCTGGAGGAGCGTACATACCAGTTACCGATATCGCCAGGCAGCATACGATAAGGGGCTTCACCCATCACGTAAACTTTCTTCACGCGGCCACGGTCAATGAAGTCATTAACGTAGGAGCCACCCCAGGCAGCTGCCAGCGTGGTGTTGATATCAGACAACGATACCCCCAGCGCCTGTGCTTTTTCCTGGTCAATAGTCAGTTTGTACTGTGGTGTATCTTCCAGACCGTTAGGACGAACACCAACCAGTACATCCGGGTGTTGAGCAATCATACCCAGCAGCTGGTTACGTGCTGCGGTCAGTTTCTCATGGCCGAGGCCGCCCTGATCGATAAGCTGGAAGTCGAAGCCGGTCGCCTGGCCCAGTTCAACAATTGCTGGCAGGTTGAATGGGATGACCATCGCATCTTTGATAGATGAGAACGCACCCATTGCCCGCCCGGCAATAGCCGGAACTTTGTTTTCGGCACCAGAGCGTTCGCCCCATGGTTTAAGACTGACGAAAGCCAGACCGGTGTTCTGACCACGACCTGCAAAGCCAAAGCCGTTAACGGTAAAGACGGAGTTAACTGTGGCTTTTTCTTTATTCAGGTAGTAATCCGTTACTTCATCCAGCACTTTCTGAGTACGTTCCTGGGTGGCACCAGCTGGAAGTTGAGCCATCGTCAGGAACACACCCTGATCCTCTTCCGGAAGGAAGGAGGTAGGCAGACGCAGGAACAGGAACGCCATGCCGATAACAATCAGCAGATAAAGCACCATGTAACGGCCTGTGCTGCGCACAATGTGCCCAACACTGTCGGTGTAATGATTGGTGCTTTTATCAAACAGGCGGTTAAACCAGCCGAAGAAACCGGTAGTTTTCCCGTGATCGCCTTTAGCAACAGGTTTCAACATGGTGGCACAAAGTGCCGGAGTCAGTACCAGTGCAACGACCACCGACAGCACCATCGCAGAAACGATGGTAATCGAGAACTGACGGTAGATTACGCCGGTTGATCCGCCGAAGAATGCCATCGGGATGAATACCGCTGACAGCACCATGGCAATACCCACCAGAGCACCCTGGATCTGCTCCATCGACTTACGGGTAGCTTCCTTCGGCGGCAGGCCCTCTTCGGCCATAACACGCTCGACGTTCTCTACCACTACGATGGCATCATCCACCAGCAGGCCGATGGCCAGTACCATCCCGAACATTGTTAGCGTGTTTATCGAATACCCGAAGGCGCTGATAATGGCAAACGTACCCAGCAGTACTACCGGCACGGCGATCGTTGGGATCAGCGTGGCGCGGAAGTTTTGCAGGAACAGATACATTACCAGGAACACCAGCACGATAGCTTCAATCAGCGTTTTCACTACTTCGTTAATAGAGATCTTAACGAATGGCGTGGTGTCATAGGGATAAACCACTTTCATCCCGGCAGGGAAGAAAGGCTTCAGCTTTTCAAGTTCTGCTTTAACGGCTGCGGCGGTATCCAGTGCGTTAGCGCCGGTTGCCAGTTTAATGCCCAGACCCGATGCCGGTTGCCCATTAAAGCGCGCAATAACCTCGTAGTTTTCACCACCCAGCTCGATATGTGCCACGTCGCTCAGGCGGACACGTGAACCATCGGTGTTAACCTTCAGCAAAATTTTGCCGAACTCTTCAGCCGAAGTCAGGCGCGTCTGCGCAATAATTGAGGCGTTAAGCTGCTGACCCTTAACAGGTGGTGAACCGCCTAGCTGGCCTGCCGCCACCTGGGCGTTCTGCGTATTGATCGCACTGATGACATCAACTGGCGTCAGTGAGTAGTTGTTGAGCTTGTGGGGATCCATCCAGATACGCATGGCGTACTGCGCACCGAACAGCTGGGTGTCACCGACGCCAGACACTCGACTGATAGGGTCTTTAATATTTGACCCGACATAGTCGGAGAGGTCGTTCTGCGTCATGGTGCCGTTGTCGTTAATGAAACCGGCCACCATCAGGAAGCTACTGGAGGATTTCTGAACCTTAATCCCCTGTTGCTGTACTTCCTGTGGTAACAGCGGCATCGCCAGTTGCAGTTTGTTCTGCACCTGCACCTGGGCGATATCGGCATCTGTACCTGACTCAAATGTCAGCGTCAGCTGCAGCGTCCCGGAGGAGTCGCTGCTCGAACCCATATACATCAGGCCATCGATGCCGTTCATATTTTGTTCGATAACCTGCGTGACGGAGTCCTGCAGCGTTTTCGCATCAGCACCAGGGTAGGTTGCTGTGATCTCAATTGCCGTTGGAGCAACGTTAGGATATTGCTCGATCGGCAGTTTAAGAATCGACAGCACACCCGCCAACATAATGATGATGGAGATTACCCAGGCAAAGATGGGGCGATCGATAAAAAACTTAGCCATGTCTCAGCGGCTCCTGTTAAGACTTCGGTTGTTCAGACTTTGCCTGAGACTCAGTCCCTGCTTTGGCGCTGTCATCACTGACTTCCTGAGGTGTTACCGTGATACCAGGTTTCACGCGTTGCAGGCCAGTCACAATTACACGATCGCCATCTTTCAGACCCGCAGACACCAGCCACTTGTCCCCAAATGCCTGATCGGCTGTAAGGGTACGTACTTCGACCTTGTTATCCGCACCCACCACCATGGCAGTCGCCTGGCCGGTTGGTGTACGGGTCACACCCTGCTGAGGCACTAACAGCGCATTCGGGTTGGTACCTTCATCCAGACGGGCACGCACGAACATGCCTGGCAGCAGGCTGTGATCCGGGTTAGGGAACACGGCACGCAGTGTGATGGAACCGGTAGTTTCATCCACAGTAACATCAGAGAATTCCAATGTTCCGCTCTGTGCATATTCGCTACCGTTTTGTGTCAGTAGTTTTACTTCAGCCTTACCGTTGGTCTGCTGTAACTTGCCAGAATTCAGTTCGTCGCGAAGACGCATGAAGTCTTCACTGGACTGAGTGACATCAACATAGATAGGGTCAAGCTGTTGTACCGTTGCCAGCGCAGTGGTTTGCGCATTGGCGACTAACGCGCCTTCGGTAACCGACGATTTACCAATGCGACCGCTGATAGGCGAGGTCACGCGGGTATATGCGAGGTTAATGCGTGCTGTTTCAACCGTGGCCTGTGCAGCCTGAACGGCAGCGGCAGTCTGGCTTTGCGTTGCCATTGCCGTGTCGTAATCCTGCTGGCTGATGTACTTGGTGCCCAGCAGTGGTTTATAGCGTTTAACCGTTAATGCGGCGATCTGTGCGTTGGCTTGTGCCTGTGCCAGATCCCCTTTAGCGCTGTTATAAGCGGCTTGATAAGTGGCTGGATCAATTTGATATAAAGACTCACCAGCCTTGATATCGCTACCCTCTACAAAGTTACGTTTCAGAATAATGCCTGATACCTGTGGGCGAACTTCTGCAATACGGAACGATGAGGTACGACCTGGCAGGTCGGTAGTAATTTTAAGCGGGGCGCTTTTCAACGTCTTGATACCCACTTCAGGTGCTTGCTGCTGTCCGGCCTGCTGCGATTCTTTGTTATCACATCCCGTTAGCACTAAGCTGCCTGAGAGCATCAGGACGGCCGCCAGAGGCGTTAACCCTCTGTTTTTGTTCATAAATAAACCTCGAGTGTCCGATATCGATTGTTCAATGGATCACAAACCCATAAACCCATTGCTGCGTTTAAATTATGGTCGTGCTATGGTACATACATTCGAAAATGTATGTAAGTCTAACCCTTTGTAAATAACACCCTCATGGCACGAAATACCAAACAACAAGCGCAGGAAACTCGCAATCAGATCATCGATGCCGCTATCGAACGTTTCTCTGAATATGGCGTTTCTAAAACGTCACTGGCTGATATCGCCTCAAGTGCTGGCGTGACGCGGGGTGCAATCTACTGGCATTTCAAAAATAAAACTGATTTGCTCAATGAAATCTGGGCGCAGTCCGAATCCGTAATGGCGGACCTGGAGCTTGAGTATCAATCAAAATATCCTTCTGATCCACTTTCTGTGATGCGCGGTATGTTGCTCTATGTCCTTGACGCAACAGCCAGTGACCCAAGAAGACGTGCGCTTATGGAAATTATTTACCACAAGTGTGAATTTGTTGGTGAGATGGCCACTCTGCAACTGATGCAGCAAAACCTCTATCTGGAGTGTTATGAGAAGATAGAAGAGGTATTAGCTCAATGCATTGATGCAAAACAACTCCCCGAAAATCTCGATACCCGGCGTGCCGCTGTTGTGATGCGCGGCTATATTACCGGCATTATTGAGAACTGGTTATTTATGCCAAACAGCTTTGATCTGGCGCGCGATGCTCCGCAACTGGTAGAGACGCTTATTGATATGCTGTTACTCTGCCCGACGCTGCGTAACTCCGCTTAATATTCGGTCAAGATCGTGTTGCGACTTTTTGTTCAAAATCTCGCAGCACTATTGCCAGTGCAGCCACTACGGTTTCTGGCGCAATATGATTCTCTTCCAATAACATAATCAAATCAACAGCAAGTTTGACTTCTTCTGGCGCGGTTTCCAGCGACATATTCTTTCCTTTTTAGTTAACCAGCGCGACAGGCGGTCAGATGCGTAAAATTTTGACGACGACTGTCATCAACAGTGCACCCGCCAGCGCTATTAACATGGCGCGAGGGTCAATGGTGGCCAGTGTGCCGTAATTGATATAGGTGCTGATATAGCCGCCGATTAGCGCTCCCACCGCAGCGAGTACCAGCGCAGGAACCAGCCCGCCTGGCCGACCGGGGAAGAAATAACGGGCAATAAAGCCCACCAGCAGGCCGATAATCAGCCAGGAGATCAGGCCCATCGTTTCACTCCACGTCGAGGGAAATATGAAAATTATAGCCTCTCATCTGGAAGGGGCCGGATGCCAGATTAACCGCCACGTTCACGATTTTCAATGCCGCGTTCTATTCGCTTTAGCGCCTGTAAGCACCGTTGCAGCCGTCCTTCGAGTGCAGCCAGTTCGCGCTGCAACTGTTGCTGCTGTGCCAGGGTTTCCTGAGTCGCCAGCAGGCTTTCACGGTCGCTGATCATCGCACGTAAGCGGCGCTCGAAACCTTGATGTTCCGCCAGCTTCTCATACAGATTTTCTTTCACCGGGGCCGCGCGAGATTCGTTGCTGCGCATTGTCTGTGTCGCCAGTTCACGTTGCAGAGCGCTCATCTGCATAACAACGCGCTCGGCCATCCATGCCACGCTTTCAGTGCGATTATCTTTCACGCTCTGTTTCAACTGTTCGAGCGTCTGACGAATTTCCAGTAAATAATCCCCCAGGCGCGTGGTGTGGCAGTGAAATAATTTGATATCGAAGCGCGCCTGTCCGGTGCGCTTGTTGGCATGAGGCTCCACGGTGCGCGCAAGCTGTTCAAATTGCATATCTAGTTGTTGCAGTAAGCCTGCGCTTTTCATCTTGTTCTCCGTGGTGTTAATGCTCTGTATGATACTCTGATTCTGAGACATTTTTTCGGGTGTGCCATGCAGCGTTACATTCTTATTTTTTTCGGCTGGGTTGCAGTGGTACTGGCTACGCTGGGCGTGGTGCTGCCGCTGCTGCCGACGACTCCGTTTTTGCTGCTGGCTGCCTGGTGCTTTGCCCGCTCTTCACCTCGTTTTCACCACTGGCTGCTGCACCGGTCGGTATTTGGCCGCTATCTGCGTCACTGGCAGCAATACCGGGCAATGCCTCCCGGCGCAAAAAGTAGAGCAATTCTGTTTATTTTGCTGACTTTTGCTTTTTCGCTGTGGATGGTGAAAATTCTTTGGGTGAGACTGCTGCTGCTGACGATCCTCTGCTGTCTGCTGATCTTTATGAGCCGTTTACCTGTGGTTGATGAGAAGCAAGAAAAGTCGTGATTTTACTAAACGCTGTTGCAATTGTCCGGCGCTTTGCATAAATTTGATCGTTTTCGTGCGCGGCTTCCCCTTAATGTCAGAATTTCACCCGGCAATCTTGCCGCAGAGTGGGATGAAGCTGCGCGAGTCAGATTTGTATACACCAGGCATAACATTATGACCGCGACTGCGCAGCAGCTTGAATTGATTAAAAACAGTATCAAAAGCATCCCGGATTACCCAAAACCGGGCATTCTCTTTCGCGATGTAACCAGTCTGCTGGAAGATCCGAAAGCGTTTGCACTGAGCATTGAACTGTTGGTTGAACGCTATCGTGACGCTGGCATCACCAAAGTAGTAGGCACCGAAGCGCGTGGATTCCTGTTCGGCGCACCTGTGGCTCTCGGGCTTGGCGTTGGTTTTGTTCCGGTACGTAAGCCGGGGAAACTCCCACGTAAAACCTTTGCTGAAACCTATGAGCTGGAGTACGGCACCGACACGCTGGAGCTGCACTGTGATGCAATTCAGCCAGGCGATATTGTGCTGGTTATTGATGACCTGCTGGCAACCGGCGGTACTATTGAAGCTACCGTTAAGCTGATTCGCCGTGCTGGTGGCAGCGTTAAAGACGCCGCATTTATCATTAACCTGTTTGATCTGACGGGCGAGTCTCGTCTGAAAGCGCAGGGCGTTGAAAGCTACAGTCTGGTGAACTTCTCCGGTCACTAAGACTTTGAGGGGCAGGCAGCCTGCCCCTTGTAATCGTTTCATCACCTCTTCTTATCCTCTTCTCTTACCCATTCAAAAATGCCCTTATCGCCTCTTCGGCACAAAAAGCAGTAACTCACATATTTTGCTGGATAAACTTAATCGAAAAACGCAGAAGCACTGTATGTTGCGATAGCGATTAAGGACGATCGGAATGAAGAAACTAACCACTATATTGACTGTACTCACCGCTGTAGCCAGTGCTGGAGAGGCGGTTGCGGGCGAAAATAGCGTACCTTCAGAGTATCAGTATCAGACCGCAGGCATTACCGGTCAGCACACCTTCACTCTTGGCTATGCCCAGAGCCATATTAAACATTTCAAAAATATAAAAGGTATCAACCTTAAGTATCACTATGAGATTCCGGAGTTGCCGCTGAGTGCTGTGGTATCTCTGACATGGATGAACGGGCGTGGCAGCCAGTCCCATGATTTTGGTGACTCTTCCGTGGATAAAAATCACCGTGTGCGCTACTACTCCCTGATGGTGGGGCCTGCATATCGCGTTGCAAGCTGGGCCAGTATGTATGTGCTGATGGGGGCGGGGGTGGAAAGTAGTTACAACAAGAACAATTATCATAACGCATCCGGCGACCACTCAGCGCGTTATAAAATATTCGATGCTCGTTTTGCCTGGGGAGCAGGCATGCAGTTCAACGTAACGAATAATGTGATTCTGGATGTGGGTTACCAGGGGGGACATGTACTTAAAACGTCCAGCAATGGTTTTAATGTGGGCGTGGGCTATCAGTTTTGAGCCTGCAATCACTGAAACTACGGTAGTATTTATTAGCGCGGCATCATTGAAAAACAAGCCGGTTGCCAGGGTAAAATAAAGCGTGCAACAGCATGGCGAGAGGTGGGCCATCTGTTATAGTACCTTCCTTTAATCCGCTTAACGGCCGTAAATACGGTTGATTCGGCTGATATCCGTCAACAGGCTAAACTGCGGTTTCTCACTGTTAAGGTTAGTAATTCAGTAACAAAACAATGATGAAGTCTTAATGAGCTATCAGGTACTGGCGCGCAAGTGGCGTCCACAAGCGTTTACAGATGTTGTTGGTCAGCAACACGTACTCACCGCGTTGGCTAATGGTTTGTCCCTTGGCCGCATCCATCATGCTTATCTCTTTTCCGGCACCCGTGGCGTCGGGAAAACAACCATTGCCCGTTTACTGGCAAAAGGTCTTAACTGTGAAACTGGCATCACTGCCACCCCTTGCGGGCAGTGCGATAATTGCCGGGAGATCGAACAGGGCCGTTTTGTCGATCTGATTGAGATTGACGCTGCATCTCGTACTAAAGTTGAAGATACCCGCGATCTGCTGGATAACGTGCAGTACGCACCGGCGCGCGGTCGCTTCAAAGTTTATCTGATCGATGAAGTCCATATGCTCTCGCGCCACAGCTTTAACGCGCTGTTGAAAACGCTGGAAGAGCCGCCGGAACACGTAAAATTCCTGCTTGCCACCACCGATCCGCAGAAACTACCGGTCACCATTTTGTCGCGCTGCCTGCAATTCCATCTGAAAGCCCTGGATCAGGAACAGATCCGTGGTCAGCTGGAGCATGTGCTGCACGCCGAACAGATCAGTGCGGAAACCCGAGCTTTGCAACTGCTGGCGCGCGCTGCTGACGGCAGTATGCGTGATGCACTCAGTCTTGCCGATCAGGCGATTGCGATGGGGCAGGGGCAGGTCACTACCGCCACCGTCAATGACATGCTCGGTACGCTTGACGATGAACAGCCGCTGGCGCTGATTGAAGCGCTGGTTCAGGCTGATGGCGCCCAGGTTATGGCGCTGCTAAACCAGGCGGCTTCACGCGGAGTTGAGTGGGAAGCACTGCTGGTGGAAATGCTCACGCTATTACATCGTGTAGCAATGATTCAGCTGCTGCCTTCTGCGCTGGGTGAAGATATGGCGGCCATCGAGCAGCGGCTGCGAGAGCTGGCGCGGGTATTACCGCCTGCCGATGTTCAGCTCTATTACCAGACGCTGTTAGTGGGGCGTAAAGAGCTGTCTTTAGCGCCAGATCGCCGTATGGGTGTTGAAATGACGCTGCTGCGCGCACTGGCATTTCATCCTAAAGCGGTGATTGCCGACCCGGTTGCGCGCCCGACCATGACCTTGCAGCCATCTGCCGATCAGGCTCCAGGGCAAAGTGCTGTGGCGGGGAGTGTGCCACAGCCATCATCACCGCCGGCGCAGGAATCACCGCCTCCTCATGGATTATCCGACTCCACCAGCCAGCTCCTTCAGGCGCGAACCCAGCTGTTGCGCCATCAGGGGGCGAGTAAGCCAAAAAAGACTGAGCCGGCAGCGCAGGGTGCGCGGCCGGCGAGTTCGGCACTGGAGCGCCTTGCTGCGGTTACCGAACGCGGGCAGCAACGCTTGCAGCAGGCAGCGGCAGAAGCCGTTCCTGTAAAAGAAGAGGCATACCGCTGGAAGGCGCAAAACCCTACGGAAGTGAAGGCTGAACCGGTTGCGACGCCAAAAGCATTACGTACGGCGCTGGAGCATGAGAAAAACCCAGAGCTGATGGTGAAGCTGGTGGCGGAATCACTGGAGCGTGATCCCTGGGCCGCTGAAATTGCGGCGCTGACGATGCCAAAACTGGTGCAGCAGCTGGCGCTGAACGCGTGGAAGGAGCAGACCGATAACGGCATCTGCCTGCATCTGCGCACTACTCAGCGCCATCTGAATTCTCCCTCGGCGCAAAAAGCCTTAAGTGATGCCTTGAATGCCGCTGCCGGACACCCCATTGAATTAACTGTGGTGGAAGATGATAATCCTGCGGTGCTGACGCCGCTGGAATGGCGGCAAAAAATCTATGAAGAGAAACTGGCGCAGGCGCGTCAGTCGATTATCACGGATACTCATATTCAGACGTTGCGTCGGTTTTTCGATGCCGACGTTGACGAAGAGAGTATCCGACCTGTTTAACCCGCCGCATCGCAGTAACGTTGATGCGGCCTGATCTGAAGAGAGAGAACTTATGTTTGGTAAAGCCGGATTGGGCAACCTGATGAAGCAGGCCCAGCAAATGCAGGACAAAATGGCCCAGGTGCAGGAAGAGATTGCTGCGATGGAAGTAACCGGTGAATCCGGCGCTGGCCTGGTAAAAGTGACTATCAACGGTGCGCATAACTGCCGTCGTGTGGAAGTCGACCCGAGCCTGCTGGAAGATGACAAAGACATGCTGGAAGATCTGGTTGCTGCCGCTTTCAATGATGCGGCACGTCGTGTTGCTGAAACTCAGAAAGAGAAAATGGCTGCCGTATCAAGTGGTATGCAGCTGCCACCTGGCTTCAAGATGCCATTCTGATGCAAACCAGCCCGCTCCTTGAAGCATTAATGGAGTCGCTGCGTTGCCTGCCAGGCGTTGGGCCGAAATCGGCGCAGCGCATGGCATTCCAGCTGTTACAGCGTGACCGCAGCGGCGGTATGCGCCTTGCGCAGGCGCTGACGCGGGCGATGTCGGAAATCGGTCACTGTTCCGATTGCCGCACATTCACCGAGCAGGAAATCTGTACCATCTGCGCCAATCCACGGCGTCAGCAGAATGGGCTGATCTGCGTGGTGGAAAGCCCGGCAGATATCCACGCCATCGAACAGACCGGTCAGTTTGCCGGTCGTTACTTTGTGCTGATGGGGCATCTGTCACCGCTGGATGGCATCGGGCCGAATGATATCGGCCTCGATCGCCTTGAGCAGCGGCTGGAAAAAGAGACGATTGTAGAAGTTATCCTTGCCACCAATCCAACGGTGGAAGGGGAGGCGACTGCCAACTACATTGCCAGCCTGTGTGAACAGTATGGCGTGGAGGCCAGCCGCATAGCCCATGGTGTTCCTGTGGGCGGTGAGCTGGAGATGGTTGACGGCACCACGCTGTCGCATTCGCTGGCCGGGCGTCAAAAGTTTAAATTCTGAACAATCAACGGCACGAGTCCTTCGTGCCGTCTTGAAATATTCAAGGTTACCCCCATTTAATACCTCAACGTTCATCATCTGTTTTTAGTTGAGGTAGCAATGACCATGAAAGGACAAGAGACACGTGGCTTCCAGTCAGAGGTAAAACAGCTTCTGCATCTGATGATCCACTCACTCTATTCAAATAAAGAAATCTTCCTGCGTGAGTTAATCTCTAACGCTTCAGATGCTGCTGATAAGCTGCGCTTCCGTGCGTTATCCACTCCGGATCTCTATGAGGGTGATGGCGAACTGCGGGTACGGGTTTCTATCGACAAAGACAATCGCACCCTGACGTTGAGTGATAACGGCATCGGTATGCGTCGTGAAGAAGTCATTGAAAACCTGGGTACAATCGCGAAATCCGGCACCAAATCATTCCTCGAGTCGCTGGGATCTGACCAGGCAAAAGACAGCCAGCTGATTGGTCAATTTGGCGTTGGCTTCTACTCGGCGTTTATCGTCGCTGATAAAGTTTCCGTGCGTACCCGTGCCGCAGGCGCTGCTGCGTCAGAAGGCGTGTTCTGGGAGTCAGCCGGTGAAGGTGAATACACCATCGCCGATATCGAAAAAGCGGATCGCGGAACCGAAATTACCCTGCATCTGCGTGAAGGTGAAGATGAGTTCCTTGATGCCTGGCGTGTGCGCAGCATCATCAGCAAGTACTCCGACCATATAGCGCTGCCGGTTGAAATCGAAACCCATAACGAAGAAGACAACACAACATCGTGGGAAAAGATCAACAAGGCACAGGCGCTGTGGACGCGTAACAAATCTGAGATTAGTGAGTACGAGTATAAAGAGTTCTACAAACACGTCGCCCATGATTTCGCTGACCCACTGACATGGAGCCACAACCGCGTAGAGGGTAAGCAGGAGTACACCAGCCTGCTCTATATTCCGGCTCAGGCACCGTGGGATATGTGGAACCGTGATCATAAGCACGGCTTGAAATTGTATGTGCAGCGCGTGTTTATCATGGATGACGCAGAGCAGTTTATGCCGAACTACCTGCGCTTTGTAAAAGGGCTGATCGATTCTAACGATCTGCCGCTGAACGTCTCACGTGAAATTTTACAGGACAGCCGTATTACCCAGAGCCTGCGCGGTGCGCTGACTAAGCGTTCTCTGCAAATGCTGGAAAAAGTAGCAAAAGACGACGAGGCTAAATATCAGTCATTCTGGCAGCAGTTTGGTCTGGTGCTGAAAGAGGGCCCGGCAGAAGACAGCAGCAATGCCCAAACCATCGCTAAACTGCTGAGATTCGCCAGCACCAGCAGCGAAGGCCCGGCGCAGACCGTATCGCTGGAAGACTATGTCAGCCGCATGGTGGAAGGGCAGGAGAAGATTTATTACATCACTGCTGATAGCTATGCCGCGGCGAAAAGCAGCCCGCATCTTGAGCTGTTCCGTAAGAAAGGTATCGAGGTTCTGCTGCTCTCCGATCGTATCGATGAGTGGATGATGAGCTATCTGACTGAGTTCGATGGTAAAACCTTCCAGTCAGTGAGCAAAGCGGATGATTCGCTGAGTAAGCTGGCAGATGAAGAGACCGAAGAGCAGAAAGAAGCTGAGAAGGCGCTGGAGCCATTCGTTGAGCGTGTGAAAACACTGCTGGGCGATCGCGTCAAAGAAGTGCGTCTGACGCACCGTCTGACCGATACTCCGGCCATTGTAACCACCGAAGCTAACGAAATGACTACCCAGATGGCGAAGCTGTTTGCCGCTGCGGGTCAGGAAGTGCCTGAGGTGAAATACCTGTTTGAGCTTAACCCTGAACATGCACTGGTTAAACGCGCCGCCGATACTCAGGATGAAGCTCGCTTCGCCGAGTGGGTCGAGCTGCTGTTGGATCAGGCGCTGCTGGCAGAGAAAGGATCGCTGGAAGATCCGAACCAGTTTATTCGCCGTATGAATCAGCTGCTGTTGGGTTAACTGATAAGGGCGAGGCGTGCCTCGCCCCTACGTAAGATTACGCTCCGGGTTGTTATTGATGACGGGCGAGGCGTGCCTCGCCCCTATGTAAGATTACGCTCCGGGTTGTTATTGACGACGGGCGAGGCGTACCTCGCCCCTGCGTAAGATTACGCTCCGGGTTGTTATTGACGACGGGAGGCGTGCCTCGCCCCTGCGTAAGATTACGCTACGGGTTGTTATTGACGACGGGCGAGGCGTACCTCGCCCCTGCGTAAGATTACGCTCCGGGTTGTTATTGACGACGGGCGAGGCGTACCTCGCCCCTGCGTAAGATTACGCTCCGGGTTGTTATTGACGACGGGCGAGGCGTGCCTCGCCCGCGCCTGGATAGAGTTACGATCCTTCGTAGGGGTCAGGCATGCCTGACCCTGTTTTTTCCCGTAAGCACCAGCGTAACGGGTTATTTAACATATATTCCCGCACATTATTCAGCTCACGCTGGTTGCGAATCACTCTATCCCAATATCCTCGCTGCCATACTTTCAACCCTGGATTCAAACGTCGAATCTTATTTGCCACTGCCGATTTATAACTGCCAACCACCGTTCCAACAGAATACTTATACCGCTCTGGCAGCACTAAAATGCAGTGCAGATGGTCGGGCATAATAATACAGCTGTCGATCTGGCAACCTGGATAATGGTCGGGTAATGCGTAAAGGTATTGTCGGGCGATGATGCCATATTGGCTGAGATAACGTTGGTTATTTAAACAGCGCCCGAAAATAGCGTTTTTCTGCTGACAGCACAGTGTCAGATAGTAATATCCCGGCTGGTGGTAATCATAATGTGATAAGCGTAAAGATTTCCTTTGTGTCATGACATCCTCCTGTTGCTCAGGATATCAGCACAGGCCTGGTCGGAAGTTTCCGGGGGCCAGAATGTCGAGACTGCTCGTAATTATACTCTCTACGCAGGGGCAGGCATGCCCCGTCTATCCCACCGTCGATGCCTCTTCTAATAACCACCTGCGAAATAGCTCAATCTCCGTTTCCTCTTTGCGTGACGCTTTCACCATCATCCATGTGGCGCGATCCACTTCGGCAAACCCCAGCGGTGCAATTAACGAACCGTCGCGGATCTCTTTTTTTACTAAAATCTGCGGCGTCATAATAATGCCCATTCCGTTACGTGCGGCCTGAATCGCCAGGGTCAGATTGTCGAAATGACGGCCCGCCCAAAAATCACCGCGCGCGCCGGTTTTTTTTGCCCATTCCGCCCATGCATGCAGCTTGGTATCGGCATGCAGCAGCGGCAGGGTGGAGAAATCTGTCTGGTAGGTAAAACGATTGCTGAACTCCGGAGCACACACCGGGCCAATATAGTCGACGGTGATCAGCGTGGCGGCGATATCTTCCTGCAACGGTTGCTCATGGCTGACAATCAATACATCGGTATGTTCGCTGCGTACCCGCTCTATATCTACATGGGTCTGAAAGGTGAGGGCGATATTGCCATGCCGTTCGGAGAAGCGACTGATGCGTGGGATCAGCCACTGTGCCAGGAAACTGGGGGCGCAGGAGACGGTAAGACTGTGCAGATTACGTGCCCGGATTTTTTCGCAGGTTACTTCTATCTCGCGGAAGGTCTGTATACAACATACTTTCAGCCGCTCTCCGTCTGCGGTTAATTGCACCCGGCCATTCACCCGCAGAAATAACGGTTTCCCCAGCCACTCCTCTAACTGCTTGATTTGATGGCTTACGGCGCTGTGCGTCACATTCAACGACTGGGCCGCCAGGCTAAAGCTTTGATGCAGCGCCGCCTGATGAAAGTAGCGCAGAGCGCGCAGTGAAGGAAGGCCAGACATAATCATACCCTGTTAGAAAAACTAACAATCAGTGTCTGTTTATATCATTTTCAAGTCCAGCACAATTTCCCTACTCTGGCTTCCGGGTCGGGGTGCTGTCCTGTCAGCCATCAGCAAACACCCCTTTCTGGTTTCTCTTGTTACACAGCCGTATTTTCCCCTTGTCAGCCCACGATTACATTCATCATCTATGCGAAGGAAAGGAAAATGACAAATCAGCATTCAGTAAAAACCCAACTCGTCATGTTTACCGGCGGTCGTGATAGCACCCTGGCAGCGTGTTATCTGATGTTACAGGGTATCCCTGTACACCTCTGGTCAGGAAACAGCGGATGTTCACTACATCGTGGCATTTTGTCACACCGTGTTGATGAATTAAAAAGCCGGTTTGGTGACCTGGTTGTTGCCCATACCATTGCCGATATCAGCGGTGCGTTCCGTTCAATTGCCATTGAACATCTTGAGGACGACATCCTGAAATATCGCAAAAATCTGGTGCTGCTGGGGGAGAAACTGGCAATTCATGCTCATCTGGTGGATTTCTGCCATCGCAACGATATCAATACCATCAACGATGGCATTACACATTATCAGATGGAGTTCCCGGAACAGCGTCAGGTGGCGAAAACCTTCCTGATGGAAATGATGGCCAGGTACGACATCAATTATCAGTCACCGATTTATGAGTTTGCCCAGTCGGCAGATGACGTTAAATACCGTCTGCTACAGCTGGGTATTTCGACCAAGTCTCTGGAAGGCATCAGCATCTTTGCCGACAGTTTCTCAACGCCGAGTGATGATGTGATCCTCGCCTATCTGCATGACAAGGCACCGCTGGCACACAACATCGTCCGCTTCCTGTCAGGAGAAACCCTGATGACTCCAGTGCTGAAAACCAGCGCCGCTGCCTGAATCTGAATGACAACGGTGGCGTATCCCACGGGGTGCGCCACCCGGAGCCCAAGATGAAAATAATCGTTAAATGCGCGGCCATTATTATTAATCAGCGATCGCTGTTACTGACCCGCAAACGCGGCACCGATATTTTTATTTCCCCAGGCGGTAAACCACTGGCAGGAGAAGATCACCTGAGCTGTCTGAAGCGCGAACTTCAGGAAGAACTGGGTGTGCAGATTAAAAGTTTCCGGCCATTTGGTCTGTTCCACGGCCGGGCCGAATTTGAAGCGATGGGCATTGAAAACCATGTCTACCACGTTGAAATAGTTGGCCAGCCGCGTGCGGGAAACGAAATCGAAGAAATTGCGTGGGTGAACTATCGCAGACCACCTTGTGAAATTGCGGTTGGGTCGATCTTCCGCGATAACGTAATGCCGCTGCTTTTCCAGCAGGAGTTAATAAACTAATGGACGCATCCTCACTTTCACCACAGCTACAGCAGATCCACGGCGATCGGTTTTATAAGCGAGCTTCTATGCTGAAAGACGAACTCCGCGAAGAACTTACCCGAGTCTATCAATTACAGGACTACGATCTGTTTTTTGTTCAGTCGGTGCGCGTCGGGCTGGTTATTCTGTCTCACCTGTTTCATAAACAGGAGACCACGCTCTGCCTGGCGAAACACGCGCACTATCAGCCGATCACTGAGCTGTTCAGTCCGCCGTCCTCACACTTTACCGGGCCAGGCAGCGTACCCATTATTACTCACGTCAATCCTTACACTGGCGAAGTGAACAGCCTGAAAGACAGCAAAGGTAAAGGTGTCGTAGATGCCTCGCACAGCTTTGCCACTAACCGGCATGGGGAGCTGACTGCTGAAAGTTCTATTTTTGTTGCTCCGCTGCACAAGCATGCGTCGTTAACTGTCGGACTGGCAATTATCGCTCTGCGCCCGGAGGACTTCAGTACGCTGATGCGCAGTGAATTACGCCTGTTTGAAGAGTCCACCTCTTCGGCAAAACCACTGGAAGAAGCATTGATCAATGTTCGCAGCAAGCACTGGCAGCCGTATAACGTGGCGCAAGTCAGGCCCCTACAGCTTAAGGATGTAGCGGGTATGGACTTTACATCGATCAGCGCCCCGGATTTACCTTTTAGCTGTTTCACTGTGCCCGCCCTCAGTGAGTGTTTGCAGCAGCAGGTAAAAGCGGCTGGTGCCAGCTATTTCCCCCATGCCAACACTCTGCGTTTGTCGTGCTGGGTACGCGGGGATGGCAGTGAACCCGTCGATATGACGGAGCAGGTTGAACGGAATCTGTGCGCTCTGTGGGAGTCGAAATGAAAAACACCTTTGCTATCAATGGCAATATGATTGGCATACTGGGCGGCGTTATTCTCAGCACGGATTCTGTGTTTATCCGCATGATGGGGATTGAGAATTCGTGGCTGATTGTTGCGCTGCGCGGCATCTGTATGTGGGGAGTTTGCCTGCTGATGTGGATTTTCTGGCGTCAGAGCCGCTCTACGCTCGGTACACCCTGGCTGAACAAAGACAATGTGCTGTCAGCGCTGTTTTTCTGTATCGCCTCCGCCTGTTTCGTCAATGCACTGAACCGGGGTAACGTGGCGACGGTGCTGGTAATCATCTCCTCCACGCCGTTTATCTCCGCGCTGATTACCCGACTGTTCTTTAAAACTGCCATCGATCGCAGTGTGATGCTGGCCTCGCTGGCAGGGATTGTTGGTGTGGTAATTGTCATGGCGGGACGCGGGCTGGGCCATAGCGGTATTGCAAATATTTATGCGTTGGCTACGGCTGTCTCGATGGCGCTGGCGTTTATCTTTACTTCACGCGTCAGCGGAGGCACGGCCGGATTACCGTCACTTGGCGCGGTGCTGGCATCGGTGTTAATCATACTGTGGCCAGATTCGAATATGGCAGATAGTCTGAAAGTGGTGTCGGCGGCGCAATATGGTTGGGTAATCGCCGAAGGTGCACTGATTATGCCGCTGGCAATGGGCTTAATCACCTTATCTACACGTTTTGTTTCTCCGGCAAATGCCGGGCTGTTTTTACTGCTGGAAACGGCGCTCGCTCCACTTTGGATGTATCTTTTTATGGACGAAGTACCAACAATTCATGCAGTTATTGGTGGTGCAGTGATTATTATTGCGGTCATTTCGCAGTCGATTTATGCCCGGCGCCAGGTGTCGTTACAACGCTACGCGGATGCAGGATAACCGCGCCCTTCCTTGTGGACAGCGGGCCAAAATGGTATGTTCTTGCCCTCAGATAAAGTGATCAATTAAGCGATTCGCAAGGGGATTTACGCAATGCGTATTATTCTGCTCGGAGCTCCGGGTGCAGGTAAAGGGACTCAGGCTCAGTTCATTATGGAGAAATACGGTATTCCGCAAATCTCCACGGGTGACATGTTACGCGCTGCTGTTAAAGCAGGTTCGGAGCTGGGTCAGAAAGCCAAACAGATTATGGATGATGGTAAACTGGTCACCGATGAACTGGTGATTGCGCTGGTTAAAGAGCGTATCGCTCAGGAAGACTGCCGCAACGGTTTCCTGCTCGATGGCTTCCCACGCACCATTCCTCAGGCTGACGCCATGAAGGAAGCGGGCATCAAAGTTGATAACGTGCTGGAGTTCGCGGTACCTGACGAGCTGATCGTTGATCGTATCGTGGGTCGCCGGGTTCATGCGCCATCTGGCCGCGTTTACCACGTCACCTACAATCCACCAAAAGTGGAAGGTAAAGATGATGTGACCGGTGAAGATCTGACTATCCGTAAAGATGATCAGGAAGCTACCGTACGTAAACGTCTGGTGGAATATCACGAGATGACCGCTCCGCTGATTGCTTACTACAGCAAAGAAGCTGCTGCGGGTAACACTGCGTACCACAAAATTGACGGCACCCGTAAAGTGGCAGAAGTCAGCGCAGAGCTGGCTAAAATCCTCGGTTAGTGCAGAGCATTGTCATTGGGTCAGCAGATACCCTGGCCCAATGACAGCAATTGGTTTATCCCCCGCTTTTTTCCGCTAGAATAAGTCTCGTTTAATCCCCGACGATGCCGTAAAAAGGAATAACAATGAGGCAAGACAAGCCCGGCGTGTTACTGGTTAACTTAGGTACGCCAGATGCTCCTACCACACCTGCCGTAAAACGTTATCTGAAACAGTTTCTTAGCGATAAACGCGTGGTTGATACCCCGCGCTGGCTATGGTGGCCGATTCTGAATATCGGTATTCTTCCGCTTCGTTCTCCACGTGTGGCAAAACTGTATGCCTCCGTATGGATGGATGGCGGCTCCCCGCTGATGGTATTCAGTCAGCGTCAGCGTGCGGCGCTGGCGGCGCGGCTGGATATACCGGTGGAGCTGGGGATGAGCTACGGTAATCCGAGCTTAAAAAGTGCTATCGATAGCCTGATGCAGCAGGGTGTTAATCGCTTGATCGTACTGCCGCTCTATCCGCAGTTTTCATGCTCGACTGTGGCGGCGGTATGGGATGGTATTACCGAGGTGTTTGCCGGTTACCGCAGCCTGCCGTCGGTGAACTTTATCCGTGATTACGCTGAACACCCGGCTTATATTGCTGCACTTAAAGCGTCAGTTGAGCGCTCGTTTGCACAGCATGGTAAGCCCGATCTGCTGGTAACCTCCTTCCACGGCATCCCGCAGCGTTTCGCCGATGAGGGCGATGATTATCCGCAGCGCTGCTATGACACCTTCAACGCTTTGACTGCCTCGCTGGGCCTCGGCAGCAGCGAAGCCATGCTGACCTTCCAGTCGCGTTTTGGCCGTGAGCCGTGGCTGACGCCGTACACCGATGAAACTATGCAGGCTTTGCCCGCCAAGGGTGTGAAGCACGTGCAGATTATGAGCCCGGGTTTCTCGGCTGACTGCCTGGAGACGCTGGAAGAGATTAACGAGCAGAACCGCGAATTCTTCCTGCATGCAGGCGGAACACGCTTCGAGTACATTCCGGCGCTGAATGATGATGAAGAACATATCACCATGATGCTGGAGCTGGTAAACCAGTACCGTTAATACAGTGTGCCCTGAGGCCCACTGTCATCGTCACAGAGCGCAATTGTGCTATGATTGCGCTCTGATCCCCTGTCCGTAGCCTGCAATTATGAAATTCCCCGGTAAACGTAAATCCAAACACTATTTCCCCGTTAGCGCGCGCGATCCATTATTACAACCTGTTCAGCCGGAAAATGATGCGGCTAACAGCTGGATTGTCGGTATCGATCAGATCCTCGTCGATATTGAAGCAAAAGTGGACGATGACTTTGTGGCACGTTATGGCCTGAGTCTCGGACATTCGCTGGTGATTGAGGATGATGTCGCCGAAGCGCTTTACGCTGAACTGGTTGATAACAACCTGATTACCCATCAATTTGCTGGTGGCACTATCGGGAATACGCTGCACAACTATTCAGTGCTGGCTGATGACCGTTCGGTATTACTGGGTGTGATGTGTAATAACGTGCAGATTGGCGGCTACGCCTACCGTTACCTGTGTAACACCTCAAGCCGGACTGACCTGAACTATTTGCAGGGTGTTGATGGGGCGATTGGTCGCTGTTTCACGCTGATTGGCGATAACGGCGAACGTACTTTCGCTATCAGTCCCGGGATGATGAATCAGCTGCACCCGCAGAGTATTCCTGAAGAGGTGATTGCCGGAGCATCGGCGCTGGTACTGACCTCTTATCTGGTGCGCTGTAAGCCGGGTGAACCTATGCCTGAGGCAACCATGCAGGCGATTCGCTGGGCGAAGAAACACAATGTGCCCGTTGTACTGACGCTGGGCACCAAGTATGTCATTGCTGATAATCCACAGTTCTGGCGTGATTTCCTGCGTGAGCATGTCTCCGTGGTGGCGATGAATGAAGATGAAGCGTTTGAGCTGACTGGTGAGCGCGACCCGTTACAGGCGGCAAATGTTGCTCTCGACTGGGTAGATCTGGTGCTGTGTACCGCCGGACCAAACGGCCTGTATATGGCGGCCTTTACCGAGGAGTCCGGCAAGCGTACCACGCAGCATCCGCTTCTGCCGGGAGCGATCCCTGAGTTTAATCAGTATGAATTCAGCCGTGCGATGCGTCATCAGGACTGCATCGATCCGCTGCGTATCTTTTCCCATATCGCGCCGTATATGGGCGGGCCAGAAAAGATCATGAATACCAACGGGGCAGGGGATGGCGCGCTGGCGGCGCTACTGCACGATATTACTGCCAATAATTTTCACCGTTCGAATGTGCCGAATTCCAGTAAGCACGGGCGCAATTATCTGACTTACTCCTCGCTGGCGCAGGTATGTAAGTACGCGAACCGCGTAAGTTATCAGGTGCTGAATCAGCACTCGCCGCGTTTGACGCGCGGGCTGCCGGAGCGGGAAGATAGTCTTGAGGAGTCTTACTGGGAGCGGTAAGCTTAAAACCTGAAGAGCGAGGCAGTCCTCGCTCTTCAGGGGCGAGGGATGCCTCGCCCAATCAGGTTAAACCGGGCACTCTGCCGGTGTCTCTACCGGGCTAAGTAGCAGCAAATTCAACATACTATTGGCGATCTCCCGCTCGCCCATCACCACGCGATCCGCGCCGCGCTCCATAATATAATCCACCTCGTCGTCATAATGCGCACGGGCGATAATCTCAATATTCGGGCGCGCTTCACGTGCAGCAATGACAATCTCTCCGGCTTCATAGCCGTTAGGAATGGTCAGCAGCAGCCAGCGCGCGCAGTCCAGGCGCGCCAGTTCCATAATATCGCCGCGTGCGGCATTGCCCAGCACCGCTTTTATCCCCTGCTCGCGTAATGCCTCAATCCTTGGACGACTGCTCTCAACGACCACAATCGGAATACCCGCCTCCATCAGGCGGCTGCCCAGCAGACTGCCAACACGACCGAAGCCGACAATCACCGCATGATTACACAGATCCACCGGGATCTGTTTCTCTTCCTCAATCGCCTCTTCCATCGTCTGTTCTTCGATGGTCTCGGTTTTTTCAAGATAGCGTTCCAGCACGGCAAACAGGATCGGGTTCAGCATAATCGACAGAATAGCGCCCGCCAGCACCAGATTGCGCCCGCTATCTGGCAGCAGGTTCAGGGAAATGCCCAGACCTGCAAGAATAAAGGCGAACTCACCGATCTGCGCCAGACTGACGGAGATGGTCAGTGCAGTGCGTTTTGAGTGGCCGAACAGCATCACCAGGAACAGCGCTACCAGTGATTTACCAAATACAATAATCGCCAGCGCACCCAGCACCGCCAGCGGCTGTTGGATAAGGATCATCGGATCAAACAGCATGCCGACGGAAACAAAGAACAGCACCGCAAATGCATCGCGCAGTGGCAGGGTATCGTGAGCAGCGCGGTGGCTCAGTTCGGATTCGTTCAGTACCATACCGGCAAAGAAAGCACCCAGCGCGAAGGAGACGTCAAAGAACTCGACCGCACCAAAGGCAATCCCCAGCGCCAGTGCTAATACCGCAAGGGTAAACAGCTCGCGTGAACCGGTCGCTGCACTGCGGGCAAGGATCCACGGCACCACGCGTCGACCCACTACCATCATCAGCACCATAAAGGCCACAACCTTGCCAATGGTAATCAGCAGATCGAGCAATACCGCAGTAATGCTGGCATTACCCTCTTCAAACAGCCCGGCAACAGCGGGTAGCAGTACCAGCGCCAGCACCATCATCAGATCTTCGACAATCAGCCAGCCAATAGCAATCTGCCCGCGCTGACTATCGATTAACTGCCGCTCTTCCAACGCACGTAACAGCACCACGGTACTGGCGGTTGAAAGGCAAAGTCCGAATACCAGACCTGTCATCATTGGCCATCCCAGCGCCCACGACAGCCCCATGCCTAATAGCGTGGCGGCAGCGATTTGTGCAACAGCACCCGGGATGGCGATGGACTTTACAGCCATCAGGTCTTTCAGAGAGAAGTGCAAACCCACGCCGAACATCAGCAGGATCACGCCCAGTTCAGCCAGTTCCGGTGCCAGATTAGTATCGGCAACAAAGCCCGGGGTGAAGGGGCCGGCGAGAACGCCAGCTAACAGATAACCAACAAGAGGAGAGATGCGCAGGCGATTAGCCAGCATACCAAAGAGGAAGGCGAGAACTAAGCCTCCCACAATGGTGGTGATAAGCGGGGTAGTATGATGCATACCTGTCTCCTTTTGTGTGCATACTCGACATATCCAAATTGCAGATACCTGGGCGACACCGGCTCACAGGGCTATTGTGTTTCAGGAGACCCGCAGGCTTGCCGTTATCCAGCAACTTAAACTATCCAGAATGTAATTGTGTCCAGTTGTAAGTTTTCAAGTGTATGGCATATTGCTTAATGACGCTTGTGATTATTAGCCTTAATGGCAAAAAAACTCGATCATTGAAGGAAATGTGGCACAGAGTGCGATTTTAGACAGTTATCAGAGCAAGAGGCTGACGTTACAAGAGAGTGAGCCGGTGCCAAAAACAGTCATCAGCACCGGGCAGGGCTATTTATGGCGGTTATCGGGCAGGAAAGCCGTCAGGATCCCCAGAAGCGGTAGATAAGCGCAGATTTGATAAACCAGCTCAATCCCTTTGTGGTCAGCAACGACACCCAGCACCGCTGCACCCAACCCACCCATACCGAAAGAAAAACCAAAAAACAGGCCTGAAACCAGCCCGATACGACCCGGCATCAGCTCCTGAGCGTAAACCAGAATGGCTGAAAACGCGGAAGCCAGCACAAAGCCAATCACTACCGAAAGTGCACCAGTCCACCATAAGTTGGCATAAGGCAGCATCAGGGTAAACGGGGCGACGCCAAGGATAGATGCCCAAATCACTCGCTTACGACCAATTTTATCGCCGATTGGGCCACCAATCACTGTTCCCGCTGCCACCGCAAACAGGAACATAAACAGATGTAGCTGCGCATTCTGTACGGAAAGCCCGAATTTATGCATCAAATAAAAAGTGTAGTAGCTGCTCAGGCTGGTGAGATAAAAGTATTTTGAGAAAACCAACACCAGCAGAATGGTGATGGCAAACGCCACCTGGCGGCGTGGCAGCAAGCTTACCGCCGGGGCAGCATGGCTTTTTGCCACGCGATTCTGAGTTTGATACCAACGACTAATCTGCAACAGAACGATAATTGCCAGCAGGGCTGCCAGAGAAAACCAGGCTATATTGCCTCGGCCATAAGGTGCAATCAGCAATGCAGCCAGCAGGGGGCCAAGTGAACTGCCAAAGTTTCCGCCTACCTGAAACAGTGACTGCGCAAGGCCATGTCGTCCGCCGGAGGCCATCCGCGCCACGCGCGAGGATTCAGGATGGAATACGGAAGAGCCGGTTCCCACCAGTGCCGCTGCAACCAGAATCATCGGGAAGGTGGTGGCCAGTGCCAGCAGTACCAGGCCACAAAGGGTAAACCCCATGCCGATCGGCAGCGACCACGGTTGCGGATATTTATCGGTAAAGTGACCAATGATCGGCTGTAACAGCGAGGCGGTCATCTGATAGGTCAAGGTGATCATACCGATTTGCACAAAGCTGAGGGAAAAGTCATCGCGCAATAAAGGATAAATCGCCAGGATCAGCGACTGAATCATATCATTAAGTAAATGCGCTACGCTGATAGCGCCAAGTATACCAAATGAAGTTCGGCGAACCGGTGCTTTAGAGGAAGAAATAGTCTGATCGCTTGCCATTGAAATAACCCGTCAATTTTTATGTTTTTAACTGGAAATCGGAAAATTTGTTAACGTGCTAATAACATAAGGTACAGTAAATATCATTTAGCGTTAAGCCTGATACCCGTCATACTTCGACGTGCAGGATCGTTGGCTCTTCCTCACTTACCCCAGTCACTTACTGATGTAAGCTCCTGGGGATGCGCTGCGTTGCCGCCTGCCAGCATCCGTTATTTCAGGTCTACTATTAGACCGTGTGGGTATAAAAATTTCTGTTAATACGGTTTTTCAACAAGGAGGGTCATAGTGCCATTATGTAAAAAAAGTCTCGCCAGCGTGCTGGCGGTGGCATTGTTAAGCGCCCCGTTTATGGCTCAGGCATGGGTGAAAGACCGTGTCTATAAGTTCACTGTGCTGCACACCAATGACCACCATGGACGTTTCTGGAATAACGAGCAGGGCGAATATGGCCTGGCCGCGCAAAAAACCATGATGGATCAGATCCGTTATGAGGTGCAGGCTCACGGTGGAGCAACCCTGATCCTCTCTGGCGGAGATATCAATACCGGTGTTCCGGAATCTGATTTACAGGATGCAGAACCTGATTTTCGCGGCATGAACCTGATTGGCTATGATGCGATGGCCATCGGCAATCACGAATTTGATAACCCGCTCTCCGTCCTGCGCAAGCAGCAGAAGTGGGCGAAGTTCCCGCTGCTATCGGCCAATATTTATCAAAAAAGTACCGGGAAACGCCTGTTCCAGCCCTACGCTCTGTTCAACCGGATGGGCCTGAAGATCGCGGTTATCGGACTGACCACTGACGATACGGCGAAAATCGGCAACCCGGAAAATTTCACTGATATTCTGTTCCATAAACCTGCCACCGAAGCTAAAGCAGTAGTGGAAGCACTGCGGGCGAAAGAGAAGCCAGATGTGATTATCGCCGCAACCCATATGGGCCATTACGATAATGGTCAGCATGGATCCAACGCTCCGGGTGATGTGGAGATGGCGCGCGAACTGCCCGCCGGTTACCTCGATATGATCGTTGGTGGGCACTCGCAGGATCCGGTATGTATGGCGAAAGAGAATGTGAAGCAGGCTGACTATGTGCCGGGCACGCCATGTACGCCAGATCGTCAAAACGGTACCTGGATCGTGCAGGCTCATGAGTGGGGTAAATATATCGGGCGCGCAGACTTTACCTTTGTTAACGGCAAGTTGACGCTGGATCATTACGAGCTGGTACCGATCAACCTCAAGCATAAAGTAAAAAATGCTGACGGCAGCACCACATGGGTGAACTACACCGCTGAAATCGCCAAAAATCCGGCAATGCAAAAGCTGCTGACGCCATTTCAGAAAAAAGGTGAAGCACAGCTTGGGGTGAAAATCGGTAGCGTTAACGGGCGGCTGGAGGGCGATCGCAGCAAAGTCCGTTTTGAGCAGACCAGTATGGCACGTCTGATACTGGAAGGGCTGATTGAACGTACCAAAGCTGATTTCGCTATTATGAGCGGTGGCGGGGTGCGGGACTCAATTGAAAGCGGTGCTATCACCTATAAAGATGTCCTGAAAGTTCAGCCCTTTGGTAATACGCTGGTCTATATCGATATGAAAGGCAGTGAGGTAGAAAAATACCTCGCGGTTGTGGCTAATAAGCAGGTTGATTCCGGCGCTTATGCGCAGTTTGCGCGCGTCAGTCTGACAGCAGACGGTACCGGCGTCAGTAATATCAAAATCAACGGCAAGCCGCTGGAAGCTGATAAAATCTACCGCATGGCGACTCTGAGCTTTAACGCCACGGGTGGCGATGGCTATCCGGTAGTGGATAAGATGCCTGGCTATGTGAACACCGGTTTTGTCGATGCCGAAGTACTGAAACAGTATATTCAGAGCCATTCCCCGCTTGATGTAGCGAAATACCAGCCCGCCGGTGAGATCATCTATCAAAAAGCCGCAGAGAAAGAAGGGAAAGAAGAGAAAACAGAAGAAAAGGCGGTAGAGAAAACGATAGAGAGCGGGAAGCCAGCCGCACCTAAACAGTGGCGTCCGATGAAAATGGAGACAGCCGCTGCGCATTAACCATCAGTCAGATGTCAGCAGAAGGGCGGCTGTTTTGCCGCCCTTCATGTACAGAATGCCGTTTAGCCGTGTTTATTTAGCCGTGTTTATTTAGTGGCTGAGAATGTCTGGATGTAACAATACGGTCGCGTATTTTGTCATACAGCCAGTTATAAACCACGGTATACGGCAGGAAGAACAAGAAAAAGCCGATTTCAATCATCAGTGCCTGCCACAGGCTGATTCCCAGCATCCAGGCGGCCAGCGGCAGGCCAATCAATATAAAGCCACATTCAAATGCCACCGCGTGAAAAATGCGCAACCCTAAGCCGCGAGTAACCTTGTCGCGCGGCCAGAGGCGGTCAAACCCGGCGTTATAAATCATGTTCCAAATCATTGCCACGGTCGACAGCATAATCGCCAGCGCGCCCATCTGGAACAGGGGCTTATCCATAATCCATGCGGCAGCAGGTGATACCAGCGCAATTGCCAGAACTTCGAAACCTACAGCATGGAAAAAACGTTCTTTTAGTGAACGACCAGACATACGTCCTCCTTAATTTATTATTCCCGCTATTTTCCACGTTTTATTTGCTAAGATAAAATTATCAGCCATCGATAAAAGCGATATATCTTTGCGTTATTCACCGGAGTCTCTGGAAGCCTTTGTGCAAACTGTCGAGAGTGGATCGTTCTCGGCGGCAGCGCGTGCGCTGCGAAAAAGTCAGTCCACCATCAGCACTTCGGTGGCTAATCTTGAAAACGATCTCGGTTTTGCGCTGTTCAGCCGGGAGTCTCGTAATCCGGTGCTGACTGAAAATGGTCAGCGTGCACTGGTACAGGTCAAAGAGATTTTGGCCGCAGCCGCGCAGCTGGATGAGCTGGCGATCCGTCTTGCCGGCGATGTAGAGCCCTGTCTGCGGCTGGCGATCTCCGATTTCTGGCAGGCGGATTACCATGAGTCGCTGCTGCAACGCTTCGATAGTCGCTATCCGGATATCGAATTTGAGTGCATGATCGCCGAAGATGCCGACGTCATCGACCTGTTGCAGAGTAACCGTGCCCACATTGGCGTAGTACGCGTACAGGATCACTATCCCGCTGATATCACCGTGCAGCGTCTGCAGGTGGAAGCGCAGATGGCCATTTTCCTGCACCAGGATCATCCGCTGGCACAACAAGATATGGTCAGTGAAGCAGAATTAAAGCAGCTGCGTGAGCTGAGGCTGAATACCTGGGTTGAACGCACGCCAGCGCCAACGGGAAGGGTATGGCTGGCACAGTCTTATCTGCTGCTGCTGGAGATGGCGGAGCAGGGCTTTGGCTGGAGTATCCTGCCGCGCTGGCTGACTGAGCAGTTTGGCCACCAGAAACTGCGTGAGCTGCGTGTGGCTGGGTGGCCGCAGCGAATCCAGGTGGATGTGGTGTGGTCACGACGTACGCCGCCAGGCCCGGCAGGGCGCTGGATGGTGGATCAGCTGCTGGCCCAGCGCTCTGGATAGTGCAGTTTAATCGGTGCGTTTTGCGATGTCGGCGAAGCTGGCGTTCAGTAGCCGTGCCAGATCCTGCGGTGCCAGCTCAATATCCAGCCCGCGCTTGCCGCCGGAAACATAGATGGTGGCAAACTGTTGCGCCAGGTGGTCAATGACGGTCGGCAGTCGTTTTTTTTGACCCAGCGGGCTGATACCACCCAGCAGGTAGCCGGTACTGCGCTGGGCAAACTGCGGGTCAGCCATCTCAACCTTTTTTACACCCAGAGCTTTTGCCACTTTCTTCAGGTCAAGCTGCCCGGCGACCGGCGTCACCGCCACTGCCAGGGTTTTATTATCACCGTTCAGGGCGACCAGCAGGGTTTTATACACCTGATCGGCATTAAGATTTAGTTTGCGCACCGCTTCGTCTCCGAAGTTGGTTTCACTGCTGTCATGCTCATAGGGGTGCAGCGTAAATGCGACTTTTTGTTTCTCAAGCAGTATTACTGCGGGTGTCATAACCACTAACCTTCTGTCAGATATTGCAGAAAAGGGTGAACAATTGATGAACAAAAGTGCTGGCGAAAATTTACGCTTTGAGCGACAATCTTGCCCGCGTCAGCTTAACCGCTGAGACGATAACAAAAATCATAAATATGTCCTTATTGACGGGCCGATAGAGATATCGGCCTTTTTTTTACCCGTTCGCCAGCAGTCCACGCAGGTTTCCTTCACCGTACAGATGCAGGGCACCTACCGCAACTACATAGCGCCCGGGTGGTAGCTGACGTAAAAACTGGCACCATTGCTGGTTACGCTGGTGCATTAACATATCGTTGAGACTATTACTGAAAGTACTGGGCAATGCCAGTTTTCCGATGCTGCCTGGCGGCGCTTCCAGCCACCAGCTGACCATAGTTTGCAGCAATCGTGCATTAGTTTGCCAGTGCTGTAGCGTATCTTCCAGCAGCGGCAGGCCGTTATCCGGCAGCGATTTCAGCATCGTAAGCTGTGCTTCTGGCCCTTCCAGCTCAATGACTTTTCTCTGTTGATCATGCGCTGCCTGGAGCAGCTGGTAGTCAATACCGCAGTCGGCACGTAACCCCAGGCGCTGTGCCTGCTGCGCCTGGAGCATCAGTGCTATCTGCCAGGCGGGCAGCGTATCCACACGCGACAGGTCGATGTTCAATTCTTCACAGTGGCGTTGCAGTTTTTGTAACTGTTCTTCGGAGAGGCGCAGGGCCAGCGGCGGGCACAGGTCGCTCTCGCTGAAGGGAGAGGCCCCGGCGGTGATATCAGCCTCAACAATCAGCGCGTCGGCCTCCTGAAGACGTTCATGCAGCACCGCCGGGAGAGGCTTCATATTACGTGTGCCCATATGAATACTACCCACCAGGTGCAGATGGCGACGGCCTTCCAGCGTAATATCCATGGCGGGATAGCGGTAACCCACCGAAAACAGCCTGCGCCACAACGTCTGAAACCTGTAAATAATATTCGCCATTTTTCTTCGCCTTATGCTGTCAGTCACACCATGCTAGCGTGATAAGTCGCTGACGGACAGGGCAAAACGCAGCACTTGTTGTTTGAATTACGACTGCGGCGGCCTGTAGCGAATCAGACGATTGGCGTTACTCACCACGGTAATCGATGAGAGTGCCATCGCCGCACCTGCCACCACCGGACTGAGCAGAGTACCTGTTAACGGATAGAGTACTCCGGCAGCTATCGGGATGCCGCAGGCGTTATAGATAAATGCCCCGAGCAAATTTTGCTTCATATTGCGCAAGGTAGCCTGAGAGATCGCTAACGCATCCACTACGGCATTAAGATCCTGACGCATCAGCGTGATAGCAGCTGTTTCAATCGCCACATCGCTGCCGCCGCCCATGGCGATGCCTACATCGGCCTGCGCCAGCGCCGGAGCATCGTTAATACCATCGCCAATCATCGCCACCTGCTGGCCCTGCTGTTGGAGGGTGCGAATTGCATCGGCTTTCCCTTCCGGCAGCACGCCAGCAATCACCCGGTCGATACCGGCCTCGCGCGCAATAGCATTTGCCGTGATTTCGTTATCACCCGTCAGCATGACCAGCTGATAGCCGCGTTTATGCAACCGCTGGAGCGCGCTGATACTCTCTTTACGCAGCGGGTCACGAATAGCAATCAGAGCGACTATTTTACCTCCGGCAGAGAGTAATACCGGTGTGGCACCGCTTGCGGCCTGCTGTTCCAGCTGTTGCGTGACAGCCCCGGTGGCTATCTGCTGTTGCGCCATCAGCGGCGGATTACCTAGCAGCAGGGGGATCCCGTCAAGTATGCCGCTGACGCCCAGACCAGGTATGGTGCGGAATTGATCGATTTCAGGCAGAGCGGGCAGGGCAGCGTGCTCAATGATTGCCCGTGCCAGAGGATGGCTTGAACCCTGTTCCAGCGCAGCGGCCTGGCGCAGCACAGTGTGCATATCCGCGCCGTTAAATAGCAGCACGTCAACGACGCGCGGTACGCCTTCGGTCAGGGTGCCGGTTTTATCAAACACCAGGGTACTCAGGGTGCTGGCGCGTTGCAGTGCATCGGCATCCCGCACCAGGACGCCGAACTCAGCGGCGCGCCCGACGCCTGCAATAATTGACATTGGCGTAGCCAGCCCCAGTGCGCATGGGCAGGCAATAATCAGTACGGTGGTGGCAATCACCAGGGTGTAAACCATCTGTGGTGCCGGGCCGACCAGATACCATACGAAGGCACTAAACAGCGCTATCGCTACCACCAGAGGGACAAACACCGCAGAGATTTTATCAGCCAGCTGTCCGATTTCCGGCTTACTGCTCTGCGCATGGCGTACTAACTGAATAATACGCGACAGGGTGGTGTTTTTGCCGATGGCGGTGGCGCTAAACAGTACGCTGCCGTCCTGTAGTACGGTGCCTGCATGTAGCGTGTCTCCCGGCGATTTCTGCTGCGGGATAGCTTCTCCGGTCAGCATGGCTTCATCCAGCCAGGCTTCACCGCGCAGGATGGTGCCATCTACCGGCACGCGATCTCCCGTAGTGACGCGAAGTGTCATGCCGAGCTGCACCTCACTGAGAGGCAGCGTTTGCTCACCGTTTTCTGTTACCACGCGGGCGGTGGGCGGTGTGAGATCCAGCAATTTTTCCAGCGCTTTTGAGGAGCGCTGACGGGCGCGCTGCTCCAGCATATGGCCAAGGTTTATCAGGCCGATAATCATCGCACTGGCTTCATAATAGAGATGGCGAGCCGCCATAGGGAACAGATCCGGCCACAGATTGACCGTAATAGAATAGAGCCAGGCGGCAGCCGTGCCCAGAGCCACCAGCGTATCCATAGTGGCGCTGCGATTTAGCAGACTGCGCCATGCACTGCGATAAAAGTGCCCCCCGGCAATAATCATTACCAGCAGGGTCAGCACTCCCGCTACCAGCCAGCCGCTGCGATTTTCTGCGGTCAGCATCATATTGTCACCGATCATTCCCCAGCCCATCATGGGAATGCCCAGCGCCAGCGCCAGTATTGCCTGCCAGCGGAAACGTTTCACCGCAGCTTGCGCGGTTTGCTGCTGTTTTTCGCGGCGTTTCACGTCATCTTCAATGATTTCAGCGCTATATCCGGCACGGATAACCGCATCGGTTAGCGCTTCTGGCGATGCTGAACCCATCACCAGGGCGCTGCGTTCGGCAAGGTTGACGCGAGCCTGGCTGACACCGGGTACATTTTGCAGTGCGCTCTGCACGCGGCTGACGCAGCTGGCGCAGCTCATGCCGTCGATCAGCAGCTGATAGCTGTCGGGTGTGTCGGTTGGAGTAGACGCCGGAAGCTCGGGCGGGGACGCTGTCAGCGCTTCCGGCTGAGGTTCTGATTCTGTCAGCGTATCAGGCTTTGGGTGCGAGTCTCCTGCTGACAGGCTGGCGTGGTAGCCCGCCTGCTCAACGGCAGCTATCAGCGCATCTGCGCTGGCTTCACCGGTAATGCGGGCTTCATTGATACTGACTTCCGCCTGCTCGACGTCATCACGCTGTTCCAGCGTCTCTTTCACCCGTTTAACGCAGTGACCGCAGGTCAGCCCGTTCAGGGCTAAGGTGGTTACTTGTGACATATTATCACTCCTGTTGATCCGGTTTGACCCGGTGGGGGTTTTACATTAGTTATAGAGGTTAAACCTTCCATCAAGGGGAAGGTCAAGGAGCAAAAATGAATATCAGCGATGTGGCAAAGAAGACAGGATTAACCCCCAAAGCGATCCGTTTTTATGAGGAGAAAGGGCTGGTGACGCCACCGCTGCGCACTGAGAATGGCTATCGTAGCTACAGCGCTAAACATCTGGAGGAGTTGACTCTGCTGCGCCAGGCTCGTCAGGTCGGATTTAATCTTGATGAGTGTCGGGAGATGGTCAGCCTGTTTAACAATCCGCAACGCCATAGCGCAGATGTAAAGGCGCGGACGCTTAGTAAAGTGCGGGAGATCGAGAATCACATCAGTGAACTTCAGCTGATGCGTCAGAAACTACTCGACCTCGCCGCCAGCTGCCCGGGAGATGAAAGCGCAGACTGTCCGATTATCAATCATCTGGCCGGATGTTGCCGCAGCGATAAACCGGCTTAAAGCTGCCGACGCACGATGCGTAAAGTGATGCCTTCCACTGCCACTACGGTAATTGGCGTTCCTGCGGGCAGTTCTTCATCAGCCTGTACACGCCAGTTACCGTCACCAATACGCACATGGCCGAACCCATTAATCAGCCCTGAATCCAGCGTTAGCTGGCGGCCAATCATCTGCTGGCCGCGCTGATTCAGGGTTGAGGGCGGATGGCGTCGATCGCGGTTTTTCAGCCAGCGATACCACCACAATGCGGCAATAATGGTCAGCGCAGCGAAGCTTAACCCCTGCCACTCCCATGGCATCGGTACCAGCCATACCAGCAGGCTAACCAGAACGGCAGCCACACCGCTCCAGAGCAGGTAACCGCTGGTTCCCAGCATTTCAGCCGCCAGCAGCAAACCGCCCAGCGTCAGCCATATTATCCATGGGTTAGCGAGCAGTTCATCGATCATCAGCGTTTACGCTCCGCTCTGCTTTCGCCCAGCAGTTCACTAATTCCGGCAATGGAACCCATCAGGCTGCTAGCTTCCAGCGGAAGCATAACCACTTTACTGTTGGTTGAGGAGCCGATGTTTTGCAGGGCGTCGGTATATTTCTGCGCAACAAAATAGTTAATTGCCTGGATATCGCCTGCGGCAATGGCTTCAGAAACCATTTTTGTTGCCAGAGCTTCAGCTTCAGCGCTACGTTCACGCGCTTCCGCAGCAAGGAACGCTGACTGACGCTCACCTTCGGCTTTCAAGATCTGCGACTGTTTTTCCCCTTCAGCACGCAAAATTGCGGCCTGACGCACCCCTTCCGCTTCCAGAATATCGGCGCGCTTGGTTCGCTCGGCTTTCATCTGCGCGTTCATTGAGGCAATAAGTTCAGCTGGTGGGCGAACATCGCGAATCTCAATACGGGTGATTTTGATGCCCCAGGGGTTAGTGGCTTCATCGACAATATGCAGCAGGCGGGTATTGATGTTATCGCGCTGCGAAAGCATTTCATCCAGCTCCATTGAACCCAGCACGGTGCGCATATTCGTCATGGTCAGGTTGATAATTGCCAGCTCAAGGTTGCTGACTTCATAGGCTGCACGTGCAGGATCGACCACCTGTATAAAACACACCGCATCAATGGTAACGCTGGCGTTATCTTTTGAGATGATTTCCTGCGATGGGATATCCAGCACCTGCTCCATCATATTGATTTTACGACCAACGCGATCCATAAATGGGATCACAATATTCAGGCCGGGTTGGAGCGTGGTGGTATAACGACCAAAACGTTCGACAGTCCACTGATAACCCTGTGGGACGATTTTTATGCCTGACCAGACGAGAATCAGAGCCAGAATGATAATGACGGGAATCACAGTCAACATGAAAAAAAAACCTCCGGATTGTTATAAGCAGGACGGATTCGCTTCTGTCCTGTACTAATAGTTTGCTGTATTAGTAATGAAAAGCATAGTTTTGATCGTGCATTTTTTCCGCTGGTCAGATTATGTTTGCCAGTCTTTTGCTTTCAGACATTAATCTACAGAGAGATCAATATTTTTCAGGAATCCTGTGATCGGATCTGCGCGTCGGCGGAAGAGGGATACAATTTCTTTTACTGCCTTACCTGCGTCCGCTTTCCAGGCTAAAGAGAGTGGCGAAGGTTGGCGTTCATTCCCTACTTCAAGAGGGACTAACTGGCCGCTATCAAGGTATTTCTGACAGATTTTCTGCGGCAGAAATCCTACTCCCAGGCCTTGCAGATGGCATTCCAGCTTACTACGCAGGTCGGGAACTTTGATTTCATTCTGTCCTGGTAGCAACCACGCAATTCGTTTGGTGAGATTACGTGACGTATCTTCCACGTTAATTGCAGGATAGGCACGCAACTGGTCTTCATGCAGAGCACCGATATGGGATGCCAGCGGGTGCTGGGGGGTTACGACACACTGCCAGCTGATATCGCCCAGCTTTAGCAACCTGACCTCGTTTGCCAGCGATTCAGAGCCGGTTGCGCCTATAGCCAGTTGAAAACCATCATGCAGTAACGTATCCCACACGCCCATATAGACCTGTCGTGAGATAAGAAACTGAGTAAGGGGAAATTTTTTATTGAGATAAGCCAGCAGGCAGGCGATAGCTTCCGGACTGTAGAGCAGGTTATTGATAACAATATTTACCTGACGTTCGACGCCCTGATTGATTTGCTGTAGTTCGCCAGGCATACCATCCATCCAGGCTAACCACTGGCGGCACTGCTCAAGCAGATGAACACCTGCCGGGGTTAACTGAACTGTGCGGGTGGTGCGTAAAAAAAGCTGCGTACCAACATCTTCCTCCAGCATTTTTATGCGATAGCTGATGGCCGCTGGCGTCTTAAACAAGGTTTCAGCCGTTTTGGAGAAACTATTGCTCTCCGCTACATTGATAAACGTTCGAATCGTTTCCTGATCAAGCACAGATAATAGGCTCCCGGTAGGTATTGGCCGTCAAACGGACATTAATCGGCTAGCCTAACAAAATAGGATTCGTAGAATAATGATTCAGAGCTAAAAATAGCCTTAAATATGATTTTGAGTTGAGTTTTAAGATGAAATAGCACAATGGGCCACCTCAAATGGCAGGTGGCCCGGAGTGTATTACTTAGCAATCAACGTCGCGGTTACAGTCTTTTGAGTAAATATAGCTGAACGCTTCGTGGCCAACGCCATAAGCGGCCTGCGGTACATAGGCTGCCATAAAGATATAGTCGCCTTTTTTCACCGGCATCCATTCGTTATCAAGGTTATAAACGCCCTGGCCGGACAGGATTAATGCGCCATGCTCCTGAACGTGAGTTTCAATATAACCGTGGCTGGCACCCGGCTTGAAGGAGAGGATATGAATGTTCATATCAAAGCCCAGGTCTTTCGGCAGTAAGTCCTGAAGCGCAACATCAGTCATGCCTTCATAGTCGATTTTCTCTAAACGGCTGACGTTATCACTTACTACGTGTGCTTCGTAGCCTTTGATACGCTGATAGCGGCGTTTGTAGAGGAACAGCTGGCTTGGCTTACCGCCATTGGTGTTCTCAAGACGCATTGTCACACCTGCCGGACAGAAGAGATAACCGCCGCTGGTGAGTGGATAATCTTTGCTGTCGGCGGAAGCGGTAATCTTCCCTTCAATGACGTAGACGAAGGTTTCAATTTCTTCACCACCGAAGCCTTCGCGATTGCCACCACCGTCGTGAAGCGTGACCACATAATCGACGAACGTTGCGCCCAGTTTTGGTGTAGACAGAATAGTGACATCACAGTTTTCAAAACCCGGAATGATGTTACGAACTAATCCGTCTGTCGGGATCAATGCATAGTTATCGCGCTTAATAATTGAACGTGAAGCTAAAATATCCTGCGGATAGCCTGTTTGATTATTCAAATAACCCATTTTTTAATTCTCCTGATATATAACGGGAACCACGCTGCGGCGATCCCCCATTCAACATTAAGCCTGTACTGGCGTCTGGCGATCGTTCTTTTGTTTCATCAACACGTTAATAGCAAAGAAGATGATGGTGCCGACCAGAAGAATGGCCGCTGAGATGTAGAAGCCCATCACTTTTGAGCCTGTGCTGTCAGAAATCATGCCGGTGAGGAAAGGCGCGATAACTGAAGACAACATGCCGAAGAAGTTAAAGACGCCAAAGCTGGTGCCATAACCTTTCTTAGGCGCGTTATCTGCGATAAACGAAATCAAGATTGGGTCAACCGCCAGTTTGCCGAGCAGTCCATACAGAATCAGGCTGACCAACAGGATGGTGGAGTCTGGAGAAATTACGGTACAGACCAGCATCACGGCAGCACAGATTTCGAGGAAGATAATCAGCTGTACTTTCTTGGAGCGGAAGCGGTCAGACATACGGCTGAAGAACAAGGCACCTGGAACAGATGCGAAGGCCACCAGGGCTGCTGAGAAACCGATAGCCACGCCTTCAAACCCGCGTTCCTGCTGCAGGAAAGAGGGGAGCCAGGTCACGATCATGTAGTAGCCGTAGCAGGTGGCGAAGTACATCACATAGGCTGAAACCATGCGAGCGCTGAACAGTCCGCTGCTTTGAGGAGCGGTTTCTTCTTCAGTCACTGCCGCAGGGCCAGAAGATGTCGTCGCCTGTGACTGAGCATATGAACCGCCTTTGATCACGACGGCGAACACGACAGTCATTATCACCAGCATTGCGGTAATAATAAACATCATGAGCTGCCAGTCCATTTCCATGCTTTTAACCAGCAGGCTGGACGCGATCAGACCGATAGCCATCCCCAATGCAGAACCGCTATTGATTACCGCCGTTGCAAAACCACGGCGTTCCAGCGGAATATTCTCTGATGACAGCGAGTAAGCCGATCCGTAGTAAGAGCCGCAGCCTATACCAGCAAGCAGGCTACCTGCATAAATCATCGACAGGCTGCTGGCATTACCAATCAGCAGGGTGGCGATAATAAACAGGCAGAAGCCGGGGATCAGTACCACTTTTTTACCAAACCGGTCGACCAGCATCCCCGCAGGGATCTGCATACCGGTATAGGAGAAGAAGTAGACACTGGCGATCAGACCCATTTCGGCGTCAGAATGCGCGCCGATGGTGTTCTGAATTTCAGGGAATATCGGCGTAAGAATTGTGCGGTAAATCCATATTACTGCCCATCCAAGGCAGAGGATCACCACAATTTTCTTCCAATAAAGCGGATCTGACGTTGCGTTAGTGGTTACATTATTTTTGCTCATATATTGCCTCCCTGCTCCGTATAAGCAAGTTGATACAGGGTATGTGCCAGCATTCTTACCCCTTCATCAAGATCAGCCTGATTGGTTTTTTCTGCTGGGTTGTGGCTGATACCGTTGATACTAGGCACAAAAATCATGACTGTTGGTACACGTGGTGCGAAAATCTGTGAGTCGTGGCCTGCACCGCTGTGCATCAGGCGATAGTTTGCTTTGTTGGCTTCACACAGATGACTCAGACAGGCAACCAGCTGCTTGTCCATTGGAATTGGATCTTCATCCATCCACAGGTCGATTTCGGCTGTTATTCCCATTTCACCTGCGATTCTCTGGATATCTGCTTCGATTTCTTTGGTGAAACGTACCAGGGTAGCTTTATCCGTATGACGGCAGTCTATGGTGAAATGAGTGAACCCAGGAACCACATTTACGGTGTTAGGTTTTGGCTCAACTTTGCCGAAAGTCAGTACCAGCGGGTCGCCTTCTGCGCGCGCCTTTTCGATGGACTCGTAGCAAATACGGCTGAAGGCATAAACTGTATCTTTGCGATAGCTCATCGGCGTGGTGCCAGCGTGATTCGCTTCACCTTTCAGGCGGATGTCATAGCGGCGTTGACCAACAATACTGGTCACTACACCGATATTTTTTCCTTCGGTCTCCAGTACTTTGCCCTGTTCGATATGTAGCTCAACAAAAGCTGCAATATCACTGCGCACCGGCTCACTTTCAGGACGGAAATGAAAACCAGCTGCGTGCATGGCATCGACAAAATTAACGCAATCTGCATCGCAGATATCACGTACATCTTCAGCCTTGGCAGAGCCAACAATATTTTTACTTCCCCAAAAAACGTAAGGGAAGCGGCTGCCTTCTTCCTCTGCAAGCGATACAACTTCCAGAGTGCGCAGTGGTGCGCCATAGGTTTCTTTCAGATATTTGATCGCCATAAAACTGGCTTCAATACCGAACTGCCCATCAAGGTTGCCACCGTTGACCACCGTATCAATATGGGAACCTGTCAGGATAACCTTGTCGGGATATTTACTACCGGTCAGACGGCCAAACAGGTTACCGACAGCATCCCGGGATGTAGTTAAACCAGCAGTTTCAAATGCCTTTTTTAATGCGAGCTGGGCATCAATCCATTCTGGTGTATATAACAATCGTGTCATACCACCGGTAGGGTCAGCACCTATTTTTGATAGCCATTCGGAAGATTCTTTTATTTCTGGTTTGAAGTCTTTCATCTTGATTTCCCCGTTCTCATTATCCCGGGACAATCACAAAACTAAATAGCAGTTAATTATGCTATAGCTCTGCTGTTGCTAAGGGGATGTTTGAAAATAACCTGGTGATGCAACAGTATTGAATATGTTACATCACCTCTATGCTTGGTCTACTTACTTAGCTGGCAAAAGGACTCTTATGGTCGTAAGACTTTCGATAAAGCTCATCTGAAATGAGATATTCATACACTTCGTCCACAATATCGATGCCATTTTTTTCGCTTTCTAATTCGCGAATATGGCTGCCCTGTCCAGGATAAAGAACAGAATCTACTCCCGGGGCAGGTTTAATATTATTCAGCTCTTGCATAACCTGGCTGATATTTTTACGGAAGGCACTTTCGCTAGTAAAGAAGCCAGGGTTAATGACTATATGCAGCTGGCCAAGTTCGCGGCCAGCGGTGAGATCGTGATACATGGAACTCACGTGTTTACCAAATGGCAGCCCCAGCAGTACGCCAGAAAGGATGTCAACCATCATCATCAGGCCATAACCTTTTGGCCCGGCAATCGGTAACAGTGCGCTGACAGCAAAAGGATCGGTAGTATTTTTACCGTTGCTATCTACGGCCCAGGTATCTGGAATCGGTACATTTCGGGAGCGTGCGTCCAGTACTTTTCCCCAAGCCTGTACGGTGGTTGCCATGTCGAATGTCATGACTTCATTACCTTCAGCGGGTACGGAAAATGCAATCGGGTTAGTACCGTAATACACCTCTGCACCGCCGTAAGGCACTACCATTGGGTCTGATTGACAAACGGATATTCCAACCATACCTGCATGAGCAGCTCGCTGTACAAACCATGAGAGTGCGCCGCTGTGGCCGATGCGTCGTGCACCTACAACTGCAACACCGTTCTTTTTCGCTATCTCAATAGCGTGATCCATACTTATCTGTGCAGCAACGTGTCCAGCGCCGTTATCACCATCAAAAACGCCGCTGCATGGGCCTGTTTGCTCGAAAGTAAAATGCGGATTGTTATTAGTTCCACCTTTGCTGATACGCTCGGCGTAATATTCCACTCTGACGGCCCCGTGAGAATGGACCCCCCTGGCGTCTGCATGGACTAAAACATCTGCAACAATGCTTGCATGTTGCTGACTCAGACCTGCAGACTGAATTTTATTTTGAATGAGTTGATGCAATTGTTGCTTCGAGACTTTCATAGATGATCCTTTCATTACAACGGTTTATTTACTCCGCTTCTGTATTTGAATATATAAAGTATTGAAAGTGAATAATGTGATCTGTGTTGCCTTTATTTTATTGGTTCAAATTTTCGTTGAATCAAATCTCCATTATTAGAATTTATTTAATAAAGAGGCTGTTTTTATTTTGTCTATTTAATCAATGGGTGTTTCATTGGATGGCTTTTTCTAATAATGGGTGATTTGTGATGGTGCTCACGCTTAAAAGTTTAATTTATTGTAGTTTGGAGAGAATAAGTGGCGTGTAAAAACAATTATTTGTGCAAAAACATGTTAGTGCCGCCGTTATTAGCCGTTATTAAATGAAAGAAACGCTCAAGTGCTGTTTTTGAGGATATAACGATGATCCAAGCTTTTATTAAAAAAGGGAGTTTTCAGGACTCAGTGAGTCTGATGTTAATTTCCCGCAAACTTAGTGAGTCACCAGGCGTAGAAGATATATCAGTAATGATGGGGACTCCTGCCAATAAATCTCTGCTAGAAGCCACTGGTTTTTGGCATCCACAGTTCAGTGACGCTACACCCAATGATATTTGTGTAGGGATTAAAACTGAATCCAAGAACGATGAAGCTATTACCGCGCAAATTGCAGAAGCGCTGGAGCTGGCCTTAAAAGCTGTCTCTCAGGGCCAGCAGGGCGGCAAGCGCCTGTTGAAAGCGCGTAGCTGGCGTACGGCGCGGCAGAAGATGCCAGATGCCAATCTGGTATTGATCTCCATTGCCGGTGAGTATGCTGCCGGACTGGCTGACCAGGCGTTGGATGATGACTGTAACGTCATGATGTTTTCCGACAACGTCAGCGTTGAACAGGAAGTTGCGTTAAAAACCAAGGCGCGCAGTAAAGGGCTGATTGTGATGGGGCCGGACTGCGGTACCTCCAATATAGCCGGAGCACCTCTGGCTTTTGCCAACGTCGCTCCTCAGGGCATCATCGGGATTATTGGTGCGTCAGGCACCGGTATCCAGGAGCTGACATCCCAGATTACGCTGGCAGGTCAGGGTGTTTCTCATGCTATTGGCCTCGGTGGTCGCGATTTAACCGCTGAAATTGGCGGAATCAGCGCGATGAGCGCATTGCGGATGCTGGCTGCCGATAAACAGAGCCAGGTGCTGGCTTTTGTCTCCAAGCCTCCGGCTGATGCGGTGCGTACCCGGGTTATTGAGAAGATGAAAACCCTGGGTAAACCAGTGGTGGCGCTGTTCCTTGGAGCGCCTATTACGCAAAAACGCGATGGCAATATTACCTTTGCCGCTACTCTGGATGAAGCCGCTCGTCTGGCCGTATTGCAGGCAGAAGTGCAGCAAAGGGCAGCAGAGCAGCCAGCCGTAAGCGGCGGCAAGATTTCCGGTCTTTACGCGGGCGGTACGTTGGCAGCAGAGTGCGCGATGTTGCTGGCCGAACAGCTGGGCATAGAAGCTGATAGCGATCACCACCACGGTTCAATGCTTGATGCCGATGGGCACCGTATTATCGATATGGGTGATGACTTCTATACGCAGGGTAAGCCTCACCCAATGATTGACCCTTCCACGCGTAATCAGGAAATTGCCCGCCTTGCCCAACAGCCGCAGGTTGGTGTGCTGTTGCTCGATGTCGTAATCGGCTATGGCGCGCAGGAAGATCCGGCTGATTCTATGGCGAATGAAGTTAAAAAACTGCGTGAACGTCGCGGTGCATCGCAGCCGCTGGCCGTTATCGCAACCGTCACCGGAACCGAGCAGGATCCACAGCAACGTTCCCGGCAGATTGCCACCCTGACTGAAGCTGGCATAGCAGTCGTTACTTCCCTGCCAGAGGCGGTGGAACTTGCCTGTCAGCTGATTGCACCTCCGGCTGTCGGTATCTCTGACCCCGCACCTGCCATGCTGGCCGGTGTCTCTGTGATTAATGCCGGCCTGCGTAGTTTTGCTGATGATCTGCAAAGCAACGAAATTCCAGTGGTTCACTACCAGTGGGCCCCTGTTGCGGGCGGTAATCAACGCATGGCTAACATACTGAGAAAATTAAAGTAAGGGATTGATATGTACGAAACTATTGAACAGGCAAATGCCGCCGTCATCGCCAGAATCCGTGAAGCTCGTCCGCACTGGCAGGATGTTGATTTAGCGAAAGTATTAATTCCAGAACTGGCGCAGGGGCGCAGATTATTACATGCCGGACCACCGGTAACCTGGCAGGAAATGAGTGGCCCTGTACGCGGTGCATGTATTGGTGCCTGTCTTTTTGAGAAGTGGGCTGAAAACGAACAGCAGGCGTTGGCACTGCTGGAGAATGGCGAAATTGAGTTTATCCCATGTCATAACGTTAGTGCAGTAGGGCCAATGGGCGGGATTACCTCGGCAAATATGCCGTTGGTAGTGGTTAAAAACCTGACTCATGGTAACCATGCTTACTGCAATATGAACGAAGGGATCGGCAAAGTGATGCGCTTTGGCGCTTACGGCGAAGATGTTCAGGAACGCCTGCGCTGGATGCGCGATTCTCTGGCTCCGGTACTCAAAGCAGTGCTGGCAACCTATGAAAACGGCCTCGACTTAACTGCGGTGATGGCACAGGCCATTACGATGGGTGACGAATTCCACCAGCGAAACATTGCTGCATCGGCTCTGCTGATGCGTCAGCTGGCACCGCAAATCAGCCTGCTTGATCGTGATAAAGCAGAGCTGGCTAAAGTGATGCAGTTCCTCAGTATCACCGATCAGTTCTTCCTTAACCTTGCGATGGCGTACTGCAAAGCGGCAATGGACGCGGGCGCAGATATTAAACAGGGCACTATCGTCACAGTAATGACGCGTAACGGTGAAAACTTCGGTATCAAAATTAGTGGGATGGGCGACCGCTGGTTTACCGCTCCCGTTAATACACCTGAAGGCCTGTTCTTCTCTGGTTACAGCCAGGCAGACGCCAACCCGGATATTGGTGACAGTGCCATTACGGAAACCTTTGGTATCGGCGGTGCAGCCATGGTTGCAGCCCCGGGTGTAACGCGCTTTGTTGGTGCTTCCGGCGGAATGAGCGCTGCGACGGATATCTCTGAAGAAATGGCGGAGATTTACCTGGAACGCAACATGATGCTGCAAATTCCTACCTGGGATTTCCAGGGTGCCTGTCTTGGACTGGATGCCCGTCGGGTAGTAGAAACCGGCATCACGCCACTGATTAATACCGGGATTGCACACCGCGAAGCAGGCGTCGGGCAGATTGGTGCAGGAACCGTGCGTGCACCGCTGGGTTGCTTTGAGAAAGCTATCGAAGCCCTCGCTGCTGAGTTAGGTATTAAAGCGTAAATATGTTGCGTTTGGTCGGGGATCGGTAATGGAGATTACTGCACTTGCGGTTAGCCAGCACGCCAGCCAGGACGAAGGTTCATTACGCTGTGTGGGGCACTTCCGGCATGCCATCAATTTCCTGACTTCAGAGGAGAGACTTCTTACCCTGCATCGTGCAGGGCGTGGGTTGAGTCCGATGGGGTGGGTAATTGATGAGGATGATTTCGATGAAGTGTCCGATTGCCTGCGGGAGAACGGCGCTTGCCACCTTTCTGCTACAGGTATCGAGTTGGCTAATTTGCGTCTCTGTTACCCGTCCGTTCGCCAGGATCTGCGCCTCAGACGGCAGGGGATAATATCCCTGCCGTCGCTTCAGGCCTCACTGGCCGGGATCCCTGCCAGCACGGGGCTTTTCGGTCCCCTGGATAACATTATTACCCATCCTTGCCGCGGGGAGCCGCTGGAGATACGGCAGCTTTTCAGCAACTGGCTGCGTGGCGAAAACGTTGACTGGAGTCTGGTACTGGGCAAAGGGCCTGGTTTGACACCAGGCAATGATGACACGCTGATGGGAATGTTGCTGGTGGCATGGCTTGACCAGAGGGTCGATGTCAAATGCTTGCCAGCTTTCTTTACTGGCACTCAGCCGCTGGCGGAGCTAACCACATTGGTCAGCGTTCATTATCTGCAATTCGCTGCACAAGGCATTTTCTCTACACCATTGCAGCAAGCAGCGTATGCGCTGCTCCATCCGGAAAAGCTACCAGACGCCGTTAGCGAACTGCTCGCTATTGGCCATTTTTCTGGTGCGGACACGCTGCTGGGCATTTGGCTCGGGGCGGAAGCCGTTAACGCAATTCATTAATCCTTAAGAATTTTAACCCTGCCGGTGCTTATCCGGTAAGGGACTTATACCAAAAATACAGGTGAAGGAATGGAAACACTCGTTATTGCTTTAGGGGGTAATGCCCTGTTACCTCGCGGCGCGGTGCTCTCAGCTGAAAATCAGTATCAGAGCATTGCTTTAATTGCCGGTGCCATTGGCCGGCTGGCGAAGAAATATCGCATTGCGATTGTTCATGGCAACGGCCCGCAGGTAGGGCTGCTGGCGCTGCAAAACCTTGCGTATCGCGATGTCCCGCCTTACCCGTTAGATATTTTAGTGGCTGAAACTCAGGGAATGATTGGCTATATGCTGGCTCAACAGCTTACTGCACTTGACCCTGAGCAGCCGGTATCAACACTGCTGACTCGTGTGCAGGTAGACGGCAATGATCCTGCCTATCAGGAGCCGGGTAAGTACATCGGGCCAGTGTATCAGCCAGAACAGCAGCAGGAACTGGAGAAAAAATACGGCTGGAGCATGAAACTGGACGGCAAATATCTGCGCCGGGTAGTGCCATCGCCTGAGCCTAAAAAAATTATCGATATTGACGCCATCAAACTGCTGCTCGATAGCAATCACATTGTGATCTGCAATGGCGGTGGCGGGGTACCGGTAATGAATACTGATAAAGGGCTGACCGGAAGCGAAGCCGTGATCGACAAAGATCTCGCGTCGGCACTACTGGCTGAATCGCTGAATGCCGATCACCTGGTGATCCTCACCGATGCCGATGCCGTTTATCAGCATTGGGGTACGCCACGTCAGCAAGCTATCAGATCGGCAACGACTCAGGAACTGGCACCAATGGCAGTGGCCGACGGTGCGATGGGGCCGAAAATTATGGCTGTGAGCCGTTTTGTCGAGCGTAGTGGCAAAGTAGCGCATATCGGAGCATTGCAGGATATTGATGCTGTTCTGGCGGGTACCGCTGGCACGCTGATAACTCCATAAGTCGTTATTCAGGGAATGTGATGGGCAATTTAGTTGCCCATCTACTACAGGAAAGCACTATGGCAACTATGAAAAGAAAGGAATTCCCTTACTGGATTAAAACCGTTCTGATTTTCTTCCTCGGATGGGTTGTTATCTATGCTGGGCGGGCGGTGCTTGGCCCCGTGATGCCGCAGATTCAGACTGAGTATGGCTTGTCGCAGAGCCAGCTGGGCCTGATTGGTAGCCTGTTCTTCCTTGCTTATACCCTGTTGCAGATACCGGCTGGATTGCTGGGCGATCGACTGGGCAGAAAACGCATTCTTGTCAGTGGTTTTATGCTGTTTGCGGTGTTTATCGCGGCTATCAGCATCTCCTCTTACTTTATGATTTTCATCGTTCTCTGGATGTTGATTGGCGCGGCACAAGGGGTTTACTACGGCCCGCAGTACGCACTTTCATCAGAGGCTATTCCCCAAAAATGGATCACGCTCGGCAGTGCGGTAATCGGCAGTGGGATGTCATTTGGTATCGCCCTGGGGTACTACCTCTCCAGCGTGATGGTTGACCAATTCAAAACATCCTGGAAAATGCCTTTCCTGGCAATGGCAGTCCCGGTGGTTATTGTGACACTGCTGATGGTGGTGTTTATTCGTGAAAAGGTGCCCCAGCAGCAGGTCGTTAGCAAAGAGGAAGTTCCCGCAGCGGCGGAAAGTGAGTTCAGATTTTTCGATCTGTTTAAAAACCGAAACTTGCTGATGGCATATATCACTATCTTTTGCTCGATTTACGGTTTCTTTGTGATCATTACCTGGCTACCGTATTACCTGCAAAAAGAGCGCGGTATGGATATTGTGCATGCAGCGGGTATTGCCTCAATTGTGCCGTGGATTTCGGTATTAGGTACGCTGATTTGCAGCTATATCTCGGATAAGATAGGTCGCAGAAAGCCGGTAGTATTGTGGATGTTGCCATTTTCGCTGCTGGCGATTTTTGGCATTGTTTACTCTACCAGTGAAGCCGCGCTGATTGCCGTTCTGGTGCTGTATGGTTTTATTGGAAAAATCAGTCTGAACCCAGTTCTGATAGCCCTGGTATCAGATAACGCTCCGCGTAAGGCACTCAGTTCAGCCTTTAGTTTGTACAACTTTTTCGGTATGGCGGCGTCGATTTTTGCTCCGTATCTTACCGGCCTTATTGCTGACAGCACCGGTTCACTGAATGCCGGATTCTACTTTGCTGGATTGATCACCATCATTGGTTTTATCGCCATGCTGTTTGTCAGAGAGGGAAAACCGTCGCAGACCGCTTAAGGATGGGGGGATGTGGCAGTTAAAGCTTTATTGGGCGCGGCGGCAGACGCTGCGCCCCTGATAACAGCAAGCGTTTAGGTTGACTGTTTTATCACTGCTATTTTTTTGGGTAATGGAAAGAAAAATCGGCAATATAGCTGCCTTCTGCCTGAGCGATAGCTTTTGACAGTTCCTGATAGTAAGGCTCCAGACCGATCTCTTCGATCTCTATAATTTTGTCCCGCACGGGTGCACAGAATAGCGCCGGATTACCTGCTTCTAACCGTTTATTATTCACTGGTAACTCATTGGTCACCGCTTTCATCGCGGTGCGAATGGCCTGGCGATAGCTGCCGGGAACCTGGCTAACATTATCAGATGCCGTCAGAACGTTGAGAGTAGGAAATTCATCGGCCATTACGGCAGATTTTAAGCGGTCAAAAAATTGCTGAAAAAGTTGAAATGAACCCAGATCGGTAACTTTAGGTTTAGTTGATTTTCCGCTGGTGTTCCCTACCGTTCTGGCAGTTTCCGCAGGCTGTATTTTTATCTTGTCTAGCTGTAGATCAAATAGATAATCAGCGTGCTTTCTCCGTTCCTGGAGGTCGGGGAATTTCTCATTAAAGGCTATGATGAAATCAGGAGCATGAAGATCGGCTAAAACGTGATTATCCAGCCAGTCAGAGCGGGCAAATACACCGGGCTTAACAAACCATGGCGGGACAGGCTCAGAAAAACGCCTGGACTTTCCTTTACCGTCGAACTCAACGAATTCTGCACCTTTCTCGAAAGCAAAGAAGCAATTTTTAAAGCTGATAATGGTGTCGTTGATGATCAGTGCATCTTTGACAAACTTGGCTACCTCAGCACTCATGACGAAGGCTGTTCTTTTGTCACTATCACGAAGCACATAATTGAGATCAGCTACTGACTTCACGCCTGGTTCAAGATCGAACTCAAAGAAAATATGTGACATATTATAAACTTCCTGTGTTGCTGGAAAAGTCATAATATCACACCTGCAAGCATCAGTGGGGCAATTGACGGTGGACTTCAAAGTCATACAGACTGACAAAAGATGCTATGCGCAGACTTCAGGACTTATATGATTAACTTTGACTTCAATTTGTGACCCTTCACGCTTCAAAGTGAGCTGGGCATTATCTTTTGTTGTCACATTGATAACCACGGATTTGAGGTCACTCATGCTCGTCGTCATCAGCCGGGCATTAAGCAACAGCACCGTTCTTGATACCTCTTCACCAAATTCTGATGAGAGGTAATCGATCATTTGCTGATGCTCATCTGAGTTTACCCTTTTATGTACGTCCTGCGTAAATCTGGTCATTGTGTCACCTTCTTAGTTAATTTGTTTAACAATCCCTGACATGCGCGTAAAGAAACCATCTGCATTTCAAGAAGATATGCGTAGTTTTCCTGATCCGCCAAAGATCCTCGTTCAAGTTTGATTGTCAGTGAAAGCGCATGGCTTGCGGCTTCAGAAAGCTGTAAGCATGCGTTCAGATTTATATTTCGGTAATGCTCGCTGTCTAACAGAGCCTTCAAAATGGTTGAGCGCGCTTCAGCAACAAGAGCAAGGTTTTCTGGTGTCATTTAAGCTGTTTCCAGAGAATTTCATTAATGGATCAGGCGCTTACCTGACCCATTGATCATGACTGTTGGTTCTCAGTGGAAGTGAGAATGACCACCAAATCCTTCGGAGCCTGAATTATCATGTCCGTAGCCGTGACCACCGAAAGCAGAGCTGTGGGCGTTGTCACCACCGCGATTTCCTGAACCACCGTTGGAAGCATGACCCCCTTTACTACCGCCATTACCTTTTGCGGTAGCGAAAGCAATTTTCGAGGTTACAACGGGCTTGTTCATAATCACGGATGGCACAGTCTGGACTGGCGTTTTTACGCCAACTGTCACAGGAAGCGCGCTAATGGATGCGCTCATCATATTCACCGGATGTCCCGCAGGATTAGTTTTCACACCGTAGTTATCGATCATTGCTTGCTGCTGTTTCTGTGCTACCGCTTTAGCCTGTGCGTCTGCGGCAGCCTGAGTGGTGTCTGGATGCGCTGAAGCAGTTTGATGGATCGTATGTGATGGCGTCAGTGATACCATCGGCTGACGGGACATTCCGGACATTTTTTTTGCCTGCTGATCGCGCACTCTTTCCTGAGCATCAAAATTTGCGATCGCCGCATCACGGGCTACGCGGCCATGATCAACCATCTTCTCCTGTTGCATCTGCTGGCCTAATTTATCGGCAGTTGCATTGCGATTATATGCAGCCGCAGTTACTGCATCTTTTTGCTGCTGCTGAATCTGATCACGATAAGTTGAACCGTTAACTTTCTGCTCGGCAGCACGACGATCCGCAGTAATCTGATCATCAAATGACGTTAATGCATAATTCATGGAACCATCAGGATTAAAACGGCCAGTCCCATCTCTGCTGGTTGTGTCATTGTAGTGAGCGATACCTTCTTTTTCTAACGCCTGCAGGCGGTGAAGATCAGAGACAGCATCATCAAATGACTGAGACTGATTGATGGCAGCAGCATTAAAAGAAGTCACAACAGTCATCAGAGCAAAAGCTATCATCGTGCGTTTCATGAGATATTTTCCCGTTAGATATTAATATCTTTGATACTTCATCTCGTCACACAGCAGGTAAAAGTAACTGACTATTAGGTGTCATTTAAGTCGGCTGTTGGCGTTTTTGTTTATGAGTATCCACAGGCTTTATTTTAGACTTAATTGTGCCTTTTGTTTTTTGATCCAGATCATTTTACGCGAAATAAGTCTGTGTGTTAGTCTTTGTGATTATTAAGACTAATTGAAGACTATTGTTGGTGATGTCAGGAATGCCGGGTAGATCTGCGGGAAGGGTATGTCAGTATTTTGATAAGAAAGAGGTTTTTTACAGGGGCCGATGGAAAATCACCGGCCCACTGCTTTTAATACAGCAGAGAGTAGAGCTGGCGGCGATATTTTGCAGCCAGTGCATCACCGGTGCCCAGCGCCGCGAGAATCTCCTGCAAGATTTTGCGTGCCTGACCATTGGCAGCGCCAAGATCTTTTTTGAGGTGGGAGAACAGCAGCTCTAGCGCTTCCTCATTGCGGCCGACCTGGTGGTATTGCAATGCCAGCTGAGTTGCCAGCTCGGCATTATCAGGTTCAGCTTCAATTTGCTGTTGCAGTTGCTGAATTTCCGGCGTGTCCGCAGCCTGTTTAAGCAGATCAATCTGGGCAATCAGCCCCTGATAACGCGTATCCTGATCCTGCAATGGTACCGCTTTCAACACCGCTTCGGCTTCTTCGCTGCGGTTAAGCCCGATCAACACTTCGGCCAGCAGAAAGCCGATGTCGCTACGTTGATTGCTCACTGCCCATGCATCTTTCAGCAGCGGCAAAGCATCGATCAGCTTGCCTTCCTCCATCAGCTGCATAGCCTGCTGGGCCTTGAGGTCTTCAGCTTTCGGCAATACTTTTTCCAGCAGAGCGCGTACCGCTTCTTCCGGCTGTGGCCCCTGGAAACCATCAACCGGCTGGCCGTTCTGGAACAGATACACTGTAGGAATTGAGCGTAGCCCAAACTGCTGTGCTACGGCAGGTTCAGCATCACAATCCAGTCTGGCCAGAATAAATTGCCCGGCGTACTCCTGCGCCAGACGATCAAGCAGTGGCGTAAGCTGCTGACAGTGCTGGCTTCGTTCAGACCAGAAATAAAAAAGTACCGGGATCTGCATCGACTGTTCCAGCGTCTGATGCAGGTTGGTTTCATTAATTTCAACAATAGTTGCTTGTGGTGACATGAATTCGTCTCTTTTCACGTAAGTTTATAACTGTATTGGGGCGAGGGGCGGCGCTTCAAGGTTTGGTGCCTAATTCTGGCGTAAAAACCGATCCATCATCCACCCCGGCAGCAAACGGCGTAACAGAGTAATGGCATGTGTAACCATGGTCACAGGATAGCGCAAGCGCGGGCGGCGGCTCTCCAGTGCATGGTGTAATTTTGGTAGTATTGCTTCCGGCGGTAGCGTAAAGCGGGCCGCAATGCCTGGATTTTTAACCGGTTTATCCTGCTCGGCCTGCTGAACATTATCAGTAAACCGGCTGTGAATAGGCCCCGGCTCAATCAGACTGACGCGCACGCCGCTGCTGTGCAGCTCCATACGCAGCGCATCTGACCAGGCTTCCAGTGCATATTTACTGGCGGCATAGGCACCGCGACCAGGCGTTGAAATCAGCCCCATTACTGAACTGGTATTAATAATACGCCCGCTACCCGACGCGATTAATGCGGACAGCAGCAAAATGGTGAGCTGATGTGTACCGAACAGATTGGTGGCGAACTGCTGTTCAAGCTGCTGACGAGAGACAGACTTTAGCGGGCCATAAACGCCAAAGCCGCCGTTATTAAACAGCCCAAACAGAAGGCCGTCGCAAAGTATGAGGATCTCCGCAGCGGCGCGTTCCACGCTTGCAGCGTCATCCAGATCCAGCAGTACACCGCTAAATCCCAGCTCGTTCATCCTTGCCACATCCTGGGGCTTACGGCAGGCGGCGATAATATGGTAGCCACGGCGCAGAAGGTCATTGGCTGCGACCAGGCCAATTCCGCTGGAACAGCCCGTAATAACAATGCTTTTTTGCATAACTTTACCTGTTGTGGCGCTCAGAGCCGGGTCACTCATGCTTAACTAGGGGAGCCAGATTTTTGGCCATCAGGTCGGCAATAAACGGCTGGGCAGCAGATGTGGGGTGAATACCATCATCCTGCATCCATTCCGGTTTCAGGTAAACCTGTTCCATAAAGAACGGGAGCAGCGGGATCGCATGTTCCTGAGCCAGTTTAGGGTAGATGGCGGCAAACGATTCTGTATAACGTTTACCATAGTTGGCAGGCAGGCGAACCTGCATCAGCACGGGTTGTGCTTTAGCCGCCTGCGCCAGCTTGATTGCCTGACTCAGCTGCTGCTCTATCTGCTGCGGCGGAAAACCGCGTAAACCATCGTTACCACCCAGTTCGATCAACACCCAGCGCGGCTGATGCTGTTTCAGCAGTGCCGGGAGACGTGCCAGCCCCTGCGCTGCGGTATCACCACTTATGCTACCGTTAACGATCCTGGGGGAGTTTTTCCATTTATCATTGAGTAACGCAGGCCACGCAGCACTGGCAGACATGCGGTAACCGGCGCTCAGACTATCGCCCAGCACCAGCAGTGTCTCTGCCGCAGTTGCACGAAGCGTCATAAAAGCCAATAAGAACAGGAAAGGGTAATGCCAGCGGAAAACATTCTTGAAGTTCATCGTCTTAGTAAGTCCGTCGGTCAGGGTGAGCATCAGCTTTCCATCCTTACCGGAGTTGAGCTGGTTGTCAAACCGGCTGAAACACTTGCCCTGATTGGCGAATCAGGCTCGGGTAAGTCGACGCTGCTGGGGATACTGGCCGGGCTGGATGACGGCAGTGAAGGGGAGGTTATGATGCTTGGTCAGCCGTTGCATCAGATGGATGAGGAACAACGGGCAGAGCTGCGGGCGAAGAATGTCGGTTTTGTTTTCCAGTCATTTATGCTGGTGCCTACGTTAAATGCGCAGGAAAATGTGCAGCTTCCGTCACTGCTGCGTGGTGAAAGCGATCGCCAAAGCCGGGAACAGGCAGCGGCGCTGCTGGCACAGCTGGGTTTAAGTGAGCGCCTCAGCCATCTGCCTGCGCAGCTATCTGGCGGTGAGCAGCAGCGTGTGGCGCTTGCCCGCGCCTTTAACGGTCGCCCGGCGCTACTGTTTGCTGATGAACCTACCGGCAACCTCGACCGTAAAACCGGCGACCGTATTGCCGATCTGTTATTTTCCATGAACCGTGATTTTGCCACCACGCTGATTCTCGTGACTCATGACGAACAACTGGCTGCGCGCTGTGACCGCCGTCTGAGGTTGCGCGATGGAAAGCTGTGGGAGGAGGCATGA